>JADGCH010000069.1 GCA_015229115.1 Magnetococcales bacterium
AAGGGATTCGTACTGGATGACGAACGGCTGAAGAACCCCGGTAAGGAACCGGACTACTTTGACGAACTGGCCCGCCGCCTTCAGGACATCCGCACCAGCGAACGGCGCTTTTATCAGAAAATCACCGATATTTACGCCACCAGCGTGGATTATGATCCGCACCATCCCATGACCAAGGAGTTTTTTGCCACGGTGCAGAACAAGGTCCATTATGCCATTCATGGCCATACGGCTGCCGAGCTGATTGCCGAACGGGCCAACAGCAACCTGCCCAACATGGGTCTGACCAACTGGGAAGGGACACGGGTGCGCAAATGGGACGTGATGGTTGCCAAGAACTAATCTGTATGAGGATGAATTGCGCGCCCTAAACAATCTGGCGGAACAATACCTCATTTTCGCCGAATCCCAGGCTGAGCGACGCATTCCCATGGCCATGGGTGACTGGATCAGGAAGCTGGAGGGCTTTCTGACCCTCAACGACAGGGAAATCCTGCAGGATGCAGGCAGGGTGTCGGCGCGGATGGCGCAAGAACATGCCGAGAGAGAATGTGACACGTTCCGCGTGATAGCCGACCATCAACTGGAATCGGACTTCGACCTCATGGTGAAACAGCTATCCAGGCTGGAAGAGAAATAATTCGGTGAGCACATGGCCCACGTCGTGGCTGGTTGGGAGCCGCAGACGTAGGCAACTGTTCAGTATTTCCGAACAGTTGCCGTTGATGACCAGCAGAGTATTATGGGGTGGTCTGTTCTTCACTCATTGTCGTGTGTTTGCTGGAGGAAGAGAGTGGATCGGGCATGTTTCGTGCTCTAAAAGGTGCAGTAGTTAACCTTCCAAATCATCCTGCTGATAGTAGCCAACGGATAGTGAAGTAAACTATTTTATAGTTATTTATGTTTTTTAACAACATTGAACAATCTTATAGTTACAGATTTAATCATGGAAATTATAGAATATATTGAAAAATACTGGTACGCGCATACTTGGCATGCACTGGTTCCGGCCGGGTTTATTGCCTTTTTTCTTTGCAGTGCTTTTATGTGGTTGATTTTTGCTACAAGGCTATGGTGGTTTGGCTTGCGTAAATCCGCCAAGGCTCTTGAAGTAATAAAAGGGAAACTACATAAAAATACAGATGGTGTTGAGCTGAGTGCAATTGAGCGTTCCATGCGCTTGGAAACTCTGGTTTATCTTTGGCATGAGTATGAAGAAACGCTGCATAAGCAAACACAGGTCGATGAAGGGACAGGGCAG
The DNA here is from genome assembly GCA_015229115.1 of Magnetococcales bacterium. Lineage (GTDB taxonomy): Bacteria > Pseudomonadota > Magnetococcia > Magnetococcales > JADGCH01 > JADGCH01. The sequence continues at coordinate 1,262 of JADGCH010000069.1, forward strand.
GATCGGATCATACACTACCGAGCTACTGCGCTGGCAGAGACGTTCTTTACCCAACAGGCATTGGTTGATACTTACCTAAAAACGGAGTTTTTCAAGCATTTACCTGGAATCCTGACCGGCATTGGGATCATCGGTACATTTTTAGGCCTTATTACGGGGCTGTCTAATTTTAACATATCCAATCCGGCACAAGTACAGCATGAACTTGGGAAGCTGATTAATACTGTAGGGGATGCCTTTAACGTATCGGCAACTGCCATAACCATAGCAATAGTATTTACCTTCATAGAGAGGTTATGGGTTACATTCTGCTACCATCAAGTTGAGAAGATAGCCCAGCTTATCGACAGCCTATTTGATGCTGGAGTGGGTGAGGAGTACCTGCAACGAATCGTAATGGCTTCGGAGAGCCAAGTAACTCAGGCGCTACAGATCAAGGAAGCTCTTGTTGTCGATCTAAAAGAGATTATGGCGACGTTCACACAACGACAAATTGACGCTCATGCGAGCCATGCGAATCAGATTTCTGATCGTGTCGGCGAGGCCATTGCTAAACACATGGGCGGGCCCATGGCTGAAATCGCCTCATCTGTCAAGGGTGTGAGTACCAATCAGGGAGAAGCCGTACATCAGTTGCTCAGTGACGTTCTGGTTCAATTCAGCGAGCGGTTGGAGAACACTTTTGGTGGGCAATTGCACGGCATGAACGATATCCTCAAAGAAACTTCTTCCGTGATGAGGGGTACAGCGGAGAAGTTTGCCCTGCTTGCTTCCGATATGAACTCAGCTGGAAAAGGGGCTGTTGACGCCATGGGTGAACGCATTGGCGACATCATGACATCCATGGAAGCGCGTCAGCAGGCGATGGACCAGCAGATGGGTGAATTTGTCAACCAGATTCGTGAATTGGTTAGCGCATCGCAGACGGAATCGTCCCAAAAGCTTCAGGAGGCGTTACAAACAGTTGGTGAACAGGTTGCAGGGGTGATTGCCAAGCTGAGTCAGCAGGCTGAAGAAGCGGCTGATTCCCAGGGACGTCGACAGGAACGGTTTGAGGAGAATACCAGTCAGGTGGTGTCATCGCTGTCATCCAAGATGGAAGGATTGTTGGCCCAGTCGGTGGCAACCAACCAGTCGTTGCAAGAGACGGTGGCCAGTCTATCACAGGCAACCAACAAGGCCATCGACGGCATGAGTTTGGGGGCAGACAAGGTTGCCTTGGCGACTTCAAATTTTGCTAAAGCGGGTCAGGATTTTGTCGACACTATCAAAATGTCGTCCGATGTGACCAACAACATCAGGCTGGCATCCGATTCACTGGCGGTAACCATGTCGGAAGCCAAGAATGTTGTGGCCGATTACAGACGTAATCGTACCGCCTTTGAGGAAATGGTTACCGAGTTCAAAACTGTCATGGACAACGCCAGACGCGAGGCGTCCATGACATCGGAGCAAGTTGACCGGATCGAATCAGCGACCAGACAGCTGGGAGTAGCACAAAAACAGGCCGAGGAATATCTTCAGGGGATCAATGAGGTGCTTGTGAAAGTTCACGAGAGCTTTGCGAGCAGTATCGAACAAACCCTCCAAAAGGGTAATAACCGGTTTAAGGAAGAGTTGGCAAATGCCGTTGATATGCTGTCAGGCAGCATCAGGGACCTCGAGGATGCTCTCGATCATCTTCCTGGGCGGAAGTAGCGGATAAACGGCCGTGCTGGGATTGACAACTGCAACCAAAAAGGCATCGAAAACCGAGGCGGAAAAGCCGTTCTGGATCTCTTTTTCCGATCTGATGACCGCATTGATGGTCCTTTTTTTGGTTGCCATGACCATTACGCTGATGTCTGTAACCCAGAAGGTCATTTCGGGACCGGAGGAGCATCGCAAGAAAGTGGATGCCTGTATGGCGGATATGGCTGCCATGACGGCAGAACAGTTCCCAGGTGTCGAGATCAAAGGGCATTCGATCAGGTTTGGTACGCTGGCCTTGTTCGCCACCAACAAGCATCGTCTGGACGCAAAGGCAGAGGCTACTTTGAGGACTTATGTGCCCAAGGTACTTCTTCTGACCCGTTCGCCAGGATGCGATCCTGTTTTCAAACGTGTGATTGTTGAAGGATTTGCCAGTCAAAGCGGCACCTACATCTATAATCTTCATCTCAGCCTGCAGAGGGCGGAACGGGTGTTGTGCATTCTGCTCAATCCGTCCGTTCCGGACGCACTCAACGAACGTGACCGCAGGGATGTGCGCAATTTGTTTTTGGTTGGAGGATCTTCCTTCAATGCCCTCAAGCCAAGCGACGCCGAAAGTCAGCGTATTGAGCTGAAACTGGAATTTCTCGGCTACGAGGAAGAGCGAGAGCAGATCAGGGAAGCACCACTGGACCAGGAGCTGAAATGTCCACTGGAGTGACACATCCACTCGACCAGTTACGCAAGCGGCTGCAATCTTCATTGGCTATGGAGCCACAGTTTGAGCATGCTTGGTCCGATTCTGACAAAACAAAAAAAGTTTTTGCAAGGATTCGCGCTCAGCATGAATCTCTTGGTGCTGCTCCCAACTCACCAGCGGTAGCCGATGAGGTCGCTTATTTTCGTCGCCACGGTCAGCCAAATGGCTGGCGTGGGTTGAAATATACTTGTATTGGTGCGGGATCTCCAGACGCTTCCGGTTGGTGCCTGCTTTCTGAAACAGGACTGCTGGAAAAGTTGCTCGCTTTGGTTCAATCCGGGACTGAGCCAAGACTGCAGATCAAGTGTTTCCGAGCACTGCTTGCCTGCTATTGGCGGGTTCCTTATTCAAAGGTGGGAAAAGAGTTAAAAACCGGATGGAAATTGTTGAGGTATTGGCTCGCGTTGCAGTTACCCTTGATTGGTGATCAGCTTGGCGTAAAGACGGACTGGTTTGATGTCCTTTCAAAACATGTCAATTTACTTCATGACAATCCCTGCGGCAGGTATGGGCCAAGATTGATTAATGGGGACAGTTCTGAGTTGAATGCAGTCATCGATGTACTTAATATTTCTTCGGACTCTTGGATTCATGAAGAGGCTATTCTTGCCCAAATCAGGACAGGCATATCATGGGATGACGTAGAATTTAATAATAAGATACCTAATCTATTATCAATTTCTACAGGAAATAATACGCGTATTTCTGGGTCTCTCAAGATACGCTGCGTGGCCATGCTGACTTCTCGTTATGCTTGTTGCCAAAATTCGCTAGAGAGAAGTGATCTGCGTGATAAAGCTGTTTCAGTGATTGGCAACCCATGGCTGGATCGGGGATTATGGGCTGAACGTGTCACAGATAGTCAGGGCCAACCAGATGAAAAAGCGAGGAAGATGGTCGATGGTTGGCTGAAGCGTAGTCTGATTAAGGACTTTTTTGAGTTGTTGAGCTATGATGGCGTCGGGGATCCAAAACGCCTGAAGTACTGGACCCGTTTTATACCGTACATCGAAGATATGTGGTTTGGGTTAGGACCGTATACCAAGGAACAACGTAGTGAAGAAATCAATAAATTTAAAGTGCGTGCCAAAGGAAGACTTTTCAACATTAGTAAAACAACAAGATATAACAATGCCTTCATTATGAAAATTGGTAGCTATTTAGCAATTGAGTTTGGACAGAAAGGAAATGCTTTTTTTCTTTTTCAGGGTGACAGGATATTAAAAGAGCTATCTTGTAGCTTGGTAAGCAATGGAGAAGTTAATAGCATATCAGTGAATTTATTGAAGTCAAATTATTATAATGATCTTATGCTTCATTTATACCATGGATATAATTGGGAAGATAGATTCGACGCAGAAATATATCCTGTTATTGGTCATATTGTTGATAAAAATGTTATGAGTCTCAATGAGCTAGCTAGTAAATATAGCTTACATGTTGTTGATCATCGATCGAAGGATGGGAATTTCTGGGTTTATGCCGATGATCGGATAGAGGTCATAACGGACTCTTTGAAACGTCTAGGCTTTCAATATAAGTCAGGAAAAGGTTGGTGGCGTGGTGAAACCAAACGCGACGTAACAGAAGATGCGCACATCCAGCAATACCAATACACCACGTATGGCTACACCCAACAAACTGCTGTGAGTAAACCAGCAGTGACAAATAAAAACATGACGGGGCTTAGCCTTAGTGAGCTGATTAACAAATATAGTTTGCATGTTGATGATCGCCGATTGAAAGGTGGAAGTTATTGGGTTCGTACCGACGACCAAGTAGGAGTTGTGTCCGACTCTTTGATGCGGCTAGGTTTCCAATATAGGGCAGGAAAAGGCTGGTGGCGTGAGTGAGTAAGCCATGATCTGGTTCCCATTCTGGAAAAAGCCATCGACAGCAGATCAAAAAGTGGTGCTGGCTAGCCTGACTAGGTCTTTTTCGACGACAGGGATAACGTTCCGTGTATTACCTGCCGGAGCGTGGCCACCACGGGCTTTGGCCTATTTTGGCCCGCAGGCAGAGCTGGCCCAGTTGCTGGCCCAGATTGAGGAGGAGGGGTTTGCCTCGTCAGATGGGGATCATGTCACGGTGGCATGGGCGGATGTGTACCGGTTGATGGCGTCTTCGGACTATGCCGAAAGCGTACGATTGCTGGATTTGCCGCCGGTTGAGCACTGGCGGCCCTCTCTTGACAACAAGGGCTCTTTAACCGATGCCGACTTTTCCATCAGGGTCTCCGGGTGGACAGCGCCGAACGGCAGAATGCCCCGCAGTCATGTCTTGCCTGTAGGGGCTGTGCTCCAGGTTGAGGGGAAGGAGATCCTGCTGCCTGAAAAAGTATGGCAAGTGCTGGAAGCTGTTGCCGCACTGGATCGGCTACGCAAGGAACGGGGCGCGCTTGATGTCGACACCAACCGCCGGGCTTGGTCTGCCATACGTGCCAAGGCTGTTGGGGTGGCTAATCTATCCAATTTTCTCGCTAAAACCGTTGTTCTGACTCCCGAAAAGCTGACCATCAACCTGCGCAAGACGACTGTGGCGGGTGATAAGGTGGTCGAGGTTGTTCCAGGTTTTGAGGATCAGCCCCAACGCTGGCTGGAGATGTTTGACCGACTTAACAGCGTAAGGGACCGTTACGACATTCCCGATGGGGAAGGTCTGACGCATGTGCTGGTTTCGCCAGAGGCACAGACAGTACTGCGTGAGATCAAGCGCATGGTTGGACGTCGTGTTGCGGGTGATCGGGCGGAGGCCTTTATACGCAACCCATTCGCTGCTCTGGGACCAGCGGCAGAGGTTGTCGTCGATCCGGAACAGTTCGAGCGGGCGCGGGATGCGGCTGGTATTACCTTTCCACATTTTGTTGCTGACGTTAAACGGGACGATAACGGTTACCCCTTTGAGGTGAGATTGCAGATTGAGGAGATCCTGGCAGATAGCGCCAGGGTTGAAGAATACAAGTTTGAGGGGGCGGCTGAACTGGAGCGCTTTCTGAACAAGCTGGATGCCAGGATGGCAGCGGGGACCCAGTGCTGTAACTGGGATGGATTTGATCTCGAAATTCTTGGCGATACCTCTGCCCAGGCCGAAATACTGCGCCACGCCTTGGCAGAGATGCGCAAGCCACAGGGGGTGGGGGTAGCCGAGTTGCTCGACCTGTCGCGCTATTCGGAACGGATTGCAGGATTCGGTGTTGAGAAGGCTTATTATTCCCCCTACATTGCCAAGAAGAAAGAGGATGAAGGGTGGTATCCTGACAATGTCGAATTTGGCTGGTTCTACACTCCCGAAGGTGGAGGAGAGACCCTAGCTATCCCATTGGATCAAGAGCGGATGTCTGATTTTCGTGAGGCGGTGGCACAGGCCAAAGAGAATGGCCTTGACGCGCTGACCTTTCCGGGTTGCCCCAAGCCAATTCCTGTGGCGCAGGCGGAGACTATCGTGGAGACGTTCGCTGCTGCAACCCAGGATGTTCGTGAAGGAAATTTTGATCCTGAACAGGTCAGGACCAAGGAAAAGGCTGGAACACGCAAAGGTCTGGTCATCAAATCCAATGTGGATAAACTGGATTATGAAGAACGGCGTGGCGGGCTGACGGGGCCAGAAAAAGCTGCTCCAAAACTGCCTATGTCGTTACGACCGGAAATATCCCTCAAGGATCATCAGCTTGAGGGAGTGGCCTGGTTGCAGCATCTCTGGTCAAGATCGCCGCACGATTGCCGGGGAGCCTTGCTGGCGGATGACATGGGCCTGGGTAAGACGTTGCAGTTGCTGACTTTCATGGCGGCACTGCTGGAAGAGCAAGCCGATATGGACCCATTTCTGGTGGTGGCTCCAGTGTCACTGCTGGATAACTGGCAGGAGGAAATCAGCAGATTTTTCCAGCCAGGGACTTTCTCCCTATTGACCCTTTATGGGGACAATTTGGCACGCAGCAGGCTACCCTCTGAGGATATCGACCAGGAATTGGCCCAAGGTGGTATCACGCGGCTGTTGCGGAGGAACTGGCTTGGCAGGCAGAATATGGTCTTGACCACTTACGAGACCTTGCGCGATATCGAATTTTCTCTGGCGTTACAGAAATGGTCGGTGATCGTCTGTGATGAGGCGCAAAAGATCAAGAATCCCAATGCCATGGTGACCCGGTCGGCCAAGAAGCAAAACGCTCGTTTTAAGATCGCCTGTACCGGGACACCGGTTGAAAATACGCTGACCGACCTTTGGTGCCTGTTCGATTTTGTTCAACCTGGCCTGCTTGGTGCCTTGAGTGAATTTGGTCAACGCTATCGCAAGCCGATCGAGGTTAAAACCGACGAAGAAAGGGCGCGTGTTGAAGAACTGAGGGACAAGATCAGACCACAAACGCTCAGACGTATCAAATCGGAGGTGGCCAAGGATCTTCCGAAGAAAATTGAGGTGCCCCAGTGTCGATCGTTACCGATATCGAGCTATCAGCGTCAACTTTATGCTGGCGTGATGAGCCGATTCCGTCAGCGTGCCGATCATGCTAAGTATCTTGAGTTGCTTCATTATTTGCGGCGTATTTGTTCAGATCCCCGTCATCCTGGTACGGTTGGTACCGATCGGGACACCGTTGCAGAAATCGAGAACCGTTCGCCCAAGGTGGCATGGCTGATACGCCAGCTTGAGTCGATCCGCACGGATGGTGAGAAGGTCATCCTGTTCTGTGAATTTCGTGATTTGCAGCGGGTTTTACAGCGGGTTGTGTCGGAGCGGTTTGGTTTTGTGCCGGAGATCATCAATGGCGATACTTCGGCTGCCTCGGAAGTTGCCAACAACCGGCAGCGGCGGATCAGGGCGTTTCAGGCAAGACCGGGGTTCGGCACCATCATCCTGTCCCCTCTAGCGGTCGGTTTTGGCGTCAATATCCAGGCAGCCAACCACGTCATCCATTTTACGCGCAGCTGGAATCCAGCCAAGGAAGATCAGGCAACCGACCGGGCTTATCGCATTGGACAGACTCGGGATGTGTTTGTCTACTACCTGGTGGTGGTGGCTGATGACTTCCGGACTTTTGATGCCAAGCTGGACGAGCTGCTGAACCAGAAACGTCAACTTTCATCCGATATGCTGGATGGTACCGGTGATTTGAGGCCTGCTGATCTCATCAGGGATCTGGATACACCGGACGGTGAGCATATTTTTGAAGATAAGGTTCTGACTCCTATCGATCTGGAATCCCTTGACGGAGACGCCTTTGAGACGTTCTGTGCCGTTCTGTGGAGCAAACAGGGTTATAAGGCGGAACGCACTCCGAAGGCAGGGGATGGTGGTGTCGATGTGGTGGCTATTGCCGGTCGGCGCGGTGTACTGATCCAGTGTAAAAGTTCATCGGTGGATGGTAGGGAACTGGGTTGGGATGCTGTCAAGGAGGTTGTGGCAGGAAAGGCGGCTTATGCGGCATGTCACCCGGGTGTGGACTTTTCTTTGCTGGCTGTGACCAACAGGCGATTTAATGGTACAGCCCGTGGGCAGGCGCAACTGAACCAAGTTGAGCTGATTGACGGTGAGGGATTGGCTGAATACCTGAAAAAGCATCCTGTGCTGAGAAGTGAACTCAATCTAGCCTTGCTGTAGCAGCGTATGGTTGGTTCTGTCAGCCGTACAAAAAAAATCGCTGCCATTTCCGTACCAGCCGATACCGTGCTATAATAGCTTGCTGTGGACATTCAGGATACGATGGCACAAAGCAGGGAGGGGACATGATTAAATTTACCGGGTGGTTCGTGCGGCGCTTTATGCCTTACCTAGTCGGTATTTCCGCAGGTGTCGGCTTGGCGCTTTTGCTGAGCTGGCAATGGCCGGCCAATTATTCCGTCAGTCATGCTTGGCAGGAATGGCAGCAAGCGGCCAAGGCCTACCAGGAGACGCCCGATCAAAAACTGACGGCAACGGAAAAATCGCATACTTTTTCCGTCTCCGAATGGATCAGCCAAGCCAAGGCGAAGCTGTCCTCCATCAGCATGCCGTCGATTCCCTCGTTGCCGGCCCTGTTTTCGGTAACGCGCAAAGATCCTGCGGCTACGCCGGCTGCAACCACGGCAGCGCAATCTGCGCCACCCATTGCGCCGCCCGTTGCACCACCAGCACCTGTTACAACCGCCAAACCGGTGGTAGCGGCTAAGCCCCCCGAGGCAGCTGTTAAGCCGGAGATAGCGATGCCGGTCAAGCCGGAAGTCATAGCGCCGGTCAAGCCAGAGGGCGCAGCAGCACCGGCCCAGCCAGAGATTAAGCCAGTGGCTTCGGTTGTGGCGCAACCTGTTGAATCAAAGCCGGCTGTCGAGTCTAAACCGTTGGCAGTGGCCGCCGCTGTGACGCCAAAAATTGAGACGCCGCCAGCCATTCCAGTAGCCCCGTCTGCACCAGCCGCTACAGCGCCCCTTTCGACAGCACCGGCCATTCCTGTAGCAGCCGTTCCAGCCACAACGTCCGCATCAACACCGGCCGTTGCGGCTCCAGCTCCGACCGCTTTGGCGGCTCCAGCTCCCTCTGCGACCGCTGCACCATCGTTTACCGTCACCGATTGCGGTCCGCAACCGCGTTATCATGGGGTGGAGATGGATCGTTACATCTTCTGTCAACAGCGGCGGCAGTGCCTTGAGCATGTGCAGATGACGCGGCGGCTGTTGCAGCAACAGCGGTCCCAGTGCCCCCAGTGGGGTGATCCGGCCCAGATGTGCCTGTCCTACTATCGTGCGCTGGAGGCTCAGTACAGCGATGCTGTCTGTCCTCAACGTTATCAGCCGTAGGGTGTTGGGGTGAGGGAGGTGGCCGTTGCGGTCTATCCAGGCACATTCGATCCATTGACGCTGGGCCATCTGGATGTCATTCAGCGCAGCGCCGCCCTGTTTGATCGTCTGGTGGTTGGCGTCGCTGTCAATATTGAGAAAAAGGCCCTGTTTCCGGCGCAGGAGCGCGTCCGGCTGATCCACGATGCTGTGGCCCATCTTCCCAATGTGACGGTGGGTTGTATCGAAGGGCTGCTGGTTGATTATGTGCGTCATCAGGGTGCCAGGGCTATCGTGCGTGGCTTGCGGGCCATGTCCGATTTTGAGAACGAGTTGCAGATGGCAGCCATGAACCGTAAACTGGATGGTACCATCGAGACGGTTTTTCTGGCGGCCAGTGAGACCACCACCTTTATCTCGTCCCGTCTGGTCAAGGAGATTGCCCGTATGGGTGGAGATGTCACGCCTTTTGTTCCTGCCAACGTCATTGCTCAACTGACCGAGCGGATGCAATCGCAGGAGTAGGGAGATGAGCGTTTGAAAAAGCTGTTCATCAAGACGTTCGGCTGTCAGATGAATGAATATGACTCGGGGCGGATGGTCGACCTGTTGCTGGCTACCGGTCACTATACCACTACCCAGGAGGTTGCCGAAGCCGATCTGGTGCTGTTCAATACCTGCCATATTCGTGAGAAGGCCGACGACAAGCTCTTTTCCGAGTTGGGGCGACTGCGGCTGCTGACCCGTCAGCCCGATGTGCGTTTTGCGGTTGGTGGTTGTGTGGCGCAGGCCGAACAACAGGCCATCTTCCGGCGTGCTCCCTACGTTCAGCTGGTGTTTGGTCCACATAACTACCACCAGCTGCCCCAGTGGTTGGAACGTCTTGACCGCGGTGAAAGCCGTATCTGCGACTTGGCCGTTCCTGCTATTTCCAAGTTTGACACGTTGCCAGAGAGCCGGATCAGCAAGGCAGCAGCGTCGGTGACCGTGCAGGAAGGGTGCGACAAATTCTGCGCCTTCTGTGTCGTGCCGCTGACCCGTGGCCGTGAGTGGAGTCGACCGGTCGAGGCCATTCTGGATGAAGTGACTGGGCTGGCCCAGCAGGGTACTTGCGAGATCCAGTTGCTGGGACAGAATGTTAACGCCTACCAGGCCATGGATCGCGATGGTGTTGTGCACGATCTGGCCTTGCTGTTGCGGCGGGTTGCCTTGGTCGATGGCGTGCAGCGCATTCGCTTTATTACTTCCCATCCGGCTGATATGAACGACGATCTGGTTGAGGTGTTTGCCGATCTGCCGCAGCTGTGCCCCTCACTCCATTTGCCGATCCAGA
>JADGCH010000006.1 GCA_015229115.1 Magnetococcales bacterium
CCGTTATTGAGCAACACCGAGACGGTGTTTGAGTTCTGATTAGCGACCAGGACATCTTGTTTTCCATCGCCGTTGACATCGGTGCCTGTAACTGACCAAGGATGATAACCTGTAGCATAGTCGACAGCGGGGGCGAAGGAGACGGGAGGTGGGGTGGCCATGGTGTGTGGGCTCTCCGAAAGCTATGCCTGGGGCGAATTGCCCCAGGCTGTGGTTAATGTTGCCCCGTTGGGGCGCATGATTTCTGTTTACTCCATCAATTTCTGCCAACTCGCACGAGAGCTGGCATACTCTTCATCCTACAGTGATAGGGGTTGGTCGTTCACAGGTATGCCTCAGTGCGCTGCCTGCGCCTCATCACCGAAGATCTCCTCCAGGGAACGGGCATCAAGAATGCGGTCAGTCCATTCCCTCAGAAGATCCAAACTGGCATTAAGAACCTTGGGCTCAACCCAGGACGGCAGGGTGGTAAAACGGCGGTGAAGTTGGCGCAGCAGCACCGAGGACTCACCTTCTTTTTTCCATTCCATCTGTTTTTCTTTTTGCCAATTTTCCCGCCAGCGCTCCATATTAGTCTGTAACATGCTTTTTACCTCCAACAAGTCCAGAGAAACCTTGGCCTCAGCCACTTTTTCGCCCGTCATGGCCACGATAGCGTTCTGGAATAGGACCACCAGCACCGATCTCAATCCTGCCAATTCCGGATAGCGGTCAAACCAAGCCATGACCTCGCTGACCAAAGCTGATAATTGTTCCGGATCTTGGCACTGCTCAATCTTGAACACCAGCGCCGACAGTGAATCACGTCGATCCAGATCTTCCTTGTTGTACCGACCCTCATCGATCAGAAAGAACTGGCCATCGGGCTGAAAGGGCCACAGCGGCGAGTCGTCCGGCAAACCGATCAGGTCATGTAACCGTACCGGCATCAACCAAGGATTGTCGCCATTGTAAAGCACCGCCGAAAAAACCGGTGGCAAGAGTCCACCAGCCGGTATCCTACCCTCGTGCAACAACTGCAACCACAACAAGCAGCTGTAGGACACGCCCCGCACAATCATCCAGCGTTCGACCTGGGACTCAAACTCCAGTAACAGCAGCAGGTAGATCGCGCCACCCGACCGTAATGGAATCTTCCACACCACATCACTCTCACGCTTGGGCATGCCCGGCACATGGTATTTGGTCTTGACTGGTTCCATGCGTGAAAAGTCAGGATCGTCGACCCATGGCTCATTGACAAACTGGCGCACCAAGTCTTCCAACATATGTGGATGGGTATAGAGCTGGTGATAGATGCCGTCATGGTCGATGTTGCTGATTTGAAACGACTCCTAAATTGACTACCCTATGCAAGTTCGATCATACCATACGGACGACACGCCATGCAAAGAGCACAGGGTATACCGCTCAAACACCAAACGTCAGCAACCCGCTCCCTTCCCTCAACTCCACTCGTTTGGTAGCGCTAGACTTGACAATCGACAAGGCTAGAGCCCCAGACATCGGCCCGCTGTTACCGGCTACATCGGTTTGAAAGGCCCTCAAACTGTAGGTTCCAATCGCTAGGGCCAGATCCTTGGTACTCCATTGAGTGTTGCTGTCAACCACTGTAGTGGTCAAAGCCTTTTCGCTGCTGTCCTGTTTGCCATTCTTGTTCTTGTCAGCGAACATCGTCACCGTCGCTCCAACCTCGCCGCTACCACCGAAGTTGAGCCCTTTGGTGACGCTGGTGATGTTGTTGCTGTTGTCGGTACCGTTGTCGTCAATGGCGTCCAGATCGGGTGCTGATGGAGCTGCCGGAGCTGTGACATCCACCGTGATCATCAAAGATGCCGAGACATCGCTAAGACTACTGCCTATCTTCTGCGTGGCACGGATGGCATGGATGCCGGCTGACAGGGCTATATCCTTGCTCCATTTGCCGGTGGTGGCAGTGACGGCAATTGTCCCCAACGACGTTTCACCATCTAACAGGGTTATCACAGCCCCTTTCTTGCCCGTACCGCTGATGGTCAAGGATTTGGTGTTTTTGGTGATGTTGTCACTGGTTGACTTGCCGCTGTCATCAGCCGCAGCCAGATCCAGACCGGTTGGGGCCGCCAGCGCTGGTGCGGCGGCGGTGACGACGATCATGAGCGATGGGCTGGATGCACTGCTGTGGCCAAGAGTATCCACTTGAATAGCCTTGATGGCATGCGAGCCCAGCGATAGGCTGATATCACCACTCCAGCTGGCCGCAGTCACGATAGCGGTGGTAAGGGCTTCGTTGCCATCCATGACGCCGTTGTTGTTCTTATCGTCGAACAGGATGACCCGGTTGCCTAGTACACCACCATTGCCGCTGATGGTCAGGCCACTGGTCAGGCTGGTCCGGTTATCGCTACTGGATGAACCATTATCATCGGCAGCGGCTAGATCCAGATCGGTCGGCACCGCTGGTAGCTCGACCGTTGCCTCTGCCGTGGTAAAATCGAGCGCAGTCGCACTTGCGATGCCGGCGTAGCTGTTACCAGCCGGGTCTGTGATCACCCCAGTTGCCATCTGTACACTATAATGGCTACTGGTTAGCCATGCCGTTGTTGGGCGAATGGTTACTTGACTACCATTGATGGTGATCTGCGGATCGCTGATGGCCAAGGTACGAACATCATCGTCACCGTTACTGATCACAACAAAGCCGCTGCCTGCCTTGACTGGCTCATTAAAGGTCAACACGATGGAGGCATCGGTAGCCACTGAAACAGCATTGTCGGCTGGTGAACTGGCCGTCAGCTCGGGAGCGATGGTATCGGTGATACTATCAGCGATCACCTCAATCTGACCGGCCGACAGCGACCTGACACCATTCAGAGTCGCTACTGCCACGGCTGCCTGGCTACCAGAACCATCACTGTCGTAATTGAGCTGACCGGTGGTGGTATTGAAGACCAAGCGCTGACTGGCCGTGGTGGCCATACCGGTGCTATTACTGCCTAACAGGCTGTCTGCCAACGTACCCACGGACAGACCGGAAAATCCACGGCTGTCCAACACCAGCAGATCACCCTGGGAAGCACTGAAGTCAGTGATAACATCGGTCTCATCCGTCGATGAAACAAAGGTAAACCGGTCTGCACCAGCCCCGCCGGTCAACTGATCGCGGCCGCTACCACCGATCAGGATATCGTTGCCAGCACTGGAGGCCGTGCTGGTCACAGACTGGCGATAAAACCAAACCGATCCGGCATCGTTACCCTGCTGATCATCCTGGCGCGCTCCCACCAACACACCCGCATCACACAACGCGACACTGCTGCCAAAACGATCCTGGGCTGCACCACCAACAGGGGTGATACGTTCACGCTCCACCCAGGATGTGCCATCCCACTGAAACAGCCAAGCCGACCCGGTAGCGCTGCTGTTGCTGTCCCCCCAAGCCCCAACGATGGCCAGATCGCCCTTGATATCGACACAACTGGCGGCATGGTCGTTGTTGACGGCACCGGAGGGATCTAACCGCCCCTCAAACACCCACTTGGAAGCGGTGCTGTCCCATTGATAGATAAAAGCCGAGCCAGATTGGCTGCGGCCGCTACCGTTGGTACTGTTGTACGACCCAACGATGATGCGGTTGCCATCCATGGCGACAGCGCTACCAAAATACTGGTTGTCGTATCCTTCTGGTGGCCGCAATGAACTCCAGGTATTAGCTGAAAAATCACGGATCTGCACAATACCGGTATCGGTACCTGGAGCATCGTAACTCGATATGCCAATGGCCAACCGATTGTTGGCAGCAGCGATACTGGTACCGTACCAAGTGGCTTCACTGGCTGAATAGCTGGTGGCAGGAAAATAGGAATAGCTCGATTCCCACTGCGTGCCATTATACTGGAAATAATAGACGGTACCCTTATTGCCGCCGCTCTGGTCGGTAGCTGAGACCATCAGTCGATTATCCGAGATGGCCAGACTGCTACCAAACAGGGTATTAGCCGGATTATCTACCGTGAACTTTTTCTCAAATTGCCAACTGTTGCCTGATTTTCTAAAAACAAAAACCGCTCCACCACCATTATTGGACTCGCCAATCACCGCCATGCTGCCCTTGATGGCAACGTTATAGGGTTGGCCCTGGTTGTTACCCATACCAGTCGTCGTCAACAATTGATCACGTACCCACGCCGTCCCGTTCCAGCTCAGAATGGCGGCATAGCCGACACCACCGACAATCATGGCGTTACCATCAACATCCATGGCAGCACCAGCCATCTGACCACTGCTGCTATTCACAGCCGTAATCCGGCCAGCACTGGTCTGCCAAGTTGGCAGGGCCGCCGTATCGCCGTCACCATAGAGACTGTCATCACCACCACCGCCAGTAAGGGTATCGTTGCCTGCACCACCGGCGAGAAAATCACTGCCGCCATCACCAGATAAGGCGTCATCACCCAGCTGCCCCAGCAAGGTGTCGTTGCCCTGGTTGCCGGACAGCTGATCGGCACCGCCATCCCCTGCCAACAAGTTATCGTTGTTATCCCCCGCTAGGCGGTCACTCAATGCGGAACCGGCCAGGTTTTCGATACTGGTGAAACGGTCACCCTCGGCGTCCCCCCCGGCAGCACTCACCTGCAATAGATCGATGGAGACTCCAGCACTGGAATCGGCATAGTCAGCGCTATCGACACCATCGCCACCGATCAGGCTATCCGCTCCGGCATGGCCGATCAGCCTATCCTGACCGGCACCACCGGTGAGGGTGTTGGCCCCTTCGTTGCCAATCAGACAGTCGTTACCCAAGCCACCCACTGCATGCTCAATCTGGGCCCCATAGGCAATGACCAGATTATTGCTGCCATCGTAAAAACGGTTCTTATTGGCCAGGGCATCGCTGGAGATGGACACCCCTGATGGCAGTTGTGCCAGCGGATCAAACAGGCCGATGGAGCTGAAATAACCGGGGCGCAGGTCAATGAGACAGGGCCTCGTCCAACCCGTCGCAGCAATGGTATCGCTGCCACCACCATCCCAGATCACCTCCTGCAGGCGCGTGCCATTGGCCCAGCTGTAAGTCGTGTCACCATTCCTGGTGTTACGGTTGGCCCCGTAGAGCTGTTGCAGCATGGCCACGTCGTAGAGCATGTAGCCGCCAATATTCCAGTTGGCATAGTTCCACCCATTGGCCGTGGTCTCAAGGTACAGATCTTTGGGCTGACTGGTGTAGGACATAATGGTAAACTGCTCGTTATCGTCCACCTTCAGAACAACGCTGTTACCGGTGGCGGTCTCGAAGGGATGCTTGAGACCGAGGGCATGGCCAAGTTCATGGATCAACGTACCATAGCCGGCCGTTCCGACACTGGGCGTGGTATTGTCGGTAGTGGTGTTGCTGAGCATACCGTCACCGCCCATATCAGAAAATTTGCCGTTAAAATAGCTCGGATAATAGGCCTCACCAGCCAACGATGAAGAAAGTCGGACGGTACCGAAGCGGATCTGTCCCGGAGTGGTATCAGCTACTTCGGTAAAGGTGATATTGGCCAGACTGGCAATGGTGGCCAACGCGGTACGCATGGCCTCTTTCTGTGCTGTATTGAACGGGGCGAAGCTGTTGTTGTCCCAGGACGTGCCACGCAAATAGCTGGGAAAGGTTGCTGTAAAACTATAGGTCACATTGACCGTAGCCGTGCCGTTGGCAGGATTCCAGTCATCGGTGCTATCGCCGTTAAAAAGAGCCTGAGCATTGGCTTCTGGGCCTTGTGCCGGTACAAAGGGAAATGGCATAAAAGTGGTTGTGGTCATGTTGATGATACCTTTCTTGAGATCGTCGTAACGGATTTCCTATCCAATTGCATGGTGCAATAAGGTTAAGGTATCCTTCTTTGGCTGATATTTTATTTTAGATGTAAGGTCTTAGAGCGGTCTTTCGGGGATTCTATCACAAAAAAAGGTCTAAAAAAAGCATGCAGTTACCAATACCCCTACCAAGACGTTTATCGCCATCTCTCAACCAAGCAGAACAGTGCACTCACTGTGGCTACTGCCTACCGCAGTGTCCTACCTATCGCGTTGAGAACAATGAAAGTCAGTCACCACGAGGTCGCATCTCGATTATTCTGGCACTGCAAGCCGGTTATCTTGAGCCACAACAAGCTAGCGAGTTGTTATCCCACTGCCTGCTCTGTCGTGCCTGTCACAGCGCCTGTCCGGTCGGTGTGCGACCCGGAAAACTGGTGGGACTGGCACGGAGCCTGATACCGATGACCGCCACGCCGTGGTGGGTTGACCTTTTCCACATTGTCACCAACAGTGACCGACTGACTAATCTGCTAGCACGAGGACTGACTTGGTATGTGCGTTACGGACAACAAAGGATGCGCCGTCACCGGCTGCTGCGCTGGTGGCCCACTCTGGCACGGCTGGAAGCGTTGATCCCGGATTGGAGGGGTCCAGATCCAATCGGCAAGAGTTATTCTCCTGCTGCCGCTCATAAAGGTCGGGTAGCGTTATTGGGTGGTTGTATGGCCCGCCTGTTTCTACCGCAGATTGGTCTGTTCGCGCGTGAGCTGCTGCAGCGGACTGGTTTTGATGTGGTGGTGCTGGCTGGATTTGGCTGCTGTGGAGCTCCTTTTCGTGAACATGGGGACCGTCCAGCCTTTCTGCGCCAGGCGCGCCGCTTGTTGGACAGCTTCGCTGTCTTGGGCGAAGTGGACCACATTGTCTGCGATAGCTCGATCTGTGTCACCACGGGACGCAGCTACGGTCGAGCCATGGAAAAAGAGGAGCGTTATGCCACTCTGGCCCAGCAGTTCAGTAGCAAGGTAGCCGACTTCAGTGAATTCATGGCCGGTCAGACCGATCATGGCCCGTGGCAAGGGCAAAACCCGGGATTGGGGCGGCTGACTTGGCACGATCATTGTCAGATACTGCATGGTTATGGATTGTCCCAGCCGGGACGGCAACTGTTGCGATCGCTGGCAACACCACTGCACGAGCTGCCCCGTTCGGATCGCTGCTGTGGCGCTGGAGGAGACTATATGCTGCGTTTTCCACAGCGTAGCGACGCCGTTCGCAGCGATAAACTGCAGGCCATCGCTGACAGCGGAGCCGATACCGTGGTCGGTCTCAATCCGGGCTGTTTGATGAACCTGACCGCTGGCTTGCGGCAGCAGGGCAGTCCGATCCGGGTGCGTCATCTGGTCGAAGTGCTGGGGTGTGCGGCACGACAACAGCAGGACGGGGAGGCGGGATTCAACTCTGTGAACTAGCCTGTTTTCTGCTGTAATTTGATATAGATGAGAGCGGTAGCGATGGCATCACTCAAGGCGTCGTGCTGGTCGTAGGAGGTAATGTTGAGCGCATGAAGGATTGCCTTGAAGCTGAGGTCAATCGGCTTGTTGGGAATTAATCCAATGGCGTGATCATGATAAAGCGAGGACACCTCAATACGTGGGTTAGGTAGCGCGACGCCCAACCACGGAACAACATATTTATTGATAATGGCTGTATCAAATTCAAGATAATACCCCATCAGCGGCCGGTTACCGATGTAATGGAGAAATTGCTGAATCGCCTCCGCAACCGGTATGCCACCGGCTACATCGCACGGACGTAGACCATGAATGCGAATGTTGTCTGGCTCCAGTGGACCGGAAGGACGCACCAGCAACTTGAGTCGGCGACTCAGCAGAATGCGGTTGCCCAATACTGGCACGGCACCAATACTCAATAACTCAGCCCGATTGATATCCAGACTGGTGGTCTCGGTATCGAAGCAGATAATCTCGTCACTGTGTGGTCTGGAATCAAACAAGAAAGCAAATCGTTGATCGGTGAGACGCCGCTGTGCCAACCTGTCCCTGACAGAACGCCATAGATTCATCCGATCAAATCCAGCCTGAAATGGTGACTGGTAAATTTTTTCAATCGGTTGACTGTCTGCAGGGAATCCCTGAGCAGATCACGTTGTAGACGACTTAACTGGACCGGATCAATCAGGTTATTCTGGGTGATGGAATGGCTGTCCTGCCCCTGCTCCAGAATGCTGAAAAATCGGATGCCAGACATGAAATCGAACGCCTCAATGATATCATCGGCAAAAGAGGTGTCAAACACGCCCAGTTTGCTGAGCAGCCGCACCCGTTTGGCGGTATTGACCTCACGCAACCCATTTTCAATGGCTAGGCTACGAATGGCGTGGACAATGGGGAAGATACCCCCCTTCTTGACATCAAGGTGATTCTTGCCAGCTCCGGCCTTTTCAACAATAAAGTTTGAAAATAGCGACAAAGGCGTGCCGAAGGTGACCGTCGCCTTGGCAAAGTGCGAAAAGAAGGCCTTGTCGTCTGGCAACAGGGACAACATCTCCTTCTTGAGCTGTTGCAACAGCTGTGGATCGCCAGCGACCGGTACGGCATCGTAAAAAATAGCCAGATTCATCAAACTGTGACTATCAGCACACTGAATCCAGTTATGAATCATGGCGCGGAAATCGGACCAGCTGGCACACCAGCCATCGTTGGACAACATGATGCCACCAGGACAGGCTGGGAAACCGAGCGATTCCATCGCCATGGCGAGCTGCTGACGCAAGGCGTTGATTTCAGGGTAGACAAAGCCATCGCGCAGAATCATGGCGTTATCCTGATCGGTCTTGACCAGCTGCTCACCACGACCTTCGCTACCCATGACGATCAGTACGCTGTTATCAACAACTGTTTCCGGCGTCAACAAGGTATAAATCTTGGTCATGATGCGACGGTTCAATTCACGCACCAAACGAGCGACGTAACGAATCTTGACGCCTTTAGCGTGGAGCTGCTGCACCATGAAGGGGATTTTATCCGACGCCGTGCGCAACTCTTCCAGTGAACTGGCTCGGTCAATACGACCCAAAATAAAATGGGATTGATTGGACCAGAAACTGAGTAAATCTACCAGTTCCAGAAATCCTTCCCGCTCGTCACCCCGCATCACCAGCAGCCGTGAAATACCATGGCGGGTCATCTGCAACAAAGCATTAAACAAATAATCGTCTATGGCGATGGTGGTAATGACACGGCTGGCAATCAATCCCACCTCATCCCGCGGGCTGAGTTCGACCAGTGCTAAAGCGTTGCGGATATCGCTACCGGTGACAATGCCGATCTGATCACCAAAACCAACCAATAAGGCATCGGTTTTATGAGTTTTCATCAGCGCCGCTGCATTGCGGATGGAGTCGGTGGCCTGAATGTATTGTACCGGACGAAGTTCAAGATCCTTGATGCGCGACATCATGAGCGGATTAAGATCGTGATCGGAGCGACTACCCTGTAGACCAGCAATTTTTTGGCTGAGATTTTGGAAAAAATAGTCCTGGAAAGAGCGGTTATAACGCGCCAGTTCCAGAAACAGCTGGCGTGGCAGGGTATAACAGAGCAGCTCTTCGATCACCGTAAAAAAGTGATGGGTTGAACCGGCAATCAGCGCCGTTGGATCGAACAGGTCCTCCGGACCATGGAAGGCTACCAAACCCTCGGCGTCCTCCTCACGCACCACACCCTTGATCAGGATATAAAGAAACTCCGGGACGTCACCTGCTTTAAGAACAACCTGCTCCCGTGGAAAAAACTGGATATCGAGCGCATCCAGCACGCGCACCATCTCTTGCTCATTGAGCCGGTCAAAAGGCTGGATGGCGACGATGAAACTGCGGGGGTTGTGTAGATTCATGTTGTTTCCCTACACCCGGCTCTTTTCTTCCCGACAACGGGAAGAAAAGAATCAAGGGTGCAAGGTTGGATGGGTTAATTAGTGGTTACTAGCACCAACGGCACCAATACCGGTCTGACAACGCACTTCCTGCATTTCATAAGCTTCACGCTCACGATTGGCCCGCGCACTGCGGTCGGTAATGGAGAAGAACCAGCAGCCAACGAAGGCAAGCGTCATAGAGAAAATAGCCGGATCCTTGTAGGGAAACAGCGGGGCCGGGTTTTTCAAAACGTCAACCCATACCGTCTTACTCAGCACCACCATGGTAACGGTACTGATCAGACCCAGAGCACCACCAAGCAGGGCCCCACGCGTGGTCAATCCCGACCAGTAGATCGACAGGATCAGGATCGGAAAGTTGGCACTGGCGGCAATGGCAAAAGCCAAGCCCACCATGAAGGCCACGTTTTGCTTCTCGAACTGAATACCCAGATAGATGGCAATGATCCCGATGGCCAAAGCCGCAATCTTGGAGATATTCATCTCGGTTTTTTCATTGACCTGACCGCCACGCATGGCGTTGGCATAAAGGTCATGGGAAACTGCCGAAGCACCAGCCAAAGTCAGACCCGAAACCACCGCCAAGATGGTAGCGAAGGCGACGGCTGAGATGAAACCAAGGAAGTAGTTCCCACCCACAGCGTGGGAGAGATGGATGGCGGCCATGTTGTTACCACCAACCAAGGTTCCTTTAATCAAGTCCAGGTACTGCGGGTTGGAGGCAACCAGTACAATAGCCCCAAAACCGATGATAAAGGTAAGGATATAGAAATAGCCAATGAAGCCGGTGGCGTAAAAAACCGACTTTCGCGCTTCCTTGGCATTACCGACGGTGAAAAACCGCATCAGGATGTGAGGCAGGCCAGCGGTACCAAACATCAAAGCCAAACCAAGAGAAATGGCCGAGATGGGGTCAGCAACCAATCCACCGGGCGCCAATATATTCTTGTTGGCCGCCACCAGATTTTTATGATCGGTCAGAGGACTGCTTCTCATAGCCTCGATGGCTTTTGTGAACAGTGCCTCAATGTTGAAGCCGGTATGATACAGGGCCGCACCGGCAATGAAGGTAGCACCTGACAGCAACAGCACAGCCTTGATGATCTGAACCCAAGTGGTAGCCAACATGCCACCAAAAGCGACATAAAGAATCATGAGGGCACCGACGATAACGACGGCCCACTCATAGGGCAGACCAAACAGGGTTTTGATCAACTGTCCAGCACCCACCATCTGGGCAATCAGATAGAGAATGACGGTACTGAGCGATCCAAAGGCAGCAATGGTACGGATCGGGATCCGTTCCAGACGGTAGGAGACAATATCGGCAAAGGTATAACGTCCCAAATTACGCAGCTGCTCCGCCATCAGGAACATGATGATCGGCCACCCCACCAGGAAACCGATGGAGTAAATCAAACCATCGTAACCTTTGAGGAACACCATGCTGGAAATACCCAGAAAGGAAGCCGCCGACATATAATCGCCCGCAATGGCCAAGCCATTCTGGAAACCGGTAATGCCCCCACCAGCGGCATAGAAGTCCTTGGCCGACTTGGTGCGCCTAGCCGCCCAGTAGGTGATACCCAACGTTGCAGCCACAAAAATCAGGAACATGACAACAGCGATAATATTCAGGGGCTGCTTCTCGGTTTGTCCAGTTAACGCATCGGCTAGACCCAGTTGAGGCAACAGCGCGGTGGCTGCTATAGCCAACAGGATGATCCATCCTTTCATTAGCGGGTCTCCTCTTTGATCTGTCTGGTCAACTCATCAAACTCGCCGTTGGCGCGCTGAACATAGATACCAGTTAGGATGAACGACAGGACAATAATCAATACACCAATTGGAATACCGACGGTGATGATGTGTCCCTCCATCAGGGGAGTACCCAGCAATCCTGGACTAAAGGCCAGGACAGCGATAAAAGAGTAGTAGAGAATTAGCATCAGAAACGAGAGCCATGTGGTAAACCGGCCTCTCTTTTCCACCAGTTCTCGGTACTTCGGGTTATTACGGACGCGATCAAAGAATTCGCGCTCCATGATGTTATGTGTTTCCAAGGTGTGTAACTCCATGTGATGGTTACGATTGTTTTATTTTATCCGGTCATGATCCGTGATGATCTATATTCAATCATCATCACGATATGAAACCATTATTTGTTACATTCTGAAACAATATATTTGATTAAAAATGACGTGTCAAGAATCAATTTGAAAAGCCATGACCTGATCAATTGATTCCGCCCCACAGGCCAACATCATCAAACGGTCGAAGCCCAAGGCCACGCCAGCACATTCAGGCAGACCGTGCGCCAGGGCTGCGAGAAAATGTTGATCCAGAGGCAAGGGCGACAGACCTTGCTGCTGACGCTGCTGATTGGCCTGGACAAGGCGCCGTTGCTGTTCACCAGCATCGGTCAGTTCCTGATAACCATTGGCCAGTTCAACGCCGTGAACATACAGTTCAAAGCGGCAGGCTGTTGCCGGAGGGCTTGGATCAATGCGGGCCATGGCAGCTCGTGCAGCCGGAAAATGGGTGATAAACAGTGCTGGATGATGCTGACGCAAAGCGGGCTCAACCCGGTCGACCCAAAACCAGTCGAGCAAATCTTCATGATCGAGTTGGCCCAGCATAGCTGCCTGATCGGCAGCTAGTCCCCGACCAAGCACGTGTCGATCGTGACACCAAGCATCGATACCGGCATACTGCAGCAAGGCCTGCTGATAGCTCATAGTCGGCAGAGGATGCTGCGATAGCGCTGGTTGATCCAGCAATTGACTCACCAGCTCAGCCACTTCGGCCATCAGTTGATGCCAGCTCCAGCTGGGACGATACCACTCCAGCATGGTAAATTCGGGGTGATGGTGCGCGCCCACTTCACCAGCACGAAAGACGTGGCACAACTGATAAATGGGACCAGAACCGGCTGCCACCAGCCGTTTCATGGCTGTCTCCGGTGAAGTATGCAAAAACAACAGTCTGGACTGGTGGGCCTCCCGACAGGAAAGAGGCTCAATATGACATTCCGGCACGGCTGCCCGTGACAGAATTGGTGTTTCGACCTCCATGACACCACGAGCAGCAAAAAAGTCCCGGCACCGAGCCAGTAACAGCGCCCTTTGACGCAATACGGACCAGGAGGCTGTCGGTTGCCAACCTATCGTCATGACTCCTTGGCCCGCTCGACATATTCCCCAGTACGGGTGTCGACACGAATCCAGTCACCCTCGTTGATAAACAGGGGCACCTTGACCACCACACCCGTTTCCATGGTGGCCGGCTTGGTGGCACCAGAAACGGTATCACCACGGACTCCCGGATCACACTGAGCAATCTTGAGCACCAGAAAGGGAGGTGGCATGACTGAAATCGGCTTACCGGCCCAGAAAGTGACTTGATAGCTCTCCTGCTCCTTGAGCCAGTCGATGACGTCGCCGATCTGATCCCTTGGGAAAGCCACCTGCTCGTAACTGGCCGGCTCCATAAAATGCCAGAATTCGCCATCGTTATAAAGATACTGCATATCCTTGTCTTGCACATCCGCTTTATCGACGTTCTCGCTTGACTTATAGGTGCGTTCAATGACGCGACCGTCTATCAGGTTCTTGATGCGGATTTTAGTAAAGGCCTGGCCTTTGCCTGGTTTGACAAACTGAGCTGAAACAATCATCCAGGGCAGACCATCGATTTCGACCTTGGTCCCGTTGCGCAGCTGATTGTGATTTAACACCTCACCCATGATCCATCTCCTTTTCTACTCGACAACGATGCGCGGCATCTGTGGTGGACTGGCTGCCCCATCGCTCTCGATCTGTTGCCGCAACTGCTGCGCTATAGCCCGATAAATGGCGGACTGGGGATGATCCGGATGGGTCAACAGGATCGGTCGACCAGAGTCGGCATCCTCACGGATGGTCTGATCCAGAGGTATTTCACCCAGAAAAGGTAGCCCATTGCGCTCGGCCTCGCGACGGGCCCCTCCATGCGCAAAAATTTCAGAACGATGGCCGCACTGCGGACAGAGGTGATAGGACATGTTCTCGATCACACCCAACAAGGGTACATCCACCTTGCGGAACATGTTGACAGCCTTGCGCACATCGGCCAAGGCGACATCCTGCGGTGTACTGACCACCACCACACCCGTCAGGGGGACCTTCTGGGTTAGCGTCAGTTGGGCATCACCGGTCCCAGGTGGCAGATCAATGACCAAGTAATCGAGTTCACCCCAGGCAATATCGCGCAGCAACTGCTCGACGGCCATGCCAACCATGGGACCACGCCACACCATGGGGGTTTCTTCTGGTAAAAACGACCCCATGGAGATTGCTTTCAGACCATGAGCCAACAAGGGCTCGACAGCCTGTTTCTGGTCGTCAGCACCGGGATGCTGGCCCATACCCAACATGCGAGGCAAACTGGGACCATAGATATCGGCATCGAGAATGCCAACGGTCACCCCACTCTGCCGCAGCGCCAGGGCCAGATTAACAGCGGTGGTGGACTTGCCCACTCCCCCTTTGCCGGAAGCGACAGCGATGACATATTTGACGTGGGGCAACAGCGGTTGATGTTCTTGTACGGCAGCAGCCATTTAACACTCCTTACATGAGACTCTTGCGAAAGGTAATGGCGTTATACGCTATCTGATGCGGTTCGTCCAGTCTGTGACTGAAACGCATCAAGACGTGCCAGCCACTCCTGTGCTGGCAGGTTCTGTTTGGCCTGATTGCAGGCACGGCAGGCCGGTACGCAATTGCTGCGCGTGGTCCGCCCACCACGAATAAGAGGCACGGCATGGTCCATGGTCAATTCGGAAGGCGGAAAACGGCCACGACAATAGACGCATTGACCGGTCGCCAGACGATTTTTCCACCAAGCGCTTTGCCGCAGCTCGCGTGCCTTGCGCCGTTCACGCTCGATCTGGTCTGGATCAGCCATGATCAGCAGGCTATCCATGGTGGTTCTCCCCGGTTGCAACGGTTACTGGCAGGGGTGAAAAGGCTTTCAACGATGGAAGATCCTCTGGCAAGGGCTGTTGTTGCACCAGCGCAGCCATGATATCACCCGTTGCTGGAGTCAGCAGGATACCGTTGCGAAAGTGACCGGTAGCCATGAACAGCCCCGGCAATGAGGTTGGTCCCAGCAACGGCAACCCATCTCCCGTGGCTGGGCGCAGACCCGACCAGGCTGTGATCCAGCGCGCCTGACGCAATCCGGGTACCAGATCGGCCGCCATGGTGGTGATCCGCCTGACCCCATCCAACGTGACCGCCTTGTCATAGCCGCGCTCTTCGAGCGTCGATCCCAGCAAGACTCGGCCATCGGTCCTGGGCACCACGTACCCTTGGCAGCTATAAATGACATGTCGCATCTGTGCCGGGCGTTGTTCCAGCTGGACGATTTGCCCAGCCAGTGGTTTCACCTCGGTACGCAGAGGAGGCACACCCGCTAGACGGCTACTCCAGGCACCCGCAGCAATGATCACCGCATCAGCAGCAATCAGCTCGTGATCCACATGAACACCCGTAACGCACCCCTGCCCCCTGGCCAGTCCGGTGACGGTACCACCACGAAACATACCTCCCAGACGAGACACTGCGACCGCCAAGGCGCGCGACAACCGATCAGGATCAACCTGATGATCATCCGGATAATAGTTGGCACCAATGATCTGAGGATTCAGACCAGGTTCAAGGCGACAGGCCTGATCGCGATCCAGCACCTCAACACGCAGACCGCGATCCAGCATCCAGGCCGCACGGGCGGCTACCAGACGACCCTCACCGGCATCCATGGCCACTTCCAGTACACCAGAAGTTTCGTAGTCAATGCTCACATGAGACAATTCGGCCAGTTCCTGGGCATAGTGGCGGAAACGACTGCGGCTGGCAAGACACAGCTCAAGAAAGGGACCAGCCGATGCCACCTCAGACTGCGCCCCAAGGATACCGGCAGCCGAAGCTGACGATTCAGCACCAGGCACAGCGCGCTCCAGCAAGGTCACCCGCCAGCCTCGCTGCAACAACCGCAGGGCACAGGCACATCCCATGACACCGGCACCAACAATCACCGCATGTTCCAACTTACACCTCCAGAGGTAGCAGCAACGCCTGTAGTTGCGCCCGACGTTGCCCATCGTACTGATGCCATTTAGCGGCAGGAACCTTGTCGTGAGCCACCGACATAAAACCATGACGACGAAAAAAAGCCGCTGCCCTGTCATGACGACTGCAGGCAAACAGCTGTCTCAGCCTCATGGTCCGGGCAGCCCGCTTGACATGACGCAACAGGTCATCGCCTATTCCACCACCCTGAAAACGGGTCAGGGTATAGAGGGCCACTACCTCACCACTGGCGTCATCGACGTAAGGATCCGTCAACAAGCCACAAATACCCGCCAGGTGACGACCATTGACAAAAGCACCGTAGCCATTGAACAGAATCGTTGCCATAGCCTGCATGGAGCGAGACAGTAAATAGCCTTCCTGTACGCCATGATACATCAGTTGCTGTGCCAGTGGCAGGTCATCCCAGTTGAGGCGTCGTACCAGACAATAGTGACGCTGGGAAAAAAAGGTACCGCGCCCCTGATAGGTCAGCAGTTCCTGCTCCAGGTCTTCTGTCCGACACAGGCTGATGGCCATGACGCCCCCATTCAACAGGAACTGAATCTGACGCAGCCATGGCTGTTGCGATGTCGTCAAGGCCACCAAACGCTGCAATCGGCGCGCCTGGATAAAACTGACGCTACGACCGTTCTGATCACACACCCCCCCCAGTTGACGCAGCAACACCAGACGGGTAAAACGGGCCGACAACAGCAATGACTGCCAACCCTCCTGAAAAGTTGCAACGCTATCAGCCGCTAGACCCAGCAGCAACAATCCGTGCGTCGCCACGGCATGATGATCACACCAGTGCCACAAGGCCTGTACATCAGCCTGTTGCAGCTGCGTTGGCACCAATGGAGCAACGGCCTGTTGCAAGACCTCCGCGACAGGATAGCGTTGCGGATAGATCAGGATGACACGGCTGTCGTGCTGCACCAGTTGTTGTATCACATCAAATAGAGACTGGCACGGCACAGGATCAGCGTCCCAGTCGGTATAGACCATGGCCAAGGTGGTCCCGCGAAAGGCATCGAGAAAGAACTGCCGCTCAGAAAACAGCTCAGTCATGCCAAGTCATCCATGAATAGCACGATGACAAGCCAGCAGAGCGGCTTCTTTCAATGCCTCGGCCAGCGATGGATGCGGAACCACCAGTTCTCCGAGTTGTCGGCTGCTCCAACCGTGCTGTAAAGCTGGCAGGGCCATGGCCATCATCTCGGAAGCCTGGGGACCACAGGCATGCACCCCCAATAACCGATCGTCTGCCGCAGCGGCAATGACCCTGACCACACCCACGGCACGGTCAGCCGCCTGGGCACGACCATTGGCAGCCAACAGGCATGAACCACTACGAACAGCAATCCCCTGAGACTGGGCCTGCTGGGTCGTCATACCCATTGCGACCAGTTCAGGATCGGTATAAACGACATGAGGAATCACCCGCGACGAACAACGGGGCTCCCTCCCCTCCAGCCACTGTTCAACACAGGCTATACCATCGTCTGTCGCCTTGTGGGCCAACATCGGACCATCAATCAGGTCACCAATGGCGAACAGCCCCGGAATGGAAGTCTCGAAATGTTCATCGACCACCATACGTCCAGCGGCACTATAGGCCAGTGGCAGGGACGACACGGCCTCTCTGTTAGGACAGCGGCCAACGGCTACCAGTACCCGATCAGCAGCCAGTTGTCGTACAGTACCCGTCCTGCCGTCCTGCACCGACAGCTCCACTTCGTTCTCCCTAACAGTGGTCGACACCACCGCATGATGGACCAACAACGTGACCTGTTGTTGCCACAAACGCAGTGCCTGACGCACGACCAAGGCTTCCATACCAAGTAGTATATCGGGCTGACTTTCCACCAGCGTCACCTGACTACCCAAGCGAGCCCACAGCGATCCCAGCTCCAGGCCAATGGCCCCCGCCCCCACTACCACTAACCGGCGTGGGATGGAAGTCCAGCTCAGAGCCGCGGCGGCGTCAACGATCCGATCTCCATCGTAGGGCAGCTGCGGCAGAGTCACCGCAACACTACCCATGGCCAGCAAAATTCTGGGAGCTTGCAGAAGGGTACCATTCTCTCCGCTGTCGTCGTGATGCACGGCCACTAGGCCGGGTTGACGCACCTCGGCACGACCGCACACCATCGTGACACCCTGTTTTTTAAACAGGGCCGTTATGCCATCGGCCAACTTGTTGATAACACGCTGTTTACGCGCCATGAGTAAGGTCAGATCTGGTTGCAACGGTGCTACTGGCGATAGCAGATGGTGGGAGGTCAGGGTGTGGATCGCTTCGACATATTTATGGCTATCGTCGAGCAGGGCCTTGGACGGAATACAGCCGGCATGTAGGCAAGTGCCTCCTGGTGTCAGTCGCTGATCGATACATACCACCCGCCATCCCAGCTGTGCCGCCCGAATGGCGGCACTGTAGCCGCCCGGTCCAGCCCCTATGACAATCAGATCCCACAGGGTCTGGTTATTCCTTGCCATCATCACAACTTCCTAAGGGTAGAAATTTCATTGAACAGGAACCCGGTCATACGGTAATCTGTCGGCTTGGGTCATCCTCTTGAAAGGAATCCGGTCATGAACCTTACTCGGTTGGTACAACGACTTTTTATGTCGGTTATGGTCTATGCGGCCAATAGGGGTATTGCCTTGGCGCAATACATGCTCGGCGTGATTTACGATCAGGGCAAAGGCGTACCACAGGATCCGGCTGAAGCCGTTAAGTGGTTTCGTATGGCTGCTGAACAGGGCTACGCCGATGCCCAGTTCAGTCTTGGTGGGTTGTATGCCAACGGACTGGGTGTAGCACGGGACAACAGGGAAGCCTTGAAATGGTTGCGTATGGCCGCTGAACAGGGACACGAACACGCCAAGCAACTCATTGAGGCCATGGATAGCCCCAACAGGGGCAGCCGCGCACGCTAGTCATCTTGCAGTATCCCGTCTAGGCTGTCACACTCATCGGCGGTCAGCTCGAAGTTGAAAATGGCCAGGTCTTCCCGCATGTGCGTTGCCGACGTGGTACCCGTCAAAGGGACAACCCCGATCTGGCTCAGGTAGCGCAACAGCACCTGTTCGGTACTACGGCGATATTGGTCTGCAATAGCCCGCAGCAAAGGGTGGTTTAACACGGCTGGGTTGGCCGACAGGGTCCAAAAACTCTGGTAGACGATCTGGTGCTGCTGACAGAACGCTCTTAAAGAGCGGTCATACCCCGTGGCGGCATAAAAACGGTTCTGAAGCACGGCCGGTTTGACACCAGCCATTTGATGGAGCCCCTGTAACTGCTGTAAATCGTAGCAATTGCTGATGCCTAGTTGCCTGACGTGACCGCTATGGAAAAGCTGCTCCATGGCCTGCCATACTTGCTGTGTCTGTGATACTGTGGCCAAGGGAGAGTGCAGTACCAGACAATCCAGGTAGCTGGTTTGCAAATTGCTGAGAGAAACGTGTAACGATTGCTCAACCTGCTCACCAAGCGTGGCCTCAGGATTATAGGGAACCCTCAGTGGATCCTGTCCAGCCAGGGGGGTGAATTTGCTCTGCAAATAAAACTCTGCCCGGGTAACACCGCACTGGATGCTGGCTACCGCTACGCCATGGCCAACACCTGCTTCATGATAATGTTTGGGTTGACAGGCCGTGTCGATACCACGAAAACCAAGCGCAATGGCCTGCTCTACCAGTGCGGCCGTACGCTCTTTTTTCCAGGCGGTACCGTAGATAATCCGGGGCATGGTTACCCCATAGCTGGATAACAGGCTACTGGTATCGTTATCGTTCATGGGTCACGCCCCCCTGCTCTCTCTGGATGGAATGGTGTACATTGTACGAGTTCAGCAGCAAACAGTTGCTGTACAGCACGAATCGCGTCGTGATGGCGCACCCGCTGCTCCAAATGCTGTTGTGCATCCATCTGGTGACGATCGGCTGTTTCCTGCAACGTCTCCGGACGCTGCAGCGATGGTATTGTTTCATGGCTGCTGTCTGGAACGGATGGAGCCGCCAGCACGGCAACACGGCAGTGATAACCCATTGTTTGCAGCGCCTCGACCAGGGCGTGCTGCAATCGCTTGGGCACACCGAAACAGTCATTGGTCAATTGCAGCTGCAACGACAGCAACGGGTCTGTACCATCCTGATGATCGATCCATCGAAAATCAAGACAAACAATCTGTTGTCTCAGTTTAAGTGCCAGGGAAGACTGATCCGGACAACGGCCCACGGCATCGACTAATTCGGCCCAACAACCCGCTTTGCTACTTTTGCTACTATTTAGAAAAGTTTTTTTTTATCCGGTATCGTGACTTGGCCGTCTGACGACGTCAACAGACGTTCGATCAGACCATCCATATCGGGCACAGGACGCAGATGAACAGCCCGCAACAGGGCCATCTCCAATGCCTGCCAAGGTATGTCAGCCTGACGGATATCCTGCGTGGCTCGCAACAGCAACTGGTAAATCATCTGCAACTGCTCCTGGGAAGCGGCTGCTACCAGCTCCAGCAACGGTTGCTGATCTGGATTGGCCTGTGCATCAGCGGCTGCAATGGGTACCACGTGGAGCAACGTCAGTTCATGCAGCAATTCAAGCAAATGGTTGATCAGCGCCGTCGGTTCGACCCCATCGCGATAAAACAGGGTTGTTGCCTGCAGTACAGCCGCAGCATCACCCCGCAGCAAGGATTGCAGCAAGGCCATGACGGCATGACGATCGGTCAGCCCCAGTAATGTATACACCATCTGCCAACGGACTTGGCCGTTACCGTGGACAATAGCCTGATCCAGCAGTGATAATCCGTCCCGTACCGAGCCATCGGCCTGACGGGCAATCAGGTCTAGGGCTGCCGGCTCAAAGTCAATCTGTTCTGTCGTTAAAATATGGCTGAAATGGTCTGTCAACTGGGCGCGAGTGAGCCGTTTCAGATCGTGACGTTGACAACGGCTGAGGATGGTGGCCGGAATCTTGCGCGCCTCGGTCGTGGCAAAAATGAATTTTACATGGGGAGGAGGCTCCTCCAAGGTCTTTAATAACGCATTGAACGACTGCGTGGTCAGCATATGCACTTCGTCGAGAATGTAGATTCTGAATCGCGCCAACGCCGGCGTATAGCGCACGGTATCGAGAATCTCGCGCATCTGATCGACCTTGGTACGCGACGCGGCATCAACCTCCAGCACGTCAGGATGTTTGCCGGACAGAATCTCCAGGCAAGATGGGCACTGTCGACAGGGCTGCGATGTAACACCACCGTGGCAGCTCAGACAAAGTGCCAACAAACGGGCCAACGTCGTCTTGCCAACACCACGAATACCGGTAAACAGGAAAGCGTGCGGTAGCCGCCCACTGCTCAACGCGTTACTGAGCGTTTGGACGACGTGAGGCTGACCAACCAGATCATCGAATCGATAGGGTCGCCATTTACGAGCCAGCACAACATAAGAAGACATCGCACAACCGGCCCAGGCTAATATCCAAATAGATGGGGGAGTCCCCTCCACCCCCAACCATGAAACTCTCGTTGTGACTTTCTTGGTCAACGTTGAGGGGGTAAGGGCGGCTGCTATCAGGCTTACCGCGGCACACGAATGATCCGGCTACCGCTGCTACCTTCCGGTCCTGACGGGGTTAACCAGCCTTCGTTGCGCGACTCCTGACAGAACCGCCCATCGGTGGATCGACACTCAGCTAAAAAGTCCCTTGAACAACAGGAACAGCAGTGTTGCCAAAACGGCTGTCACCGGCCATGTAACAATCCAGGAGGTTACGATAGCACCGATGACACGAAAGTCAAGGGAAGCTGTACCGCTTGCCTTCATCGACCCCATAACGGCGACCGTAACAATATAACCTGTTGGTACCGGTAATCCCATCCTGGTGGCTGTCAACACGGTGACCGCCGCCGCCAGAATGGCACAAAAACCACGTGCCGAAGCCAATACATGCCGTTGGGCACCTGTAGCGGTCATGACATGATAGCCATAAGCTGCCAATCCAGCCATCATACCAACAGCGCCTATGAGAAGCGGTCCAATCGATCGCTGTTCAGTGGCCACAGCCGTGATAACCGCCGTCATCGGTGCCACGCCGTTGGCTACCTCGTTGGAACCGTAAGCAAACGCCATGGCAGCACCAGCAAATGGCATCACAACGGCAAATAACGTGTCAACCTGTGCTGCCGTCTCGACCCCAGTCAGCAGGACTCGACTGGCCCGTGCCACCAACCAGCCAACCAAAAGTGCGCTCGGCCAGAGCCAGCCAGCCAGATCAATATGAAAATGGTGTAAACCGTACTGTAGACCCGTTTCGGTGATCCAGACCGCTACCCCAAAAAGGAAAAACGGAATGATGCGTCGCGCCTGCAAGCAGGGTTGGGGATGGTCAAGCACCAACCAGAAGACCGTCCTCATCAGCAGCCAAGCCAGCAACCCAGCCAACAGGGGAAACAGTACCCAAGCCATCAGGATCGATCCAATGACATACCACTGTATCGCATGCCTCCCCATCGTTAACAAGGCAACACCGGCCATGGCACCAACAACAGCCTGTGTCGCGACCACTGGCCAGCCCTTGGCCGCTGCCAGCACCATCCAGATGGAGGTAGCCAGTAATGTGGCCAACATGCTGTAGACCAACCACTCCGGCCTATCGGTAAAGGCTTGGGAAAAGAGGAGCTGGTGCTGCAAGGTAGCTGTCACAGGACCACCCACCAGAACAGCACCCAACAATCCGGAGATGACCACAATCACCCTGGATGTTCTGATGCGGACGGGATTGGAGTCCGTGACGATCCCCATGATGTGCACGGCACCATGGGCCCCCACGCTCCAGGTGACATGCAAGCCGAGGATGATTGACAGGGCGACAAAGATCATCCCATAATGCGCGATAATCTCCATAGGATACCGAATGCCCCGCTCAACTCAAGTCAGTTAGGATGGATAGACCGTGAAACGAATTGGTGCCCATGTTTCGGCTGCTGGAGGTGTGGCCCAGACACCGGCAACGGCTCATGCGATTGGTGCGACGGCCTTTGCCCTGTTCGTCAAGAACCAGCGCCAGTGGCAAGCCCCGCCACTTTCGAGCGATCAGATTGCCCAGTTTCGCGACGCCATGCAACAGTACAACTACCGTCCTCAAGATATCCTGCCACACGACAGTTACCTGATCAACCTGGGCCATCCAGAAGAGGATCTGCGTCGTAAATCGCTGCAGGCCCTGATCGATGAGATGGAGCGCTGTCGCTCCCTTGGTCTGTCCATGATCAACACCCACCCGGGCAGTCACCTCAACAAGACGGACCCCAGTCACTGCCTGCAGCTGATTGCTGATTCGATCAATCAAGCCGTTGCAGCT
This sequence comes from Magnetococcales bacterium, assembly GCA_015229115.1. GTDB lineage: Bacteria > Pseudomonadota > Magnetococcia > Magnetococcales > JADGCH01 > JADGCH01. The sequence goes on from JADGCH010000006.1 coordinate 23,233, forward strand.
GTCGACGACGTTATCATCGTGCTGGAAAACTGCGCCGGTCAGGGAACCAATGTTGGTTACCGTTTTGAACAGTTGGCCGAGATTTTCAGCCAGGTCAAGGACCCTTCCCGTGTTGGATTTTGCCTGGACACCTGTCACGCATTCGCTGCCGGCTACGACCTCACGACCGAACAGGGATACGATCAAACCATGGCCGAGTTTGACCGCCTGATCGGACTGCAGCACATCCGCGGTGTTCATCTCAACGACTCCAAGGCCGCCTTTGGATCACGGGTTGATCGCCATCACAATCTGGGCCAAGGCCACATTGGCCTGACACCATTCCGCTGCATGATGTCAGACAGCCGCTTCAACGAGCGCCCACTGATCCTGGAAACAGTCGACCATAACCTATGGCCAGAAGAAATCAGACTGTTGCTGTCTTTTTGCCCGGACTGACTCAAAACCTGAAATAACGCGTCAGGACATGATTGATGTCAATGATCGGCAGACCGCCGAGTTTTTTGACCTGCTTCTGCTGTTTCTTGGTCGGTGCGGCCATCGTCGGCTGTAGCGATGTTTTAGGCGGTGGTAATGGCGGTGAGCGCTTCTTACGTTTGGAAGACTTAGCCAGACCGGTTGGCTCAATGGGCAGCACACCTACCTCAGAAGCAACCCCATGATCACAAGCCTCATTGATGGCTTCTGTCTCCGTGCTAGTCGAGTCATCCTCCTGATTCTCATCCCCCTGATTCTGGTTCCCGCTGTTCACCTCTTCCTGAGTCGTATCCGCAGCAGCATCTGCGACCGTCTCTGCCTCGGTCACTGCCTCTGTGCCACCATCATCGGACACAGCCGACTCAACAGGCAAATCATCCTCCGAATCACCACTGTCGTCACTGATGACAGAAGGCAATTGCTCGGACCGGAACGTCTCTGCCGCATTTTTCCAGGCTACATCACTTTGATCAGCCGCAACGGTGTCAACAGGCTGCTCCTCTACGTGACAACCGCTGCTGTACAATAAATCCTCGTCACCGAGCTCCGCATGCTCCGAAACTGACTCTGCTGTACCGATAATAACCGAGGCGTGGGATGGCTGCCGTTCCGCCCCATCATCCGCTCCTTCCTCCTCATCCTCGTCAACCAGCATCTTCGACAAGACTGCCACCATAGCCGCCGCATCCTCATCGACAGGCTCAGCATCAACCTCAGTCCCAAGATCAGCCTCCGGCTCAGTCTCAACCTCTGGTTCGGACTCCGGTTCAGGCTCGGCCTCATCTTCCGGCTCAACCTCGACCTCATCTTCCGGCTCAGTATCAACCTCTGGTTCGGGCTCCGGTTCAGACTCGGCCTCAGCTTCCGACTCAACCTCAGCTTCCGGCTCAGCCTCAATTTCCTGCTCGGGTTCCGCTTCCGGTTCTGCTTCCGGCTCAACCTCGGCCTCTGGCTCGGGTCCCGACTCAGACTCAGACTCAACTTCCGGCTCGGGTTCGGCCTCCGGCTCAGGTTCGACCTCAGCCTCTGGCTCATGTCCGGCCTCAGGTAATTCCTCCAGAGCAGATGCTTCAGACGCGGGCTTCATGGCAGGAGGCGGTTCAGGGGCTGTTGTCACTTCCGTGCTATGGCTGACGACAGAAACTGCCGGAGCTGACGCGGTATCTTCTTCATCATTTTCCAACGAAAAACTGAAACAGGTGGTCAGATTTAGAATCAACAGCAACCCTTGGTCCAGCTTACCGATACCGTGCAGGAAGGCTGCATTGAGGCGCAACCCAATGGCAGGAGCCGGCTCGATGGTCGCTGGATCGATATCGATCACCTCCTGGACGGAATCGACCAAGGCTCCATACACGACCTTGTTTTTACGCTGACTGATTTCAAGGATGATGATACAGGTATCTTTGGTAAAACCAGCCGGAGGACGACCAATGCGCATGCGCACGTCTATGACGGGGATAACGTCACCACGCAGGTGAATAACGCCACGAATGAACTCGTTCACACGGGCGATCTTCGTCATCTGGGTGACTTCCAGGACCTCTTTGACCTGGTCGATGGAAACCCCGAAAATTTCTCCGGCAATCTTGAAAGTAAGTAATTTCATGCTATCTAACGTGTAAATAAGGCAATAATGAATAGGATTGAGAAAAAGACGATGCTTAGAACAAGACCCGAGTTACTGTCCCTCTTGACATGATCAACCCGCCTTTCCAGCTGGTTGATGTGGTTGCCGGAGCGTGAAGCGGTCTCGTGGAGATCCTTGACGGTCTGATGTAGTCTGGCCAGATCTTCCTGTTTCTTATGGGCCTCTTCACCAATACCGGATTGCGTCTCGCAAACGGCCAACCTGGCCTTCAGGGCATCCATTTCTGTCTCAAGGGTCGCCAGACGCTCTTCGATGTCTACCAGCAGTTTGATAAAAGCTTCGGTCTTGTCTTCTGCCATTCTGCCTTATCCCACTTTTGATTTAGAAATACCCGACCTAAAGCTGGTACCCACACCCAGAATCGAACTGGGACGGCCTCGCGGCCAACGGATTTTAAGTCCGTAGCGTCTACCTATTCCGCCATGTGGGCACGCATAGCCATTTCATTGTCTACTGGCGCCATCAAAAATGCAAGGAATTAACAGTCAGCGTACACCATTCACTGCGATGGGGTCGGCTCGCAAAACATGAACTCAAAAACAAGCGGATGATCAAGCTGCCAGCGCGCTCTGCTGGTCGTATCGGGCCGCGCCGTTTTTTCCTCAACCGTGAACAAGGCCGTCGAAATATCCTCGATGAATCCCGCATAAAGTTTACCCGGTCCCTGACACGGAATGCCGGAAGCACTGCTGTTTAATAACAACGTGCCGTTATAACGATGAGACAGGTTATCCCGGAAAATGTACTGGCGGTCGTGGGGTTCAAAACGGTCGCGATTCTCCGGCCCACTGACAATCCGCACCTCCTGTGCAGACCAGTTACGCTCCATGGGGATGGGATCAGCGTGCATTCTGGCCATCAGCTCTTCAACGGTGTTCCACAACTGCGAACCGGGCTGACTGTGCTGTCGCATCCAGCCAATACGCTTGCCAATAATCTGATAGCCATCGCCTGACTGGAACGACACGCCACTTTTCTTGCGTTCCAGCAGATAATCCGGATCGAATGAGTCGGCAATAGCTGCGGCATAACGGTTGAAACACGGCTGCCCAGCTATGGTGTAGTGGAATGTCTCGGGTCGGTTCTGGTAAAACTGCACCAGCACAGGAAGTGCCTGTGTTCGCCAGGCTATCATGCTGGCAAGGTGATAATCCTGTATCGATGGTGTCTTGTTCTGTGCCAGCTGTTGCTGATTGGCTCGAAAAGCCGCTCCGACCAAGGCTGCAGCAGGATGACAGGATGAAGGTTGCTGTTCAGGAAATGGATAGCGTAACGCTACTTGACGCAACAGATCGGGCCATCGTGGCTGCATGGCCACTTGTGCTGCAAAGAGTGGATCATCGGCAACATCAGAAAAGACCGTCAGGTTGATACCCAACAACAGACTGCCATAGGTCGATGGATCAGGCTGCAGCAACTCGTCGATAAAACGATCCCTCACCACAGGAACGTCACTGCTGCGTAGCAGCCGCCCTAGCAGCGTACGATACTGGGCTGATTCGTTACCAGACCATGCCATGCCGTTGCGCAGTCGCAACCGTAATTCGTCCAGCCAATCAACAACCCGCTCCGTCAACTGGCGTTGCCGATAGCGTAGCACACCAGCCACGACCTTATCCTGGTATGGGCAATGGCTGCGACAGGTCACCATGTCTCCCAGCAACTGTTGTGTTGCTGGCTGACTACCGTGACGCTCAAGAATCAGCTGGAGTGCTGTATCGTGGCTGGATGACCACCCTCCACCATCCGACAGGTAATCCAGTAATTCAGGCAGCGTCTCCTGCCCCGTCGGCTGTGGTTTCATGGAACCAACCGGAGCACAGGCTGCCAACGTCAGCATCATCATGACCAGGGAGATCAATCGAATCATCATGAGGGTCCCTTATCCTTCCAGTACAGGTTCATAGTCGCACGAACAACAACATGTTGTGCATGGTCCTGCTCCACACGCTTACGGGCCGCAGCGCCGAGCCGCTGACGTAAATCGGCATCACGTACCAATCGGTCAATGGCTCGGGCCAATTGTTCAGGCTGGTTCACCTCCACCAGCAATCCGTCAACCCCATTGGTCACCAGATGACGACACCCCGGCACATTGGTCGTAATCAGAGGACGTCCACAAGCTGCTGCTTCCAGAAGTGATTTCGGCATACCCTCCCGATGCGATGGCAGCAGAGCGATATGCGACGCTGCCCACACCTGGACAATATCGCGACGTTCTCCCAACCACTCAACAACGCCTTCATCATGCCAAAGCTGTAATTGTTCGGCCGTCAGTGAAGAGGGATTGTCTGGGTCGGGACTGCCTACCAGCCGAATACGCACCGGTGTCGACCACTGCAGCAACAGCCGGGCCGCCTGTACCAGTTCAATTACTCCTTTATCTCTCAGCATGCGACTAACCATGGTGGCAATCACCACACGGTCATGACAGACCGGTTGTGGTTGAACTGCAAAATGATCGGTGTCGACACCGGATCCGGCAATCAGTGCCAGCCGATCCCCAGCCAATCCAGCCAAGCTGGTGACAGCATGAAAATCATCGCTGTTTTGCACCACCACAGTAACAGAACGATGACGCAACAACCAGCGCAGCAAAGGTTGAATCAGATAGCGCAACCAGCGCGCCCGACGGTCGGCAGAGGTGAACAGGTAGCCCAAACCGGTCAAGGCATTGACCACCCGTGATAACCGAGCAATCCGGGCTGCCAAGGTACCAAAAAATACTGGCCTCAGGGCGACATGGTGAACAATATCGGGTTGTTCACGCCGGTACAACTGCACCAACTCCCATAACGATTGCCACTCATGCCACAGGGACGGTGCCCGACGACGCATACGAATCGGTACAAGACGAAACCCTTCCCTCTCGATGATGGCGCCATGATCGGTGACATGGGTGGCCACCACCACCTGCCAACCAGCATCGCGCATAGCACGAGCGATGGGCAACCGGTGTGAGCAGAAATACCAGTCCTCAGTGACCAGATAAAGGATCTTCCGTGCCACAATAATCCCCCATCGTTACAATATCCAACCGTCCCTCATCCCGCAAAGCACAGGCATGGCGCAGAATACGCTCCAGCACCGCCAGTTGCCGGTCACTGTCCACTGCAAAATTGGAAGGATGAAACCAGAGGTGAAAAATGCGGCCGCTACGGGCAGCCCGATCGAGTCCTGAACGGGCCATACGCCAGAGGTTATCCGATGGCACAAGACGCCGTATACCCTGACGGCTGAATAACAACAGGCTGTCCGGTACATTCATCAGGCCACTGTCCGATTCATGGCACACATCCACCAGTGGTGGTGGCCAAGCCACCAGAAAAGTGAGCCAATGGGCCAAACGACGCATAGGCCGCCAAGGTAACCGGTCCGACCAACGCTTGGTATGACCACGATAGACACGAACTCCGGCATGGTAAAGCCGTGATCTGAACCCAACAACATTGCGTGGAAAAATGAAGCTGACGTGGGGAAGCCCTGCCTGTTCATGCCAATAGCGCATGCGTGCCAAGTCGGCATCAATGGCTGCGGTACGGGTTTGCTGCTCATGATAAGGCAAGTGACAAAATGAATGGCTGCCAATTTCCTGCTCTGGTACGGTTTGCTGAATCATGGCAACCAGATCGCGTCCATACCAGAACGGGTGGTAATCAACAGGCAGATGATCAAACCAGTCACGGCTTTCATGGTGCAACAGGGGACGTTCCATGTCTGGATGGGCCAGACCATCAGCACGTCGCGTTGCCGGCTGTGGCAGCAACAGATGGCCCACAATGGCCCAGGTGGCACGAATGCGATACGTGGCCATCAATTGTGTCAAACGGGCCACAATCATTCGCTCCCGCGACAAGGCCACCTGATCATGCGGTTGCTGCGGATGATCACAACGCCCCCATGCCAGCTCAACATCGATTGAGATGGTAAAACGCCCTGGTGCTGCCGTCATGATGTCATCGATACCCGTTGTGCCAACTGCGCATAAGCCAACCCCAAATCTTCCGGGCCGTGCGCATTGGATCCTGGTGTGATCCAGGCACCGTGACGACGACAACAATCGAAATAGGGCTGCATGGGTTGGTGATAGGCAGGGTTCAGCTCAACGGCAATACCACGATCAACGGCCTTACGCACCACCTCGTCGAACAACTCCAGCGGAAAAGGTGTTACAAAACGCTGACAAATACCGCCAATATGGGCAATGGCGTCAATGTTGCGGTTATCCAGTAACCCCATGGAAGCACGAAATTCGATATCGATCGCCAGCTCCGGTTCCAGTTGCTGCAGCTGCCATCCGTAGCCTGGATAGGCATGCACCGCCCCCAGAATAAAATCACTCTGTTCGGCCATCTCATCCGACATCACCACCGTACCGGTAAAATCGACCACCGGTACTTCCAGCCCAAGACGCACATCGATAACGGTTGCAGACCGTTGACGCCACTCCTGCACGTCATCCGCGTAATTTCTGAACCAGTCCTGGCGTGGATGCATATCGGGTTCAGTATGCTCGGTAAAAATCAGCCGCTGCAACTGACAGGCAACAGCCCGATTGACCATGGTCTCCATATCTGTCTGACCATCGGAATGGATCGTATGGGCATGATACTCCCAAGCTGGGATGGTGCGCGCCGACGATGGAATAAACCAGGATTCTCGTTGCTGCTGCTTCATGGTTGTTTCCTGTTTCGGTACTATTCCTGCAGTGGTGTTGGTAGCGTCATTGTGTCATAATGTGGTTATAATGAGCAACTATCTGGATGGGTTTTCATGAACGTTCTGATCATCGACGACGATACCGTGGTCTGTAACCTGCTGGAGGAGATCCTTCGCTATGAAGGACACCGGACCGTTGTCACCCGTGACGGTCCTTCCGGTTTGCATGAGTTTCAGACCAGAGAGATTGAACTGGTACTGGTCGATGTCGCCATTGGTTTCACCATGGATGGTTGCGATGTAGCGCGACGCATCAAGCAGCTTACCATGAATCATCACCGTTTTGTACCCATTGTGCTGCTGACAGCCATGACAGACGACATCCAATTGGCCGACTGCATGGATCAAGGGGGTGATGATCTGATTATGAAACCCTTCAACCGCAATCTGCTTGAGGCCAAACTGCGCGCATGGGAACGCGTCATCAATCGTTTTGAAATGCAGCGGATCGAGCTGCAACAAAGCCATGACATGCAGCAGGATAGCACGGCAACGCTGTTGTCCTCAGAGGAGATGGCCGCTCTGCGCAGTCATGGCTGAATGAGTCTGGCAATCGGGTGTGACAGGTAGGACAGCTGGAGCGAGTAAGCGCCAACCAGACCAAAACAGGGCCGTGATGCCGACAACCATCAGGATAACGGCCGCCAAGCGCCGCGCGGATAACGAGGGGCGCAACGTCAACAGCTTACCACTCATCAGCCCGCCCCCCAGTGTAAAGGGCAAGGTACCAAGACCAAACAAGGCCATAGAAGCCGCTGATGCAGCCGGGCTGGAGGTGCCGGTCGCGCTCCACAGCAGCGCCGCGTAGACCATGCCACAGGGTAGACACCCCCAGAGCAGGCCAAAAGCCAGCGCATGCCACGGTGCACGGGTGGGTAACATGCGCTGCGTCACAGGCTGCAACAGATGCCACAAGGGCATCATCTTCCGCTCCAGCCATACCAATATGTTCCACCAGCCACCCAGATGAAGACCCGCCACCAACAGCACCAAAGCGGCCGTGGCCTGCATGGCAAAACGAACCGGTGCCCCACCCAGCTGCATCAAACCTAAACCTGGCAGGGCAGCTATACCACCCAAAATAGCGTAGGTCGTGACACGTCCGGCGCCATACAACAACAGGTAAAGCAACATGCGCCCGCTCTGGTCACGAACAGATGTTGGCAAAGCCGCTGTCAGTGCGCCCAGAATGGCTCCGCACATGCCCAGACAATGGGGCAAGGCGGTAATACCCATCAATAACGGGATCCACAACAGGGCCAGATCGGCAACCGTTACTTCCATCCCGCTGGGTTACCGTCCCTCCTCTTCTTCCAACAACCGTCGTCCCTGTTGCTCAAACCGTTGGCGATGACCAGGCCAAAAGGCCCACACCACCACACCGACAAAAGTGATAAAGAAGATGACCAAGGCCACTTGCTTGGACAACAGCAACCATTGATCAAATGTCATGGCTCTCCCCTGAGTTGGATTCGTTCAACAAAACGCCAAGGAGGTGATTCCGGGCCGCCCTGCAACCGCACTTCCCAGCTGCCGGGCAACGGTACAACTACCTGGGCCACGTAACGGCCGGGTTCCTGTTCCTGCATGGCCCAAGCTTGGTCATGGCCATCCTGAACTGGACGGTATAAGGCTCCGTTCATCTGGAGACCGGTTACCGGCCTGTTGTCACGATCACGCAGAGTCATCTCCAGCAATGCATGGCTACCGTGATCCGTGACCCGCAGCGATGGCCGCCATTGCAACTGTTCCTGGGCCTGCTGCGCCATCAGCACCTGATTGAACTGTAACCCCTGCTGGTAGTGGCCAACCGTCGTCAATCCGGTCCAACTGGTGCGGGAAAAATAGATCAGCGTTACGTTGACTGTCAGGACTGTCACAAAAAAGCAGATAGCCGCTACCAGCCACCCGTTGACTCCACCAGACCGACTGTTCATGACGGTCTCATGAAAACGCTATGATAAACATCTGATCCACCCGATGGCTGTAAGGATTCCAGCACGAAACGGATCTCGACAGAACCAGCCATCAACGATTGTTCTGACTGCTTCAGATAGACCGTGTAGGGCATGACCTCTCCAGGCCCAACCGTTAGCATGACCCCACCAGCCTGATCCGACGCATTCTCCGTCACAGCGACACTCAATCGGGCATCGGGCAGCCCCTCAACCCTTAACCGGTATTGATGCGGTTCCTGAGACATGTTCAGCACCCGCACGGTGAAGTTATTCTGGATGCCGCCATCTGTCAAGGCAATGTACAACGGCTGCCTCTGACGGATCACCGTCAGGTGCAGTGGTGGTCGAGTCAGAAAATGGGTTGCTATACCGCCAGCCAGCAACAGCAGAATGAGGCTATAGGCCATGATGCGTGGCCGCAGAAAATGGGTCCGCCCACCACTGATCTCCCGCAACGAGGTATAGCGGATCAATTCGTTGTCCATGTGCAACTTTTCGCCAACATCGTTACAGGCATCAATGCAGGCACCACAAGTAATGCACTGGTATTGCTGACCATTACGAATATCAATCCCGGTTGGGCACACCGTTACACACTGTTTACAATCGATACAAAGGCCATATTTGCTGTCAGCAGACTGGCGCAGCTGACGATTGCCCTGGCGCGGTTCACCCATCTCGGGATGATAGGCGACAATGATGGTATCCTCATCAAACATGACCCCCTGAAAACGGGAATAGGGGCACATGTAAATACAGACCTGCTCCCGCGCAAAACCAGCCATGGTATAGGTGGTTGCCGTCAGAATGGCTAGCGTGATCCAGGCTGGTAGCGGTGCAGTGCCTCGCAAAAACTGGGACATCAGCGTTGGTGCATCGGCAAAGTAGAAGACAAAAAACCCCCCTGTTGCCATACTGATCAGAATCCACGTGAGGTGCTTGGCCAACTTGATGGCTAGTTTGCCTATCCCCCATGGCGACTGGTCCAGCTTGATGCGCTGCTTGCGATTACCCTCGAACAGCTTTTCGACGTAAAGAAAAAGATCTGTCCAGACAGTCTGGAAACAGATGTAACCACAAAAAACACGTCCAGCCAGAGTGGTGATAAAAAACAGCAATACGGCAGCGGCAATGAGCAATAAGGCCAACAGAAAGATCTCCTGTGGCCAGATAATCAGGTCAAAAATGTAGAACTTGCGGTTGGGCAGATCGAACAGCACCGCTTGATCGGGCAAGCTGCCAGGTCTGTTCCAACGCAACAGGGGCAACACAATCCAGATCCCCAGCAACAGAAAAATCAATCCCCAACGCATACGGCGAAAGAAACCGGTCTGGTAACGTGGATATAGTTTTTTCCAGTCAGAATATAAAGATACCGTTCCTTCACTCATTCGATTATGAGCCCCCTATAATGGCAGAAGTTTATTGATCCATAATAAGCATAAATAGGATCATTCATAACAATGCTATCATAAATGTAACATATTGTATCAGAACAACTCAAATAAGTTATAAACCCAATGATACGCTAGAGCTGGAGAGCATTCAACGACTGAAAAAGTTCCCCGTTTTTTTCTGTGAATCAGAAAAATATTTTACTTTCTTTACCGCTGTTTTGTTTTACAATGACAATCTGTGTCATGTTGCATTAACGCTATCGAAGAAAGGAGATCACTGTGGCAGTCGTGGCAACAGAATCCTATGACTATGCGGTTGTCCGCAAATTTTCGGTGATGGCGATCGTTTACGGTGTGGTCGGATTCCTGGTGGGCGTCATCATTGCCCTGGAGCTCGCATTTCCGGAACTGAACGCTGGTATCCCCTATATCTCATTCGGGAGGCTGCGCCCGCTTCATACCTCAGCAGTCATCTTTGCCTTTGGTGGCTCGGTTCTGTTTGCTACCAGTTATTACATCGTACAACGCACTTGCCGTGCCCGCCTCTTCTCCGACTTTCTCTCCAGTTTTACCTTCTGGGGCTGGAATCTGGTGGTGGTGGCCGTGGTCATTACTTACCCTCTGGGTCTGTCGCAGGGCAAAGAGTATGCGGAGACTATCTGGCCCATCGATCTGCTGATTACGGTGGTGTGGGTGGCCTATTTCATCAATTTTGTCGGCACCCTGGCACGCCGCAAGGAACCCCACATCTATGTGGCCAACTGGTTTTATCTGGCCTTCATCATCACAGTGGCCTTGCTGCACATTGTCAATAATCTGGCCATTCCGGTCAACATGACCGACTCCTACAGCATCTATTCCGGTGTGCAGGATGCCATGATTCAATGGTGGTATGGTCACAATGCTGTTGGATTTTTCCTGACAGCAGCCTTTCTCGGTCTGATGTACTACTTTATCCCCAAACAGGCTGAGCGCCCTGTCTACTCCTATCGTCTTTCCATTGTTCATTTCTGGGCGCTGGTATTCCTCTACATCTGGGCTGGTCCACACCATTTGCATTACACAGCCCTACCAGACTGGGCCTCAACGCTGGGTGCCACCTTTTCGATCATGTTGCTGCTGCCCTCGTGGGGTGGTATGATCAATGGCATCATGACCCTTTCCGGAGCTTGGCACAAGCTGCGTACCGACCCGATTCTGCGTTTTCTGATTGTCTCACTCTCCTTCTATGGTATGTCAACCTTCGAAGGACCGATGATGTCGATCAAAACGGTCAACGCCCTGTCACACTATACCGACTGGACCGTTGGTCACGTTCATTCCGGCGCTCTGGGTTGGGTCGCCATGGTTTCATTTGGTGCCCTGTACCACATGATGCCCAAACTCTGGAATACGCGCATTCACTCGGTAGCCCTAATTAACTTTCATTTCTGGCTGGCGACCATCGGCGTGGTGCTCTACATCGTCGCGATGTGGATTTCAGGCATCATGCAAGGACTGATGTGGCGCGCCTATGACCAGTTCGGCAATCTAACCTACTCCTTTGCTGAGACCGTGGCAGCGATGCATCCCTATTATCTCATCCGGGCGTTAGGGGGCATTGTTTTTCTGGTTGGTGCGTTGGTTATGGTCTATAACATCGTTATGACCATCAAGAACAGCGACCGTGTTCCGGCTTGATCTGGCAAGGAGGCAACAACAATGAATCACGCAATCGTTGAGAAAAGCATTCCCATCATGAGCCTGTTGACCCTGATCATGGTGTCAATCGGTGGTCTGGTGGAGATTGTGCCGCTGTTCTTTATCGACAGCACCATTGAGACGGTACAGGGCATGCGCCCCTACACACCGCTGGAACTCAAGGGACGGGATATCTACATCCGCGAAGGCTGCTACAACTGCCACTCACAGATGGTCCGCCCGTTCCGTGATGAGAAAGAGCGTTACGGGCATTACTCACTGGCTGCCGAAAGCATGTACGATCATCCGTTCCAGTGGGGGTCGAAGCGGACCGGACCAGATCTGGCTCGGGTCGGTGGTAAATATTCCAGTCTGTGGCATCAGGAGCACATGCGCAATCCTCGCGCCGTTGTACCGGAATCGGTCATGCCTTCCTACCCATGGTTGGAGAAAACTGCCCTGAATTATGGTGATGTCGGTGCGCGTATGGCGGCCCTGAAAAAAGTGGGTGTTCCCTATACCGACGAGATGATCCAACAAGCCAAGGCTGATCTGGAAGCGCAGGCAGTTCCAGGTCGCAGCACAACAGCCCTGACGGGCCGTTATGGCAAAAAGGTTCCTGTCGATGACTTTGACGCCAAACCGGATCAGATCACTGAACTGGATGCGATGACTGCTTATTTACAAATGCTGGGTACGCTGGTGGACTTTTCGTCGTACCAAGCCCGTAGTCGCTGATCGTAACCGGAACAGGAGGAGGGATTTGCCATGGCTACTCGTCAACAAAACCAGAACCAACCACAGCAGGGAACCCCGACCACTGGTCATCAGTGGGACAATGACGAAGGCTATCCACTGCAGGAATACAACAACCCCCTACCAACCTGGTGGCTTTACACCTTCTATGCCACCATCGTTTACGCCGTGATCTACTGGGTTCTTTATCCAGCTTGGCCCACGATTAACGGATTTACCAAGGGCGTGCTCGGAAGTTCCATGTACCAGGAACTGGCCGCGGAAGAAGCTGCCGCCAAAGCTGCCCGTCAAGGTCTGGAACAGCAACTGGCCACACTCTCCCTGGAAGAAGCGGCCCGTGACAACCGGATGTTGCAGTTTGCCTTGTCAAGCGGCAAGGCCGTTTTTGGCGACAATTGTGCCCCTTGTCATGGTACCGGTGGTGTCGGCTCCCAAGCCAAGGGCTTCCCGGTGCTTGTTGACGATGACTGGCTGTATGGTGGCACACTGGCGGCCATACAGGAGAGCATCGCCAAGGGTCGTTCGGGCCAGATGCCGGCTCACCTGCAAGCAGCCGGTGGTTCTCTCAGTGATGATCAAATCAATGATTTAACACAATTTACCCTGAGTCTGTCACAGCGGGCTACCGATCAGGTTGCTGCCCAGCGCGGCCAAAAGCTCTTTGGCGGCGAAGCGGGTTGCAACAACTGCCATGGCGACCAGGGTAAAGGATCCCTGCGAGACACCGTTGCTGGCCAGCCCATCGATCACGCCGTTGGAGCCCCCAACCTGACCGACAAAATCTGGTTGCATGGTGGTGATGTCGAAACCATCAAAGCTTCAATCGCCAAGGGACGTAATGGCCAGATGCCTGCCTGGGGCGGTAGCGCAGGGCGACTGTCACCCCTTGACATCAAGGCTGTTACGATCTACGTCCACGCCCTCGGAGGGGGACAGAAGTCGCGTTGATTGATCTCTCCAAAGCATAGGCCTCCATCTCGTGGATGAAGGCCTATGCGCTGCAAAAACAGACTGGCAACTCGTGCCGCTCGTCCTTGCGAAATGCTCCAAGACCACCCAGTATCCAGCATAGTAGTCAAGTTCCTCACAATGGTCGAGCTGATGACCAGACGATGACGAAAACCACATGACAATCCTGTAAAAAATTGCTAACATTGCCGCCTTGATTTCAGCTGAACTGATTTGGATCCACCTCTAGCACCATTCAGGAAGGGCGTTGCATGAGCATGGTTGTCATTGATGAACCACAAAAAGCCGCTACCAGCCAGACCCCCATGTATGTGGAGACGATTCATCGCCTGTACCATAAGGGTGCGACCGCTCAACTGACTCGCGTCATTGACAAGTTGTTGCCAGCTGATATTGCCTTGGTGATCAACTCATCGGACGATGTCAGCGAAGCCATGGACCTGTTCGAGCTTATCAAGAACCCCATGCACGCTGGTGCGACCCTGAAGGATCTCAACGAAGATTTCCAGATCCATATCATTTCACTCTGTACACTGGAACGTGCCGTATTTATTCTGGAAAGCCTGCCTCCTGATACACGCAGCGATATCATCGGTAAACTGAGCCCGGAAGTGGGCGACCGATTGATGAATGCCCTGCGCCAGGAAACCCAGAAAGAGGTACAGGATCTGCTGCAATACCTGCCCGATACGGCCGGTAGTCTGATGACATCCCGATTCCTGGCTCTGTCAGAACAAACTTCGGCCAGTGCTGCCATTCAGGCAGTGCGCGAACTGCCTTTTCATGAGTTTGTCCTGTATGCCTATGTCCTGGATGATAAACACCGTTTAACCGGTGTCTGCTCATTGCGCCAATTGTTGTTGTCACCGGCCAACAGGCCAGTCAAACAGATCATGGAACCAAGAGTCCATACCGTCAATGTTGACACCCCCCAGGAAGATGCTGCCAAACTGGTCACCCGCTATGGCTTGCTAGCCATACCGGTGGTCAATGACCAAGGGGTGTTGCGAGGTATTATCACCGCAGACGATTTGATCAACGTCATACAGGACTCCGACACCGAATCAATGATGAAGGCCGTGGGTGTCGATGCTGAGCACAAACTCAGTATCCTGGCACAATCGTTTACCAGCATTGCCAAGAAACGGTTACCTTGGCTGGTTGCTCCATTCATGGGTGGCCTGTTGGCGGCCTATATTCTGAGTTACTACGAACACACGATGGCCACTGTTATCCAGTTGAGTTTTTTCATGCCCATGATCTTCGGCATGGCAGGCAACGTTGGCAGCCAAACGGCTGTTGTGGCCATACGAGGTTTGGCCACTGGAGCCATAAAAATCAGTGATTATGTCAAATTACTCCTTAAAGAGACTTGGGTTGGATTGCTGATTGGTGCTTTTTATGCGGCCTGCCTCTCTGGCTATGCCTTGGTCGTCTTCAAAAGCAACATCTTGGCCTTTGTGGTCGGAATCAGCATTCTGAGCAATATCACCTATGCGGGAGTCATCGCAGCCAGCCTGCCGGTCCTGTTACAGAAAATGGGTCATGATCCGGCCGTGGGCGGTGGTCCCTATGTGCTGACCACTGTCGATGTACTGGGAGTGGTTAACTACCTGTTTATTGCTACGATAGTTTATGGTCTGTAATTTCTTGATGAAGCGATTGTGAGGATTGAGTGCCATGAGCATGATGATGACCGACAATGACAGCAACAGCACGGCCGCCCAGCCCTATACCAGCAAAATCGCTGAAACCATTATGCGCCTCCATCGCAGGGGGTCTTCTTCCCATCTGACACAATTACTAAGTAAAATCAAGACCTCAGAATTGGCCAATATCCTGGACAGCTTCCCTGAGCACAAGGCCAGCGAGATCTTCACGCTCATCTCTCCTCCCTCGCATGCAGCCCAGGTGCTGGAATTGGTTCATGTCAGCCACAGAAAATATATCCTGTCCTGCTGTACCATGGATCAGGCCCTTGCGGTGTTAAAAGGCATGTCAGCCGAATCCCGTCATCTGAGAATGAGCGAGCTGGATGTGGATGTTGCCAAACGACTGACGGATGCCATGCAGCAGACGCTGCAACAGGATGAAAACGATCAGCTGTTGCAATATGAGCGCAACACGGCTGGCAGCATCATGAATACCAGCTTTTTCTCCATGCCACAATCCATTACGGCCGCCGCAGCGATCCAGGCCGTGCAGGGATTATCCTCCCATGAGTCGGTCTTCTATCTCTATGTTGTCGATGAGGATCAGCATCTGGTGGGGGTTTGTTCGTTACGCAAACTCATTCTGGCCGATCCCGACAAGACCCTGAAAGAATTTACCCACTCCAGACTGATCAAGGTTCATGTCGATACACCTCAGGGGATCGTGGCTAACCAGATCTCCCGTTATCGTCTGCTGGCCATGCCCGTTGTGGATGATCTGGGTGTTCTGGTAGGACAGATCACGGTCGATGACCTGATCGATGTCATCCAGGAGGAACACACCAGCTCCTTGATGAAGATGGTTGGTATTGGATCTAAAAACACGGATGTGTTGGCGCAGTCACCTTTCCGTATCTTTCGCGATCGTGTGCCTTGGTTAATCAGTGCCTTCGTTGCCTACCTGATGATTTCGGCCATCCTGGATGGATTTGAGGAGACCCTGTCTGCTGTGGTACAGTTGGCTTTCTTTTTTCCCATCGTCATCGGCATGTCAGGCAATGCCGGCAGCCAAACTGGTACTGTTATCGTAAGGGGGTTGGCACTGGGGACAATCCACAATTCCCATTTCTTCAAGTTGCTGTTCAAGGAACTGGGTGCCAATCTGATCCAGGGTTTGGTCTATGGAAGCTGTCTTGCCCTTGCTGCTTATGCCATTTTTAGAAGTCCGCAGTTATCCATGGCAGTAGGCCCTACGCTAACCTTTAACATCATTGCGGCATCCGCTATTGCCATGTCGTTACCGTTTTTCTTCAAACGCCTTGGAGCTGATCCAGCAGTCGCCGCGGGTCCATTGGCTTTAGCCTTTATTGATATGGTAGGCTCGATTAACTACTTGGTTATTGCTTCTCTTGTGTTCAATCTATAACGGTTCATTTCAGAGGTTGGTCGACATGAACGATACTGATCCTTCACAGGATAGCCAGTTCAAACATATTCTCATGGCCACTGACGGCTCGGAGTTTGGTTTGGGTGTTGAGCGGGTCTGCATGGAGATGGCGCTGCAACACCAATCTCATTTGTACGTATTACGCCTGTTACTCTCCGATGCCAGTCATGACATGCTGGCTACGGAAGAACAGGAAGCGACCCAGCATATCCAGAAGATAGCCAGTCAGTGTTCCGACAAGGGTATTTCGTGCACCATGCTGGTGCGTTCTGCCCAAGATCCAGCTCAGGGCATTCTGGCCACCGCCACCGAGATTGACGCCAACCTGATTGCTGTTGGTCGTCGTGGTAAACGGGGATTGGCACGTTTCATGGTCGGTGAGGCAACAACCAGGATCATTGAAAAGTCGTCCTGTTCCGTACTGGTTGTCCCCAGGCTGGTGACCATCTGGCATAGTGGCACACTGCTGGTGGTCGATCCAGACCAAGCTGACAACAACGTTGCTCAAGCTGCCTACGATATGGCCAGTCGGGCTAATCTGCCACTGACCATTCTGGTTGTCGACGACGACCACAAAGACGATGCCACCATCCGGGAAACCAACCAACTGGTCAACCGTCTGGTCGCCACCGCTAAAATTCAGGGTATCGCTGCAGAAGGATTGATACAAACTGGCAAAATCGATGATGTCATTCTGGAGATAGCACGACAGAGGTCTGTCGACCTGATTGTCTGCGGACCGCGCGATCGATCCATGATCGATAAATTATTTAACAATAATAATATTATCCATCTTGTTGGGCAGGTGCACTGTCCGGTCATCATTGTGAGGTAGCGAAACGCAGCCATTGGCCATCCGTGGTTAATTCGATGGTGCCACGCTGGTCGGTACGCCAGATGGCGGGGGCAACGGTGCGCCAGCGGGTCACGACGTCAGCCACCGGTAACCGGTAGCGGTTACCAGCACCGACGCTGAATAACACGTGGCGCGGCCGGGTGGCCTGGATAAAAGCCATTGAGCTGGAGGAACGGCTGCCATGATGGGGCGCTACCAGTACAGTTACCGGCCGCAAGGCCTGTTGCTTCAGTAGCCACTGCTCACCACGAGACTCCAGATCACTGGGAAAAAGCAGTCGATGGTGCTTCAGGGTCACCTCAACGACAAGCGCACTGTTATTATTGTTGTGCCGGCCTGTTATCGGTACAGGAGGTAGCAGGCGCAGGCTGACATCCCCCTCCTGTTCCTGGTGGGCTTCAGACCAGCGTTGCACGGTGACCTGTTGTTGCTCAGCACGACGTAGTAACCGATTGTAGCTATCGTTCTGCTGATCGGATTCATGTCCCACACCGGTCCAGATTCTGGCCACCGCAAAATTGCGCAGCAACCTCTCGGCGCCAGCCACATGATCCTGATCGGTATGGCTGATGATCAGTCGCTCCAGTCGGGTTACCCCATAATGCCATAGGTAGGCCGAGATGACTTCGCCGATATCGAACCGGTCGGTATAACTACCTCCGGCATCGATCACGGACCATTGGCCAGCAGGGGTCCGGATGACAGCAGACTGGGCCTGACCAACATCCAGCAGGGCCACATGCAGTTGACCGTCAGTGGGTGCTGGATGAGGCCCGTAACAACCAATCAGCATCAAGGGCAATCCCAGCAGCCGGGTACGACCCATTCCAGCAGTCATCATGATCAGAATAGCTGTCATGATGAAAACCAACCCGGTCTGAGTTGGTCCTGGCCAACGAATCCAGGAACCTGGTAAGGTCGAGATCCAGATCGACCAGTGCCAAACCAGCTCCATCAGCTGACCTACCACATTGAACAACTGCCCAGCAGCAGCGTCAGAAAATGGCAACACCAGCAAGGCGGCCAACCCAGCTATCACCGTGACAGGACCGGCCAGCAGCATGGCGACCAGATTGGCCAACACACTCCAAGGCGCTAGAAAGTGAAAATGATGCAATACGATCGGCAAGGTGGCAAGCCAAACCAGTGTGGTCGTCACGACAGATCCCACCACCCAACGAACGATAAAGCCTTGCCGTAACCGAGCAAACCAGGAGCCGCTCCAGATCAATACCGCGGTAGCAACAAAAGAGAGTTGAAAGCCCGCCTCGAATAACTGCCATGGATACCACAGCAACAGAATCACGACTGCAATCGCCAAGGCACGCCATGATTGTTGCGTCCGCCCACTGATCATGGCCAACAGCAGTAACACGGCCATGACCAGCGCCCGTTGGGTCGCGACGGACCAGCCAGCCAGGGTGGCGTAGATCCATAGAGGCATCAGTGCCAACGCCGCAGCAACCGGTTTAACATCCCAACGCCGCGATAACGACGGCAACAGCACCACCAGCAGCAGACGAATCAGATAGAAAAATCCAGCCCCGGCCAAGGTCAACTGCATACCGGAAATGGCAATCAGATGAAACGTACCGGCAGCCTGGAAGTGGTCGCGCATCGACCCATCCATGCGCCCACGATAGCCAACCAATATAGCCTCGGTCAGGGCGATACGGGCTGGATAATCGCTGAGACTGCTGGCAATGGCTTGCGATACGATCACACGCCAACGGTTCCAGAAGGCCTGCTGCCATGGATCAGGAGACAAGGATGGCAAACGCTCCACCACGCTACGACCATAAGCTGTCGCGATAACGCCCTGCCGCCTTAAAAACAGGGCGTAATCAAAAGCACCCGGTACACGATAACCGACCGGTTCTTTCAGCCGTGCCTGAAGACGGACACGATCCCCTGGCAATGCTGCTGTTGTCTGCTGATACAGGGTTAGCAACACCTGATCATCAGCTGCTGGTGCCCACTCCTGACCGACGATGGAGCAGCGCTCAAGCCACAACCGCACCGAATCGGTGCGCTGCTCCCGATCGACGATGGTTCCCTCCAACCACTGGTCACCGGTGACTACAACCGGCAGGCGCTGCACGGCCAAGCTATGATCATGGTAGAGCGCACTGCCTGACCCTGCTATCACACCGGACAGTACCATCAACCACAGACGACAACGAAGATCAAGCCATGGTCGATGACGACAGCTGTGTTGCAGATAGTGGCCATAAACCAACACCAGCGTGGCCAGACACAGGACCAGTATCGCAACGGATAGCTGCGTCCTGGCATACTGCACCGCCACAAGACCTGCGATGATGGCGGTAACCAGCACAGGCATAGTATTGGACTACTAAAACAGCTCGATATCCTCTCCCTCTTCGGCATCGGGCTGCTGCTCCCCTCCAAGCGTAGCCTGATGAAGACGACGTTCGCTCTCCATGGTATACATCTGGGCCAGATCATCAAACTCTGCTGCCAGTTCGTAGGGATTACCGGTCATATACTCGCCCAGGTTTTTGCCGACATTCTGGATGATCTCATCCAGCGCCACGATGGTAGCCGCGATGGTTTCACGAATACGGTCGTGGAAAACAAGGTCGGAACTCAGCAGACGCACCTGCGCCACGGTAAACTGGGTGTCAGCCAGCACATCGTTAAAGAGGCGCAAATGATCGTTGTTAACCATATCCATCTGTCTGGTTGACAGAGGCAGCCGACGCAGCATGCCATTGGTCCGCATCATTCTTGGCGTGGTGGAATCAGCATAGGTCATGCTGATGCTGTGTAACTGGTCAATGGCCTGCTGAATCTCACCCTGCTCCTGCCGACTTTCACAGTGAATACGGGCTGCCAAGGTATCGATCATCGAATCAAGCGTTGCCAGCCGGTGATTACCATCGGTCTTGAGGGTACGGGCCAGCTTGGTCAACCGTTCTGCTGTCATGGCCAGCATATCAAGGGCACGCCGCGTCTGGAACAGTCCATGCTCCGCCAGCGACAAAGCCTGGATAACCTGACTGGAGAGCGTATCGGAGAACAGCCCTACCTGCAGCATGGCCTGCAACTGCCAAGCGGTATCCTCCAGTTGCTGATGAAATGAACGACAGGCACCACGGGCATCCGCGACCAGTTCCCTTTGCTGACTGCTGAGGTCAATGATGGTATCGAGATAGCCTTGAATCGTGGTGATCGCTCCTGTCAGATCCTGACTGGTTTGCGTGAGCTGATCGACAACGATACGCAGCACTAACACACTCCAACGACGATTTTCCTGTATTTTTTTGCTGTTGGACAGCCGGTCACAGGCCTGGGAAATGGCACTGATGGAATGCTGGATGCGTTGAGCCGTGATGTCGTCGTACTGCATGGCCTGAATCATGGCAAACAGGATTTGTGCAACCTGATCGGCATGTTCGACAATTTTCTGGCAAGTGGTATCAATGCTGGTGACAGAAGAAGATAGAGACTGAATGGTGGCCTGATTGCCGTCGTGAAACGTATCCAGTCGTTGCTGTGACAGGGCCAGATCAGCACGGATAGTACGTGCTAAACCACCGACAGCCTCCTCAGCCGACTGACAGGTTGTTGTGGTCTCGTGAATCAGTGGTCGCACCTGCTGCATCAGATTATCGAGCATGGCACAGAGGGTTTGCCTTTCCAACCGCTCACTACCGACCGATCGCAACTGGTC
The DNA here is from genome assembly GCA_015229115.1 of Magnetococcales bacterium. Taxonomy (GTDB): domain Bacteria; phylum Pseudomonadota; class Magnetococcia; order Magnetococcales; family JADGCH01; genus JADGCH01. The sequence goes on from JADGCH010000006.1 coordinate 44,492, forward strand.
AACGGAGGCCGGTAAAGTGGCCTCCTGTTCCAGTGACAGGCTCCATTGTATCACTTGTTCAAGTCGTTTGATCCAGTCACCTTTCTGACCGATCAGCGATCCAATATCATTGAGAGTTGCTCCCATCTCATGGCATACTGTGTGCAGGTCCTGGTTGAGTGCCAAAACACCCAGTCCGTCTGCTGTGCCAATGCGTTCGCGTATGGTGGCGGCTCGGCTGGAATTGGTAGCGAAACTCTCTGAAATGTGATTCATCTGGTCACCAATATGGAAGAATCCTTCGCGACTCCAGACCGGTACCTGTTCCAGATTTTGCATCAGTTGAGTCAGTCGTACTGTTTCCTGCACCAGAGAAACCGTATTTTTTTCACCCATCGTAGCACTCCTGATCCACTTGAATTGAAATTGTATTAAAACATAAAAATCACCCATGACAGTCTAACCGATAATGGACACGAAATAAACCTGAAGAGAGGCCTATGGCAGAATTTGCTGGTATTGATGGGGACATGCTGCGCACCTTCATCGCAAGAATTGAACGTCTTGAGGAAGAAAAGGGAGTGATTGCCAGTGATGTACGCTTGGTCTATGCCGAGGCTAAAGCAAGTGGCTTCGACCCTAAAATCATGAGGCAGATTATCCGCTTGCGACGTATGGAAACAGAGGAACAGCAACAGTGGGAGACGATGATTGATCTTTATAAACAGGCTCTTGGTATGGTCTGAGACGTGACCCATCACCGTTTTCTGGTAACAGCCCCACGCGGCATAACGGCCATCCTGTACGATGAACTGCGGGAGTTGGGGGTTACCCAGCCGCACCGCAATCGTGAACAGATCTGGTTTGATGGAAGCATCGCCCTGGGATACCGCGTTTGTCTCTGGTCACGTCTGGCCAGCCGTGTCATTCTGTTTCTGCGCCAGATTGATGGTATCAGTCTCGATTCACTGCGTGACGGGATCAAGTCCGTGCCGTGGCAGGATCACCTGCACCCGGATGGCCGTTTGCGCGTTGATTTCGTCGGTACCAACGACCAGATCCGTCATACCCTGTTCGGTGCCCAAATGGTCAAGGATGCCCTCGTCGACAGTTATCGTGATCGGGGAGTGTCCCGTCCTACCATCGATCTTGATCAGCCGGATCATCGCATTCACGTCCGTATCGATGGTCATCGGGCCACTATTGGTCTTGATTTATCGGCAGGTGGTTTACATCGCCGCGGTTACCGCCTGGAAAGCGGTGCGGCGCCGTTGCGCGAAAACCTGGCCGCTGCGCTGCTGCGTCTGGCCGGATGGCGATTTCAACCCTCATCGGCAGAGCCCCTGCTTGATCCATTGTGCGGTTCCGGTACGTTCCTCATTGAAGCTGGCATGATGGCAGCCGACATAGCCCCTGGCCTGAACAGACAGGGTCAGTCCTTGTCGCACTGGCTAGATTTGCCTGACGCTCTAAGACGCCAAATGCGCGAAGAAATGGTGGAAAGAGCACAGAACGGCCTACACCAACTCGATCGAATGCAATTGCCCCTCATAGGTTTTGAACTGGATGAGCTCACCGTAGCCAAGGCTCAAGCCAATCTGGCACGTGCCGGTCTCACTGGTCAGGTCCACATTGAACAAAATTCGCTGCAGCAGTTGCTAGCCACCATACCGCCCCAACAACTGGCCGGAGTGACCCATGGGCTGCTATTGACCAACCCGCCCTATGGTCATCGCACCGGTAGCATCGATCGGGTTCACATCATTCAGGCACAACTTCATGAACTGTTATCCAACAGCTCCCTGTTTCGACAGTGGCGTGGAGCCGTGATCAATTGTGCCATGGACGATAGCCCAACACCTTTTCAGACTGGTACAGGCTGGCAGGCAGAACCATCGACGCTCCATAATGGTCCACTGGCCTGCCAACTGTGGTTATGGCAACCGCGGCAGCAGCACCAACCGGTACCAGCCACTCAAAGCTCGTTATCTCAACCAGGCTCGTTATATCAACCCGCTGTGGTGCCAGTCTCTCCTCCACCAGCTGTCGACTTGGCCAATCGGCTGCGTAATAACCAGAAACGTCTGAAAAACTGGCTACGGCGCGAGGCCATCCAATGCTACCGTCTTTACGATGCTGATTTGCCAGAATATGCTGTGGCCGTCGATATCTACGGCGATCGTGTCCATATCCAGGAATATCAGGCACCTGCCACCATTGAACCCGCTAAGGCAGCTGAGAGACTGCAACAGGTCCTGGTGACTGTATCCCAAGTTCTGGAGGTCTCGCCATCACACATTCACCTGAAGCAACGTGCACCACAAAAAGGTGCCAACCAGTATGGCAAGATGGCCGATACTGGTCAGTTGGTAGCTGTAGCAGAGGATGGATTACAGTTCCTGGTCAATCTGTCCGACTATCTTGATAGTGGTCTGTTTCTCGATCATCGGCGCACACGGGCCATGATCCGTTCCATGGCGGCCGGACGTTCCTTTCTCAACCTGTTTGGCTACACCGGCAGTGCCACGGTTTATGCGGCAGCCGGTGGTGCCCGAAGCACCACGACCGTTGATCTTTCCCGTACCTATCTTGACTGGGCGCGCCGCAATATGGCCCTGAACGGCTTTCAGCAACCGCACCATGAACTGATTCAGGCCGATTGCCTGTTATGGATCGCTGCATCAGAAGCCAGCTATGATCTCATCTTCCTTGATCCGCCCACCTTCTCCAATTCGAAGAGAATGCGATCACATCTTGATTTACAACGTGATCATGTTGCATTATTGATGCAGACAATGGGGCTATTGAATCCTGATGGAATTCTGTTATTCTCTAGCAACTATGCACGATTTCGACTGGACCGTGACGCATTGCCGGATGGCTGGCGCTATCAGGATTTATCCCGTGCGACACGATCGCCCGACTTTGACCGGAAGACACGCTATCATCATTGCTGGCGTATCGAACGTATGGCTCACAAGGCTTGATTGACGCAAATGACTGACACAGGGAGTATGCCATAATGGCCGATAAAAAATTTCGTTTAGTGACAAGAAGTGACTTTGACGGCTTGGTCTGCGCCGTCCTGTTGAAAGAATTAAACATGATTGATGAAATCAAGTTTGTTCATCCCAAGGACATGCAGGATGGCCGCATTGAGATCACGGGCAATGATATTACCACCAACCTGCCCTATGTCGATGGCGTGCATCTGGCCTTTGATCATCATGCCAGTGAAGCCATTCGACGCGGTGATAACGCACCCAAAAATCATGTCATCGACCCACAAGCACCTTCAGCAGCCCGGGTGGTCTACGATTACTTCGGTGGGGACAAGGCTTTTCAGCGCATCTCGCAGGACATGATGCGCGCTGTCGACAAAGGCGACGCAGCACAGTTCAACCGTGAGGAAATTCTTCACCCAACCGGATGGGACCTGATGAATTTCATCATGGATGCCCGTACCGGCCTTGGGCGTTTTCGTAATTTCCGCATCTCCAATTACCAGCTCATGATGGAACTGATCGACTACTGCCGCGAACATGACATCAACGAGATCATGCAGCTGCCAGATATCCAGGAACGGGCGCAGCTTTATGCCGATCATGAGAAGGATTTTATCGCCCAGATTCAACGCTGCAGCACGGTCCACGGCAATCTGGTGGTACTGGACCTGCGCCATGAAGAGACCATCTATGCTGGCAATCGATTCATGATCTATGCGCTCTATCCAGACATCAATATTTCGATTCACGTGTTATGGGGCGTCAAGCAGCAAAATACCGTTTTTGCCATCGGCAAATCGATCCTCAACCGCACCTCCAATACCCATGTTGGGGAACTGGCGCTGCACTACAACGGCGGAGGACACCGCAATGCTGGTACCTGCCAGGTTGAGAATGACCAAGCCGAGCAGGTGTTGCAGGAGTTGATTCAGCGTATTAATGCTGATGGTTAACGCGGCAGCTGACTGGCAGCAGAACCGTTGAAATCGCGCCGTCCTGCCAAGGCCTGATAAAGGGTGGATTCATCCAGATATTCCAGCTCACCCCCCATAGGCAGTCCGTAAGCCAAGCGGGTGATACGATCGACCAGAGGGGTGGCCAGGGCGGCGAGATACTGCCCTGTCACCTCCCCTTCCACTGTGGGATTGGTGGCAATAATCAATTCCTGAATGGTGCCGCTGCGCAAACGGGATTCCAGCGCAGCGATGTGCAGGTCGCTGGGTCCGATGCCATCGATGGGGCTCAAACGCCCCCCCAAAACGTGATAGACTCCGGTAAAGAGACCAGCCCGTTCGATGGCCAATAAATCGGATGGTTCTTCCAACACACACAGCAGCTGGTGATTACGCTTAGCACTGGAACAGACCCAGCACAGCTCGTCCTCGGCCAAGTTGAAACAGCGGCGACACGAGCGTACCCGGTCACGCAGCTGTTCCAGTGCAACCGTAAGATTGCTGATTTCACCTGCTCCTTTTTTAAGAAGGAACTGCACCATGCGCTGCGCGCTCTTACGTCCGATCCCTGGGAAACGTGACAAGGACGCGATAACCCGCTCGACCGATGGCAATCCTGTAGTGGTCATCCTGTAGCAGTTCAGAAAGGTAAATTCAATCCGGGAATATTCAGACCACCTGTCAAAGAGGACATACGCTGCTGCGTCATATCACGCACCTTCTTGTTGGCATCGTTACAAGCAGCCGCCACCAGATCCTCAAGCAGTTCAATGTCGGACGCATTGACCACGCTGGCCTCAATGGTGACCTTTTGCACCTCGTGATTGCCGCTCATAACCACGGTCACCATGCCTCCGCCCGACTGTCCGGTGACCTGGGTAATGGCCACCTCTTCCTGCATCTTGGCCATTTGAGCCTGCATCTGTTGAACCTGCTTGAGCATATTGCCCATGCCGCCCGCATTGCTACCAGCATTACCGCCAAAACCTTTCATGACACAACAATCCTCCTGTTTCAGTAACCATCCGGGGAGCGTATTCTGCCCTACCCTACCCCATAATGCAAGCCTTACCCACTGCCGTTATCCGTCACAACAACCGATAACGCGCCATGAGCCAGCGTAATTCGCAACGGAGTACCACGATCGATCTGATGACTGTTCCGAATTAATTCTCCCGTCACCGTCATGACGATGGCATAACCGCGTTGCAGAATAGCCTGTGGAGCCAGGGCCAGCAGACGCTCCTGCAAGGCATTGACATGACGTTGCTGCAGTGACTGCCGCTGCTGAGCCGTTCGTATGAGCCGCTGTTGTAGCGTTGCCAACCGATTGCGTTGCCAAATCAGATAACGTCCCTGTGACCACGACGTCAGTCGTTCCAGTAGTTCATCACAACGGCGTCTATGGTGATCAATGGCCTGCCCTGGATGACGCAACCGCAGCTGTTGACGTGCCAAATGGTGTCGATATCCCCTGCATACCGTTCGCATGGCCCGTTGCAAACGTTGGAACAAATCGGACAGCTGCCGTACCAATCCATCATGATCGGCCATCACCATTTCAGCCGCCGCAGAAGGTGTAGCGGCACGTTGATCCGCCACCAGATCGGCCAGCGTGGTATCGATTTCATGACCAACGGCACTGACAACCGGTATGGCTGATGCAGCTATCGCTCTGACTACTAGCTCGCTGTTGAAGGCAGACAGATCATCGGCCGATCCACCACCACGACCACATAAAATGACCTCGGCACGGCCATCGTCATTGAGTGCACACAGGGCAGCGGCAATAGCCACCGGGGCCTGTTGACCCTGGACCGTGGCCGGTGCCAGCAACAGATAAAATCCCGGACAACGTTGCCGTAATACTTTGAGAATATCCTGCAAAGCGGCACCACTGGCTGATGTCACCACACCAATCCTGGACGGCAACAGCGGTAATGGACGTTTGCGCGCCTCATCCAGTAACCCTTCAGCACGGAGACGTTGGTGCAGATGCAACAGTCGTTCCCGCTCCAGACCAGCGCCAACGGCCTGCACACCCTCGATGATAAGCTGGTACTCGCCTCTCGGTGGATAACCATCGACATGGCCCGTGACCAGAAAAGTGTGCCCCTCTACCAGCGGCGTAGTCAGACGACGTGCCGTTGTGCGCCATAATACCGCTCGGATCTGCGAAGTAGCATCGATCAGGGTCAGATAAATATGACCTGACGCAGGCTGACGCATCGACACCACTTCACCCTGGACCTTGACATAGGAAAGCGACTGCTCCAGCAAATCCCGAATGCGCTCATTGAGTGCCGTAACTGTCAAAGGAGCGGACCAAGAGTCAGCCAATCCACCCGCTAATTCAGCCAATTTGCCAAGGACCATAGCTGGTGGGGTGGCCAACACGGAACGTGCCGGCGTGATGAAAGCCGTAGCGGGGAGGTTGATAGAGTGCCTCTGCCGTTGCCGGCTGATAAAACAGATCACCGCATAAATCGTCGCGCACAAAAAAGGCATTGATGCCGGTGATGTTGCAACCCACCAATTGATAACCCTTGCGGTTGGCCATGCGGGTCAACGCTGCCAGCGAACAGCCAAAGTAGTCTGTCAACTCATGCACCATCCACTCAGCATCGTAACGCATCACGGCCAAAATCGGTGGTGGTAGTTTGGCGTTATATTCGATGACGCAGACACGCGGACGGACTGCGGTCATACTCTCGAAGATGTAATAGTCATTGCCGTCAATATCAATACTGACCAAATCGATCTCTTCCGGCAGCCTGAACGATTGCAGCACCTGATTGATGGTCTCAACACGGATCCACTGTTGCGCTACCTGTAAACGTTGTCTCTCAATCAGGGGGGCAAATTTTCGCCGGATAAAAGCAATATTCTGTTCACTGCCATCCATCCATACGCCCTGCCAATCCTGATAGGTCAGCAACAGCGTGTTGTTCTCCAGACCCGTATTAACGCCAAACTCGACGAAGATGCGGTTGGTGGTACCGATACGGCGGAAAATTTCGGCGATGATGCCATCTTCATCATTCTGGGAGTAGAACTTGGCGCCAAAACGTTCCAAACGACGTGGATCAGCGTAGCATTCCTCGGCAAGGAGATCGCGATAGAGGCGTTGACCGGCCAACCAGTTGGAAACTACCTCCTGATTGGCCGCCTGAAACATGAGATGGCTGATATGACGCAGTGAATCAACGACCTGCTCCAACGGCAACAGCGATTCTGTCTGCATCAGCAACCGCTTGGCATCAGGATGATCGATATGGGACAGAACGCGCTGCAACAGCTCACGTGCTTCGGAAATCTTCCCCTCACGCAGCTGCTGATAACTATGACGAACGGCCTCATCCAGCGTCAGAGCGGGCATGGATCGACGACCTCCATCATCATGATGCTGCTGGAATAGCCAGTTGGATCTCTTTTTGAATCATCTTGATGACCGCAATGGGATCCTCCGCGCGACTGATGGGACGACCGACCACAACATGATCGGCACCATTGCGGAAAGCGGCATAAGCGGTCATGATCCGTTTCTGGTCATCCATGGCAATCTCGATATTCTGACCGGGACGAATACCCGGTGTGACGATCAGAAACTGGTGACCAATGTGACTACGCAGCTTGCTGGCCTCAAGACCGGAACAAACGATACCATCGCAATCGAGATCCAGCGCCTTGCGAGCCCGTCGTAACACCAGTTCTTCCACGGTACAGTTAAGACCCATGGCCACCAAGTCGGATTCATCAAAGCTGGTCAGCACGGTAACGGCCAGGATCTTGACATCCCGCCGAGCACTAACAGCAGCCTGAACAATGGCATCGTTGCCATGAACCGTGGCAAACGTGGCACCACGACGAGCAACCTGCTCCACAGCCAAGCGGACTGTTTCGGGTACGTCAAAAAACTTGAGATCGACCATGACTTTGTGACCACGTTGCATGATCCAGTCGACAATGGAAAAACTGCCTGCTAGAAACAGCTGTAACCCTACCTTGTAAAAATGGACATGATCCTCCAGTCTTTCCACCCACTGGCGTGCCTGTTCTGGTGTATCGACATCCAGGGCAAAAATGACCCGTTCGTTAAGAGGAATGTTTTTAATTGGTGTAGACATGGCATAACAACTCTATGACCCCCTTCCCGTTGGGAAGGGGGTGTGGTCAAAAATCAATGATGAATGCGGGCCCATATCCGCCGTTTGACGGCATAGAACATCACCGTCAGAACAACCAGATAGAGGATAACCTTGATGCCAGCCGACTTACGCTCCATCATGGTGGGTTCGGCGGCCCAAGCCAGAAAGGTCACCGCATCGTGAGACATTTGCGCAACGGAGCTATGCGTACCATCCTGATAGGTCACTTGGCCGTCAGCTGCCAACGGTGCCGGCATAGCGAAGAAATTGCCCGGAAAGAACTTGTTGAAGTTATCCCCGTTCTTGATACGCTGTACGGCATCACGAATTTTGTCAGGCTGGTGCGGATCCATCGACAAAATCACGGACAATTCCTTGATTTCGGCCTCCGAAACCGTCCCATCTTCCAGAGCACGGTCAATGGCTGCCTTATCCTCGTCTTTCAGGTAACCCGTCAGAATGCCATAGAGATAATCTTCATAACCTTTGCGGGCCTTGGTCATCAAGGACAGATCCGGTGGAACGACACCAAACGACTCTTTGGCTGCATCAGCATCGGTGCTGGATAACATCGCATCCTTGCGGTTTTTGCCAGCAGCTGCCGCTATGGCATTCACTTCCACCTCTGTCAGGCCAATCTGCTTCAACTGGTCAAATTTGATGTATTTAACCGAATGGCAGGCTAGGCAGACCTCGGCGACGACCTGGGCGCCACGCTTCATAGCCGCCGTATCAAACTGGCCAAAAGGTCCATGAAAGCTCCAGTTCTGTTGTGGCAGTGGAGCACCACCCGACGATGCCAGTGCAGCCGTAGCCATCACCGGCAAGATCACCAACACACTCAGCATAGCCTGTAGCATTTTTAGCAGTTTCATCATCTCTCTCCTCTTCTGTTACAGGCTCTTGGGCACAGGACGTGGTTTCTCAATCTTGAAGACCGTGATAAACCACAACAGGAAGAAATAACTGAAGTAAACTGCCGTCGCTGTACGCCCAACGTAGATAATGGGCAGCGTGCCAAAGACAACGGCATCAGCCGGCTTGTAACCCACCCAGCCCAACAGGATGCAGTCCACCACAAAAATCCAGAACAGCTTGCTGGAAATGGGACGATAGCGAAAAGAGCGCACTGGCGAACGATCCAGAAATGGCAGGATGAAAAGAATGGCAATGGCAGCGCCCATGGCGATGACACCAGCCAACTTGCTCATTTGCCCCAGAAAATCGATGGAACGAAGAATGGCATAAAACGGCAGGAAGTACCACTCTGGCACGATATGAGCCGGAGTCTGCATCGGATTGGCCTGAATGTAATTATCGGGCTCAAGAAAGAAATTCGGGGCAAAGAAAACAAAGATACAGAAGAAAATCAGGAACACCCCCATACCATACAGATCCTTGATGGTGTAGTAGGGATGAAAGGGAATGGTGTCCTTGTGCTCCAGATCAATACCCTCCGGATTGTTGGAGTGAACCGCATGCAAGGCCCATACGTGAACCCCAACTGCCCCTACCACAACGAACGGCAACAGGAAGTGAAGGGCAAAGAACCGGTTGAGCGTTGGATCACCCACCGAAAATCCTCCCCATACCCAAACCACCAAGTCTTCACCAATGGCCGGAATAGCACTCAGCAGGTTGGTGATCACGGCCGCGCCCCAAAAGGACATCTGACCCCATGGCAGCACATAGCCCATGAAGGCAGTCGCCATCAACAGGAAAAAGATGACTACACCAACCCACCAAAGAATTTCCCGCGGTTTACGGTGCGAACCATAATACATGCCACGCAGGATATGGATGTAGATGGCAATGAAGAAAAACGTTGCACCGGTGGCGTGCATGTAGCGCAACAGCCAGCCCCAGTTGACATCCCGCATGATGTGCTCGACGGCATCAAAGGCCAACTTGGCATCAGGCTTGTAATGCATGGCCAGGAAAATACCGCTGAACAGCTGGATCATCAGTACCATCAGCGCCAGGGAACCAAAGTTCCACCAATAATTGAGATTTTTCGGGGTTGGGTACTCGACAGCCTGACTCTTGATTACCTCGGTAATGGGCAGACGTTCATCGACCCATGCCATGATCGATTTAAACACAGGGAACCCTCCTTAATTTGTCGATGGATCAGATCAGGCCAAGGCCTTGCCGATGACCAGCGTCTTGTCATTCTTGAATTCATGGTAAGGTACCGCCAGATTTTTCGGTGCCGGACCCTTGCGTATACGACCCGAGGTGTCATAGTGCGTACCATGGCACGGGCACAGAAAACCGCCATACTCACCGGTACCAATCGGCTGAGGAACACAACCGAGGTGGGTACAGGATGCCAGCAGCACCAGCCACTCCGGTTTTTTGGCCCGTTCGACATCCTTCTCCGGATCACGCATGGAGGCGTCACCATCATCCTTGCGGGCCGAGTCGATCTGCTGCTGGGTACGATGCAACACAAAAACCGGCTTGCCTTGCCACGGCACGGTAATCATCTGACCAGCCTGGATGGAACTCAGATCAACTTCCGTAGTAGCCTGCGCCAGTACATCGGCGGAGGGACTCCACGAACGGATGAATGGCCAAGCAGCACCAGCCACCCCCACAGCGCCCACAGCGCCGGTCGCCATGATCAGGAAATCACGACGGTTTTCTTCATGCTGATGAACTATAGACATGGATATCTGTCCTCCTTTCAACGTTTTAACTCGGCATCAATGACTTCACGAATCTCTTCCAAAGGAACAGCTCCCACCAATTTGATGCCATTGACAAAAAAAGTTGGCGTACCACTGACGCCCAGCCTCTCTCCTTCAGCTACGTCAGCAATGACTCTGCCCTTGTGCCGCTCTTCCGACAAGCACTGGTCGAAACGGGCCACATGGATGCCGGTAACGGTCGCAGCCAATTTTTTCAGGGTCGCCAAATCGAGAGACTCGGAACCGAACAAGGCATCGTGATAAGACCAGAACTGCCCCTGTTCATCGGCACACTGAGCCGCCTCAGCAGCCTTGGCTGCCTGTGGATGAAACGAAAGCGGATAATGGCGGTAGATAACACGTATCTTACCAGCATAGAGTTTATCGAGCTGTTTCAACGTTTCCTGCACACGGCGACAGTAGGTACACTGAAAATCGGAAAACTCGACAATCGTGACCTTGGCATCGGACGGGCCCTTGGTCGGGGTCGTCGCTCCCTGTACTGCAAATCGCGGTGCCTGGGGCGCTTCAAGCAAAATCTCAGCCCGATATTTCTGAGCCAATTCGGCAATAAACCTGGCCTGAACCTGTTCCCGCGCCCGTTCGGTCATGAAATCACGCAGCTTGTCACGCAACTGGGGATCGTCCTTGGGCAACCGCTGACTATTTTTGGCGATAAACTCATCCAGCTTCTGGTCTGTAGGTTTTTCTGCCTTGGCGTTAATCTCCGCTTCCAACTGATCCATGGAAATCTTGCGGGCCGCAACCTCCAGCTTGAGCAGGTGTTCCGCCATCATCTCCTGAATTTTTGCCATACGCAGATCATGGCGCTTCCGATCCAGATCGTAGAAAGGACCTTGCAATGCCTGATCAAGTTTGGAGCGCGTGATGATCCAGTCATCAACACGGGCAGCAACGGCATCGTTGTTTTCGGCAGCTCGTGCCATGACGGGAGATCCGGTAGCCCATAGTGACAACGCCACCAGAGTCGATAAAAATATGGTCTTGATCATCGTGATTACTGGTTCCCCTATGTTTAAGATTCCAAAGAAGGTCGGGAAGACTCCGTGCCATAAATGGCGTCTGCACGTTTACGAAAAGCTTCAACCATTTTCTGGGTTGCCGCGCCAAAAAAAGGCCCGAGCGTCAGATCAAGCAATCGCTTTCTGAAATTAAAATCGATGATAAAGTCAACCCTGCTACCTGCCTCAAGGGCTGTAAAGCGCCACTCGTTGTCCAGATGACTGAAGGGCCCATGGTGCAAACTGATCTGAATGCGCTCGGGTGGCCAAATCCGGTCTACCGTCTGAAAACTCTCCCGCAAACCCTTGAACGAGACCGTCATCTCAGCCATAAACTGGGTTGTGGTCACATCGAATTTGCGTGCCTTGAGACACCATGGCAGAAACAGCGGATAGGAATCCATATCGACCACCAGATCAAACATCTGCTGCTGAGAATAAGGCACAACGGCACTGGCTTTTTGAATGGCCATCAGAGCTGACCTTTGGGAACAGGATAAACAGCAAAGGCCCGCTTGCGGAACGCTTCCAGCATGGTTTGCGATGCGTGAGCAAAAACAGGGCCCAATGTCATGTTTAGCAACCGGCTTTTGAACTGAAAATCAATAAAAAAATCAACTCGTGTGCCACCATGAACCGCCGTAAAACGCCACTCGTTCTCCAGCTTTTCAAAAGGTCCAGAGTGTAAACGGACAGTAATCCGGTCATAGGGGTAAAGTTGATCAATCGTGCGAAAACTCTCGCGAAACCCCTTAAAATTGACAACCATCTCAGCTATGAACTGTCTATCCCGCTCTTCAGAGACCCTTGCTTGGCTACACCAGGGCAAAAACTCCGGATAGCGCCTCACATCTGCCACCAGCTGATAAATCTGCTCCGGTTGAAAAGGCACAGTATCGTGTAATCGGATTGCCGGCATCGTCTTTGAGTTGCTCTATGAAACACGGACTTGATTTATATCATGCCATGAACTTTCTGTTCGTGACATACAAAACTATCAAAGCGCTTCATTATACCAATCCGCCACAGTTACCACAAATGATAAAACGCAGATAACGTGTTTTTCTGTTTCGAACTACCTATACAAAGTTATCTAAATCATCAAAAATAATTATAGATAAACCGGCTGGATGGTGAGCTTTCCAGGCCGTATAATGAGCGTGTCTTGACAGTTGTCCTGTCTACCCTTACATTTTATTATTTCCTCAACACTCCAACTCTGGATGACGCGATTCATGGAAGAGTTTTTTCGTATCAAGCGGTTGCCGCCTTATGTGTTTGCTGTTGTCAATGAGCTGAAATGCCAGGCCAGAGCACGTGGCGAAGACATCATCGATTTCGGTATGGGAAACCCGGACTTGCCAACTCCGCAACACATCGTCGATAAGTTGTGTGAAGCCGCACAGCAGGGACGCAACCACCGTTATTCGGTCTCGCGCGGCATTCTCGGCCTGCGACGCGCTATCTGTGGCTATTACAAACGGCGCTTTAATGTTGACCTTGATCCGGATAGCGAAGCCATTGTGACCATTGGTTCCAAAGAGGGTCTGTCCCATCTGGCCTTGGCCATGACCACGCCTGGAATGACCGTTCTAACGCCCAATCCAACCTATCCTATCCATGTCTACAGTTTCGTGCTATCCGGTGCTGATATCCGTCATGTACCCTTGTCACGCGATGTCGACTTTTTCGAGGAACTGCGCAAGGCCGTGCTCAACAGTTGGCCGCGCCCAAAAGTATTGGTGGTCAATTTCCCATCCAATCCGACAGCCATGGTCGTTGAGCTTGATTTTTACGAAAAGGTAGTCGCCTTTGCCCGCGAGTACAACCTGATGGTACTATCCGACATCGCCTATGCCGAAATCTGTTTCGACGGCTACCAAGCCCCCAGTATTCTGCAGGTGCCCGGAGCCAAGGATGTGGCTGTTGAGTTTTATTCGCTCTCCAAGACCTACAACATGCCGGGGTGGCGTGTCGGCTTTGCGGTCGGCAATCCATACCTGATTCGCGCCCTGACACGCATTAAGTCCTACCTCGACTATGGCATGTTTCAACCGATTCAGATTGCCGCCACTGTGGCGCTCAACGGTCCGCAGGAGTGCGTTGCCGAGGCGCGTCAAATCTACCAGTCACGACGGGATCTGTTGCTGGATGGTCTGTCACGTGCTGGATGGTCGATTGAACCACCCAAGGCCTCCATGTTCATCTGGGCCAAGATTCCGGAGGAGTTTCAAAAGCTAGGCTCGCTGGAGTTTACCAAACTGTTGTTAAAAGAAGCCAAGGTAGCTGTCAGTCCTGGTGTTGGGTTTGGTGAATATGGGGATGACTCGGTTCGGATTGCCTTGATTGAGAACGAGCACCGTACCCGCCAGGCCATTCGCAGTATACGCCGGTTTCTGGGTGCCGGGGCCGATGTCAGACCGTAATACAGAGAAAGGATGGGTCCACTGATGGAATTGCGTATTGGTCTTCTGGGATTGGGTACGGTTGGTTCCGGCGTCGTTCGTCTGCTGCAGACCCATGCCAAGTTACTGGAACAACGTAGTGGCGTGGTGTTGCGCTTGGTACGTATCGCCACCAAACGCATACCCGGTTGGGATCGTGGCTTCGACCTTGGCACGACGGAATTGACGGACGATGTCACACGGGTCGTTGGTGCCAGCGATATCGATGTCTGTATTGAGCTAATTGGCGGCATCCACCCTGCCCGCGACTTCATCACCACAGCCCTGCAGCATGGCCAGCATGTCGTCACAGCCAACAAGGCCCTGATTGCCGAGCATGGCAATGAGCTGTTTGCATTGGCGCAACAGCAGAATATTGAACTGGCCTTTGAGGCCGCCGTAGCCGGTGCTATTCCCATCATCCGGGTCATGAAGGAAGGTCTGGTGGCCAACCAGATTGAACAACTCTATGGTATCCTGAACGGCACCTGCAATTACATCCTGACGGAAATGCGCGAAAAGGGATTGCCTTTTGACCAAGTGTTGGCTGAGGCGCAGCGCCTGGGTTACGCCGAGGCTGATCCGACACTGGATATTGATGGTATTGACGCGGCACACAAGTTGGCTATCCTGGCCGCCATCGCTTTTGGAACCCCTGTCGCCTTTCACGATGTGACGGTTGAAGGAATTCGCCACGTTTCCGACCTTGACATTTACTGGGCCAGGGAAATGGGCTATCGCATTAAATTATTGGGGATCGCCAAACAAAGTGCTGCCGGTCTGGATGTTCGGGTACAGCCGGTTATGATCAACGCACATAGCACCCTAGCCGCTGTTGACGGGGTGTTCAATGCCGTCTTTGTCCAGAGCGATTTTGCCGGCTCATCAATGTATTACGGCCGTGGCGCTGGTGAAAAACCGACAGCCAGCGCTGTTGTCTCCGATTTAGTTGACTTGGCAAGAAACTTACGCTCAGGAGCCCGCCAACGGGTTGCCAGCCTATCAACACAACCCCAGCATCTACGACCTCGTCATTGCTGTCCGGTTGAAGATCGGACCGGTGAATATTACCTACGGCTGCTGGTGCGTGATCGCCCGGGAGTGCTGGCAGAGATTGCTACCATTCTTAAAAATGGCCAGATTTCGTTGAAGATTGTTCATCAGCATCAGCGCGCTCCGATGGAGGCTGTTCCTCTGATTATTGTCACGCACGAGACATCGGAACAGCAAATCCAGGCCGGTTTGAAAGCGCTATCGGAGCTGGAATCGGTGTTGGAGCCCCCGCGTTTGATCCGTATTGAACATTTGGGCGCGTAGTCAGGGAAGTGTTATGGTCCAGAAGTACGTTCCGCCTCTGATTTCTGTTGTCATTCCAGCCTATAATGCCAGTAGGACCTTGGTAGCGGCTATAGAGTCGGTGTTGCAGCAGGATGTGCGACCGATTGAGATTATTGTGGTTGATGATGCCTCATCTGACGGTACGCTGGAGTTGGCGCGTTCTTTTGTAACACGGTATGACTTCATCCAAGTTGTTTCCCAGGTGCGCAATGCTGGCCCATCCCAATCTCGCAACCTCGGGCTCGGTATTGCGCAGGCACCCTATGTCTGTTTTCTTGATGCCGATGATGAGTATCTGCCAGGATTTCTTAACAAGACCATGCAGGTTCTACAAGAAGATCGATCTGTTAGCGTCGTCAGTACCGCAGTCGAGATTGTCAACCTGAACTCGTCCAAGGTCATCCACAACCTCAATGATGCTGTTGCTAGTTCGCTTCCGTCCAACATATTGGTGCGTAAAGAAGCACTACTACTGATCGGTGGATTCGCCGTAGCACCGTTTTTCCACCGTCAAAGCACCGAAGATGTACTACTTCGCCGCATGCTACGGACCTATTTCAAAAATAAACATGTACCTGAAAAATTATACAAGCATATTTTATATGGAAACAATAATCATCTTCACGGTGTGATAGACACGTACAATAATGTAGATAATAATGCTGAATTTAGTCAGTTCTATTACGACCATACCCTTGAACACAACCGTGTTCGCGATTCTGCTATCCAACGCATGCAGAATGTGATTCAGTCAAGCACCAGCATTCCATCCTTCGTCCACTGGAACTTCACCTCGTCTATCCATCACGCTGAATGGCAGCAACTGTCCCAACGCTATCATACTATTCAGGGGTATCTACAGCCCATCGAAGGCTATCTACTCTATTACTGGGCTATGAATGGACCCGGACAAGGTGTTGTTGTAGAAATTGGCAGTTTCATGGGTCGATCCACTTGCTGGCTGGCAGCCGGCAGTCGAGCAGCCAATCGTGGCAAGGTGGTCGCATGTGACCACTTCCGTGGATCTCCCGAACATCAAGTTGGTGCAGTTGAGGAAGTCACAGCAATTGTCACGCATGGAACGACTTTACCGCAGTTTCAGGCCAATATCCAACGGATGGGACTAACTGACTGGGTTGAGACTCGAGTCGGTAGTTCAGAATCCGTTGGACATCTCTGGCCACGTACTCAACCTATTCGGCTATTGTTTATCGATGCCGACCATTCCTACGAGACAACACGGCTCGATTTCATCACTTGGTTGCCTCTTGTTGAACCAGGTGGATTAGTTGCTTTTCATGATATCGGTGTATTCTGGGGATGTTCCCAGTTTTATAATGAATTATTACAACACAACCCAACCATTGAAGAGGTTGGATCTGCTGGTACCATTCGGTTGGTGCGCAAACCATTCAGCACTATACAACTATCGTTACCAGAGGTGACTGAATCGCCACTGGCACTTGAAACGAAGAAACAAGCAGCACAGTCCAAGACCTTGCGTGGCAATTGGCACCGTGCCAACGGCCAGTTGCAGGAAGCCATCGATTGTTATCGTCAAGCGTTGGCTATTTATGCACTTGATGCTGAGGCACTACTACAGTTGGGTGCTATCTTCTTTGCCCAAAGTCAACTAGATCAAGCCGAACGCTACTACCGCATGGCCACTACGGTTACCCCTGTTGCTGGCGCTACCTACAATAACCTAGCCATGGTGCTGGAAAAACAGGGTAAATTCGAAGAGGCAATCGAGTACTATAATCGTGCTATCGGACAGGAACCACAGCAGGTCTTTTTTTATCTCAATTTAGCAGCTGTCCATTTTGGTCAAGGTCAACTGGACCAAGCAGAACTCTGCTACCGACGCGCACTAACGGTAACAACCCGTTCCGTTGAGCTATGGAGCCGTCTGGGACTTGTCCTGGCAAAGCAAGATCGACTGGATGAAGCACTAGAGTGTTTTGATCGCGCGTTTGAACTTCATCCGGACCATCCCGAACCCAAAACGTACCTGCATACCTTACAGGGATCCCAGCAGAAAAGGTTGGATCGTATCGGGCAAATGCTGTCATACAATCCCTGAATACCTTGTGCCAAAGCAAGTACCCAATAGCAGCAATATCAGGATAAAAAGAGTGAAGCAAATTAGTTATAATGAAGTTCCAATTATTATAAATAGTTTCAACAAAAAAACATGCCTAGAGTTGCTGCTCAATTGGTTGCGTGAATATGAATATAAGAGGATATTCATTATCGATAACGCGTCGACGTACCAACCTCTCTTAAAATATTATGATGAATTGCTCTACAATTTTCCGCCTAATGTTATCAGCATCGCTAAACTGTCGTCCAACTACGGGCCATTTGCCCTGTGGAACAAGGATCTTTTGCGTGGGTTAGGAATAGAATCAGAGTTCGTCTACACCGATAGCACTGTCGTTCCCGATGAGAATTGTCCTGGTGACGTTGTCGGGTATTTACAGAATGTCCTAGTTAATCATTCCACCATCAGCAGTATTGGCCTCGGAGTACGGGTCGATGATATTCCACAAAGCAATTCGTCTCGTGACGCAATCCAGAAAATGGAGTCGCGCCTTTGGCAAAAACCCGCTATGCGGGGATTTTTTTGGGCGGAATCGGAAACGACCTTCACCCTGTACCGACCACTGGCCCAACGCAATTCCAATCCCGCCAGCATAAGAAGCGGTTATCCATACCTTGCACGACGCACCAGCTGGTATACAAACAGCTTACGCTTGACCGAAGAAGAGGGCTTCTGTGCCACTGCAACCGGCTATGGTGCCAAACATGCTCATCAAGGAACATCCGACACCACGAAACAGTTGTTGCATTTAGGTTGTGGTAGGGATTATTTTCCCGGGTGGATTAACCTAGACATGGTCGGTTGTGCTGATATCCATTTCAACCTCGATAACTGTGGGGAAGAGAAGATTCCCCTATCAGATGACCAAATCGACGGATTTTATATGTCACATCTCTTTGAGCATATTCGAAATCCACTGACCATGATGGAGGAATTATGGCGTATCGCCAAGAATGGTGCACAATTGATCATACGCTTGCCCTATGGTTCTTCTGATGATGCCTTCGAGGATCCAACCTACGTGAGGCCCTATTTTGAGACTAGTTTTCATGTATTCTCTCAGTCATCACACAAAACGGCAGATTATGGATACAGGGCTGATTGGCATACTGAGAAAATTATGCTGATTGTCCCGAAAGGGACTATTGGTGAAATAGCCGAGACCTATAAGCAGATCAAGCAGAAGCGGAACATAGTTCGTGAAATGGTTGTCATGATGCGTGCGGTAAAACCGGCTAGGTTATCAACCGCAAAATTCGAGAGTATTCCAACAGTCATCATAGATAATCCTCTCCTAGAACAAGCTAGTTTTTTATGGTAAATTGATACTTATAGTTTGTAAAGAAATATAATACATGAAAGGCATTTACTATAAATATATTCCTATATTTATCAATAGCTTCAACAGAAAGAAGTGCTTAAGCCTGCTCGTTGATTGGCTGCTTGTTAATGACTATAAAAATATCCTCATTATCGATAATGCTTCTACGTATCCTCCCTTGCTGGAATATTTTACAACCCTAGAAAAATATCATGAAATCAAGCTGATACGGCTGGAAGAAAATTTGGGACACGAGTGCATATGGAAAGCCAATCTGCTCGAATCATTGAACATTGATTCCGAATTTGTCTATACCGACCCGGACATCCTCCCAGATGAAGGATGCCCATCTGACGTTGTCGGTCATTTACAGCAAATCCTGATCCGTAATCCTTCGATTAGCAAAGTAGGTATTGGCATACGTATTGATGATCTTCCTGAGTGCAACCGTTCACGCAGAGATCTTGAGATGATGTTTTTCTATCGCTGGCGAAAACCTGCTATGCCTGGTCTTTTTTGGGCACCGGTCGATACGGTTTTTGCTCTCTATCGTCCATTCGGATCCAGAAACTTTAGCTTCAGCAACACCTGTACAGGATATCCTTACTACGCAAGGCATTTGCCGTGGTATACCGATAGTGATAATCTAAGCGATGAGGATTTGTACTACGGCGCGACAACTGCAACGGGGGTATCTCACTTTCTATATGGAAGATATATAGAGCCTATTCGTTTACATGATAGATTAACCAAAGAAAAGTTCTATCGTGAGAATACGGTAAAACTGTTACATCTCTGTTGTGGTAAGGACTATTTTTTTGGCTGGATCAACCTAGATAGTAGGGAAAAGGCAGAGATTCAATTTGATCTCAATGCCTGTAACCATAGAAAGATTCCTCTGTTTGATGATTCTATCGATGGTTTTTACTTAAATCATTGCTTACAGAACGTTAGAGACCCTCTTCCATTGATGGCAGAACTCTGGCGTGTTGCCAAAAATAATGCTCGAATGATTGTTCGCGTGCCTCATGGATCGTCGGATCATGTGATGGCTAGTTTTCCAGATGTGAGACCCTACTTTGAGAGCAGTTTCAACTATTTTTCCCAGCCTGTCTATACGACATTCGATTATGGTTACAAGGCTGATTGGTCAGTCGAGAAAATCATCCTTCATGTCGATAATAGTCTAGCAGGAATGGGCGCAGATGATGTCTATCGTAACATCAAAACATTGACCAATAGAGTCCATGAAATGATTGTGTTTCTGAGGGCTATCAAGCCTGAAAGAGATCGATGGCCTTCGTTGATCGATAAACCGAAAATTATTCTTAGTTTTTCTTCCCTGATTCCTGCAAGTGACCTATGGTGAGAGATACTTCGAAAACTGCGTGGCGCAATGGGTATTAAAATGAATTTCAGTCAATTGGCACAAATTGAACGTGAATTAGTAGACAGAAGTTTTGTACTACATCGAGACATCTACTCTATGTTGCCAGGTGAAACTTCGGAAAATGAAGTAGCCATCTCTGGATTTGGGGGGTATTTTTTTCTTAAGCTTGGATCAAATGCTTGGGAAAAACAGCTTACGGGAGAAATGGTATTAACTGATGAAGCGATACATCGGTGGATACAACTCATCGTTGAACGAATGAATAAAAGCAAAGAAATTGGTTTTAACTTGATCCATATGATCATACCTGAAAAGCAGATTATTTTTCCACAATTTAGGTGGGGTGTGTACCACAGTGATATTAACCTTGACAGGAGAATTTCCAAGCAGTTAGTGAATGCTTTATCTCCTTATGCACGTTTCGTATACCCTGCTGATCTTTTGATTAACTATCAATCTGAATGCGAATTATATTTTCGAGGAGATTCTCATTGGTGCGCAACTGGGTGTATAATAGCCGGGTTAGATATCATAAACAGACTTTTACCTGATAAGGCAATTTCTTTAGACAGTGTTAACTATATTAATTTTGAGCGTAATGTGTGGGCAGTCGACCTCCCGTCTAATTTTCTACCAAAAGAAAAAATGACATTGGTTGGCCTTTACACTGCCATCTGTCATGAGGCGATTCTTATTAAACGGCCAGGAAAGACAATTTATGACAATAAATTGGATCGAATAACAGGTCAACATTTGGGTAATCGTTACGTTATATTGAATGAAAATTCTATGACGGATGAGGAGGTGGCTATCTTTGGGGATAGTTATGCCTTTGCTTGTGGATTCAGTGATCTATTTGCCTATTTTTTCAGAAAGACGCATTTCTTCTGGGAAAAAAATATTGATTTCAATTATATTAACGATAATAGGATAAAGCATGTGGTCTGGGAAAGCTGTGAGAGGTTTCTAGTATCGATTCCTACTTTATAACTAACAGACTCCTAATGGAACCCCTGATTTCAGTCATCATTCCAGCCTACAACGCCAGCAAGACACTGTCGGCTGCCATTGAGTCGGTGTTGTGTCAGGATGTGCGTCCTATTGAGATCATTGTTGTCGATGATGCCTCAGTCGATCATACACTGGAAGTGGCACGCACTTGGATGGCGCAGCATGATTTTATCCAAGTCGTTCATCAGCTGGGTAACGGTGGCGCATCGCGGGCACGCAATCTGGGACTGGGAATTTCTTTAGCGCCCTATGTCTGCTTTCTTGATGCTGACGATGAGTATGCCCCGGGATTTCTCAGCGCCACCCTGCAAGTCTTACGCAACCAGCCCGATGTCGCTGCCGTCAGTACCGCTGTGGAGATCGTCAACCAAGGTTCATCAGCTGCCATGGACCTTCTGGCTGGACAGGCGGTGCAATCCTTTAATGACTTAAACAAAGCCGAGCTGACCAATCTTGACCCATCGGTGGCTCTAGCAAAAACCGTTGAGGGATCATTACCCTCTAACTTGCTGATTCGCAAGGAAGCCCTGTTGCTGATAGGCGGCTTCGCCTCTACACCTTTTTTGCGTCGCTATGGTAGCGAAGATGTGCTCATGCGTCGCCTGTTACGTACCTATTTCAAGTGCGTCCATCTGCCACAGCAGCTTTATCGCCATATTTTATATGGCGGCAGCAATCACCTGAATATCCTGGCCAAGACCCGACTCGACTGGGACCAGCAAACCGATGAATTTTATGGCAACCTGCTGCAGGAACATACCACCCTGCGTGATGCAACGGGTCGCCGCATGCAGCAGGTTCTGCGTCACAGCCAATTCATACCAGCTTTCATCGATTGGCATTTTACGCTAGCCATCCATGCCGTTGATTGGCAACAGCTGGATCAGCAGTTCCAGACTATTCCAGGAACTATAACAGCGCTTGAAGGCTATCTGCTCTACCATTGGGCCCAACAAGGGCCTGGGGATGGATCCGTCGTTGAACTGGGTACAGTGAACCGATCGCTCTGCTGGCTGGCATCGGGCACCAAGGCAGCTCAACGTGGCCAAGTCACCCATTGTGGTCCTTACGACCCAACACTGACCGAACTGCAGACCAACCTCCAGCAAATGGCGTTAGGACCTTGGGTGGAGATGCGGTTAGGTACCCTTGAGGAGATCAGTCGTCATTGGCCACGATCACAAGCCATTCGTCTGTTGTCGGTGGATGCTGGTCACTCCTACGAAGAGATGCGACTTGCTTTAACGGCTTGGTTCCCTCATGTTGAACCGGGTGGCATGATGGCCTTGCATGGAATCGGCGTTGCGTCGGGGTGTTCGCAATGCTACAATGAATTGCTGCAGTTTAACCCACAGCTTGAGGAAATAGCCTCCGTCAGCACCATCCGGTTGGTTCGTAAGCCATTCTGCGCTACTGCATTGTCGTTGCCACCATCGACCGATGAAGTAAAGCAACAGTCCAGAACCTGGGTACTGCGCGGTCACTGGTACCGATCTAACGGCGATATGGATGCAGCGCTACAGTGTTACCAGCAATCGTTGGCGTGCAATCCGCTTGAATTTGAGTCGCTCATGCAATTGGGGAGCTACTGCTTTAGCCAACAACAGCTAGACCAAGCAGAATCCTACTACCGTCGGGCTGCTACCGCGGCGCCAACAGTTGGATCCCCCTACAATAACCTCGCCATGGTATTAAGCAAACAGGGGAGGCTTGCAGAGGCGATTGACTGCTACCAACAGGCCATTAAGCAGGAACCCCAACAGATCCTGTTCCATCTCAATCTGGCTGATAGCTACTATCGTCAGAATCGCTGTGATAGCGCAGAAAGCTGTTATCGTCACGCATTGGCCATGGATCCTAACTCGGTTAATGTGCTGAATCGTTTTGGTTTCTTCCTGGGGCAACAGCAGCGGCTCGACGAAGCCATAGAGTACTTCCAACGCGCCTTGACATTACAGCCCAATCATGGTGAAACCAAGCTGTATCTTGGTCTGTTACGTGACCAGCAACGCAAAAAAATGGATCGTTTAGCCCAAATGATTGACAATAAATAGCCATGTACACTGGGCATGAAACTTTTTATGGGCAGGAGTGCCGGGAAGCCGCCAAGCGGCTGTTCAAGCTGAACGTCAACCACGTCGAGCTAGAGCCTCATTCCTACTGCAATCGGCATTGCGGCTATTGCCCCAATCATGTTGGTGATCGACTGGGTCCTCTGGTTAGCATGGAAGAGAGTGTGTTCAGCCGGATTCTGGCTAATCTGGCTGAAATTACTTTCGATGGCAAGCTGGTCCTTTCACACTATTGTGAGCCTCTGGCAGACAAGGGCATCATCCACCGTATCCGTCAGATACACGATCAGCTTCCCCACACAACGATCATCATTTACACCAACGGAGATTATCTGACAGCAGATTATCTGGAGGATCTAGCTCATGCTGGAGTCAGCTCTCTGATGGTGTCAGTGCATCCCGAACCCGATGAGCCCTACTCGGACACGGCTATTCTGACTGCCTTTTCCAAATTGTCTGTCAGAATCAAACGTGCCGCAAAATTCACGGAGTTATCTCCCAACAAAAGCATGGCAGCGTCCATCGATCATCCCTATCTCGAAATCAAGGTATTTCAGGATGATTACCAGAAGAATGGTAGTAATCGCGCCAACACGGCACAGGTCGAGTGGTCATCTGGCTTTGCTGGCAGAACTCATCCATGTCTGCAACCGTTTCTATATTTCGTCGTCGGTTATCACGGAGATGTGGTACCCTGTTGTCAAATTCGTGCTGACCTACCGGCCAATAGACCGTACGTTATAGGTAACATTAGAGATTATTCATCGATCTTCGAGCTCTATGCCAGCCATTCGGCCGCTGCTTGGCGTCGTGAACTGGCTTGCAGTGGAGCTAAACGGGAACCTTGTCACAGCTGTATTATGCTATTTCCCTATTTTGGTCCCGAACATGCCCTGTCGTTACAACAGGCGTGGCAACAACATGCCCAAACCCCTCCTCCTGGGGGTGGGCCTCATTGAGATCAGTCGTTGTTATCATCGATGGCTGGACAGATGCTTATGATGACGATACAGCTGACCTTCGTCCAACCTGGTACCGCCTTGCTGCCGTCGGCACGACCGGGCTGGTGCAATGGTCATCGCAACTGGTCTGGTATCCGGAGGAAAGCTGTCACTGGCTGGAATTGTTCAGCCTCGACAAGGTCTTTACGGCTAATCATCAGGCAGACCCACCTTTGGGCTGGTTACAGGCTCATGCTTTTGATAAGATAAGAAGTGAAGATGGTCGGACTTGGTGTCGATTGCATCTGACTCATTTGTATCAACAGCGTGATGAACTGCTCTTCATGTCTCCATGGCGTACAGGCCAAACGGCTGATGAGTGCCAGGAACTGGCTAAAGCACTGGCCAACGAGTGGCAACAGGATGGCTGGGTGGTTGATGCGACCGTGGGGAACGGATTGCTATTATCGACTCAACAGGCGTTTCGGGCACGCACCGCTCCTCTGGAACGACTGGAACGGCAATCGTTAGCTGACCACTTACCCTCCGGTCGCGACGGTGGATTGCTGCGTCGCTTGCTGGTCACTGGACAAATGGTGCTGAACCGTCACACTATCAACCGATACAGGAGTGCGTCGGGGCGTATGCCGCTCAACACCCCGTGGTTATCGGGGGTGGGAGCTGTAACGAACCATCTGGCAGCACTGCCGTTGAACAACTCCGGCCGCTGCTGGACTACTGACCCTGTGGTGGCTGGCTTGGCGCGGTTAGCCGGTTACCGCCCGATACTATGGACAGCCGAAGAAGATGAGATGGCACACCATCTTGGCAGGATGATACAGGATGACCGGCACAGTCGTCTGGTGATCCATCTGACCACACCAGCCTTATTGGCACGCCATGGACTGCGGCAACAGTGGCGTGAACGTGTGGCCTGGGTTGATCGTATGGTGTTACAACCTCTCACTGGATTACTTGATTCAGATCACGATCGACTGACTGTTTGCAGCGGTTATACCGCGGATGAGCATGGACTCGGTCTGCCATCGGTGGCGGTACCCTACGTGTCGGCTACGTCACGACAGATGCAACGTCGATCCTTTTTCTGGCAACGAAACAAGCCGGGCCAAGGCAACGCTGTGAGTCCGGCATTACTGATGAGACCAGGCCCTTTTACATTGGGGGATGAATGATCTGCCAGACCAAAAAATCGGTGACCGAACGGATCTGGCAACCGCGTGTTACGGATCCAGCTTTGCGTCAATCCGAGCTAATCCAGCAGATGGGGCTGCATCCTGCTCTGGTCCCGGTTCTGGCTCACCGGCAGCTCGATTCAGCACAGGCTGTGCTGGACTTTCTGCAACCCAGATTAAGCCATTTGGACGATCCCAACATGCTGCTTGGTATGGACCGGGCCGTCGAGCGCGTTATCATCGCATTGGAACAGCGCCAGCCTATGGCCGTTTTTGGCGATTACGATGTTGATGGAGCTACTTCATCAGCACTGCTGGTGCGCTATTTTCGTGCTCTTGACGTTGATGTGCGCGTCTACATCCCAGACCGGCTGGTGGAGGGCTATGGTCCCAATGCGACAGCCATGAAACGGCTTGCCAGCGATGGGATTAAACTGGTCATTACGGTTGATTGTGGCATTGCCTCATTTGAGGCGCTGGACGTTGCTGCTGAAGCCGGTATGGATGTTATTGTCACCGATCATCATCAATTGCTGGACGGCTGTCTGCCGCGGGCCATAGCCGTTATTAACCCTAATCGTCCCGACGACCCTTTTCCGCACAAGGAATTGGCTGGGGTCGGCGTCGCCTTTTATCTGGCTATGGCTATCAACCGTGCCCTGAGACATCGAGGCTGGTTTGATGCCACCAACTTTCCGGAACCTGATCTGAAACAGCTGCTGGACCTAGTCGCTGTAGGCACTATCTCCGATGTTGCACGATTGACCGGAGTCAACCGTATTCTGGTGGCTTCTGGGTTGAATATGGCACGGCAATCGAAAAATATCGGGTTGCAGGCGTTGATGCAGATCGCCGGAATCAGCAACAGCGGACCCGACCTGCATCTGACCCCGACCCAAGTCGGCTTCCAACTTGGCCCCCGTATCAATGCTGGCGGCCGTCTCGGAGTTGGCTTGCTAGGATCGGAGTTGTTGTTTACCGAAGATGGTCAACGGGCTGAGGCCATTGCCCGTCAACTGGATCAGTCCAATCGTGACCGCCAGGAAATCGAAAAGAAGATCCTGCAGCAGGCACTGGACATGATTGAGACAGAACGCATGACTGAACAGTGGCTGGGGCTGGTGGTCGCCAGTGCTGAATGGCATCCAGGCGTCGTTGGTATTGTAGCTTCCCGACTGGTTGAACGTTTTCATCGTCCAGCCGTCGTGATTGCCCTTGATCTGGCCAGTGGTGAGGGCAAGGGGTCGGGACGTTCGGTTCCAGGCGTTAATCTACTGGCCGCTATTGAGGCCACCTCCGATCATCTGCTCCACTTCGGTGGTCATCGTGCTGCTGCTGGCCTGAGTCTGCGTTGCGACCAACTCAAGGCCTTCGCTGAACGGTTTGACCAAGCCATTCGTCAGCAGAACAGCGCAGACCTTTTTCGTCCAACACTGATCGTTGATGGCTTGTTACCCTTGGCCTATACCGACCACACGCTGGCAGCCCAGCTGCAACAACTGCAGCCATTTGGTCCTGGTAACCCTGAACCGGTATTCGTCATCGAGTCGGTGCAGGTCCATCACGTTCAAGTCATCAAAGGACGCCATATCCGCTGTCAGTTGATTGATCACAAAGGCTGCCGACTGGATGCCATTTCATTTTCTGCTGTTCCAGGTCCGGTAGGAGAAACGCTGCTGGCAAGAAATGTTACCCTTGATATTGCCGGTACGTTAGGGTTGAATCGCTACCGTCAACAGGATCGGTTGCAACTGACGATTCGGGATGTGCGCATGGCATGAACCTTTATCGATTGACCACATCGTGGTGGGGATCCATGCTGGTCTTGCTGCTGGCCTGTTATGCCATAGCCTCTCTCTATCTGTTTTTGACACAGGAGCAGAAGGTGTTCCATCCCAGTTCCGTGTTGCAACAGACGCCCCAGCAATGGGGTCTCGAATTCGAATCCATTCTCTTGAGCAGTGACGGCGTACCCATTCACGGCTGGTGGATTGCCGGTGCATCGCATCGACCGGTTGTGCTGTTTTGTCATGGCAACAGTGGCAACATGTCTGATCCAGCCGTTGCCGATCGCACCAAGCTGTTGCATGAACTAGGGCTGGGTGTTCTGCTATTTGATTATCGGGGTTACGGGACCAGCCAAGGAAGTCCTAGCGAAACGGGCAGCTACCGTGATGGTGAAGCGGCGCTGCACTTTCTCGTCCATGAGAAAAAGATTCCGGTGCAGAACATCCTCGTCTATGGACATTCGCTCGGTGGTGGCATAGCCAGCTGGCTGGCAGTTCAACAACCTACGCGTGGGTTGATCCTTGAAGGCAGTTTTACCTCCATCGAAGACATGGCCGAAGAACGTTATCCTTATCTTCCCGTGCGCTGGCTGGCACGCATCCACTACAATAACCTGGAGCGCATGCCATGGTTGCGCGCCCCGCTTCTTCTGATCCACAGTCGCGAGGATGAGGTGGTCGCGTGGACACATGGACAGCGTCTGTTCGCAGCTGCCAGAGAACCTAAAACATGGCTGGAGATGCGTGGTAGCCATAATCATGGCTTGATTGATTCAGCCGTCGCTGTTAAACAGGCTATAGCATCCATGGCTGGTTTTTGAGCGAGTGTGACCGTATGGCTATCCAATCAATCGCAATCCTTGCTGCCCTACTTAAACGGGGAATGATCTTCATACGTCAACATCTGTCGGTACGACGTCCGAATCCACAGATTATGACCGATCCTATGGCGTTACAGATCGGTGATCACATCCATTTTGGTCAACTGTTACAGCCGCCCTTACAAAATGGCCATTTTCAGGTCGTAGCCATCGATACCGTCGTGCTGGATAATGTCCGCCAATCGGTCTTGATGCTCGTTGGAGAAGATGGATCCAGCTGCTATCTGACCATGAGTGACTCAGACCATGCCGAGACGATACTCTTGCGTATCGGTCGTCATGTGAGCGATAAAACCATTGGCCAGTTGTTTAATATCGATGAGCTGACGGCCCTGTTTGAAGAGGAACCCAACGAAACCACATCTCTGGCCCTGAAAAGACGGCGCGATTTACCCCTATTCTCAGGGTGGACGGCGTCCTCCTACTATCCAGCGCTTCATGCCATCAATGGCATCAGACACCGTGGCGATTTCCGCAACAGCGCGTTCATGCCTCTGCCGATTGAAGGAGAGGGTTTCGACTACTACCTGATGCTCAGCCAGAATCAGCGTCATGGCGTTGCCATTGAGGTCAACGACGAAGGCCGGATCGCCTTGTCGCTGATGATTCAGCTAGCACCAGAGGCCATCGAACGCATCGAGCGGTTTTCCGCAACCAGGAAATCCCCCATACGATCGTTTGCCCCCTACTGATCATTTTGAGCCGTCAAGCGGAATTGCACCGGTATCTCGATCGTTTCTTCTGTGGGTTGACCGTTGCGTATAGCCGGTATAAAACGCCAATCGGCTACGGCATCCCGTGCCACGCGGTCCAGTAAGGCGTGGCCGGAGCTGTGTCGCAGTGTCACCACAACCGGCCTACCGTCTATACTGACGGTCACCGCAACCACTACCGTCCCCTCCATGCCCATACGTCGGGCCACGGCAGGATAGTCCGGCTTTGGGTTGAACTGGTAGGCAATAGGACGGTCAGGTGTGGTTACTGATAACTCCACAGCTGCTGTTGTCGTAACGGCAGATCCATCAGCGATCTGATGAGACATCGCAACAGTTCTATCAGATCCACCAGACACGATAACTTCATTTGCGTCAGTCGATTTCTGAGCAATGCTTTTGTGTTTGCGACTCATCGGTATGGCTACTGGCTTGACTCTGTCCGTCGGCAATGCCGACGGCGGCTGGATTGCCTCCTCTCTGGGTAAGACAGGATCAGGTTGCTGAGGAGACAAAGGCAACTGTTGCTCCAACGGTGGTCGAGGAATAGCAGATACCAACCGAACCATAACAGGTTGAGACAACTGGCTATTCAGTGGATTGCCTAGTGGTGGGACGTACCATCTAACCAGCGAAACCACCAACACACCATGCAGCAGCCCTGACATCAGCAACGACCCCAGCATACTGGATGGCCCATCCACCGATGACACGTTACGATCGCCCCCAACAGTGAAAATTCGCCGCCTCCCTGGTTCAAACGACCCGTCTAAGAACTGCCCGTCGCGACGATGTTAAACGATCTTTCCGGCTCGGCCAATGGCTCACGGCCTAAAACTCCACAGTCATGCCAGCATAGATCGAACGACCCGCACCGGGAACGGGGATACCCCAAGGGATCCCGTTAAGGCTCATGGTGGTCCCCTGTCCGGTATAAGCCCCACCGAGCGGTAGCGCGTAGAATTTATCGAAAAGATTATCGATACCAAAGTCCAATCTGACCTGCTTCCAGGAATATCCGGAACGTAAATTGACCAAACCATAACCAGGCGTCTGCATCTCCTGTCGAACGTCGGAAACATTGTTTTTTGCTTTCACCATCACGAATTCAAGGCCGCTGTCCCAAGCGTCAAGCTGATGGGTGAACATGACTTTGGCGTTAAGAGGCATGATGTTATAGAGATCATCGCCTGTGTCATGGTTCTTGCCATTGGTATAACTGAGCAAGCCTTTCAGCTTCCAATTTCCCCAATCGTTATTCCCTAGCGGCATGCTCCCGGAAACATCCAAGCCATAAATCCTGGCTGATTGGTTAGCATACTGGAGATGGAAAAACTTATTTGAGCCCATATTGTTCGCCGCACCCCCACAAAGCGCATTCATCATCATGCCGCTTCCTTTGCAACGGATAGCATCTATGTAGTCCGTGGCATAGGTATAGTAAGGGGTGATTTTGAACTCAGAAGTACGGGCAGCATCGCGCCAGTTAGCCGTCACGCTCAGCGTATGAGACACCTCTGGCTCCAAGTCCGGATTGCCAAGATAGCCGTTACCATCACCGACAAAGTTGTTCATGATCAACGCCATGCCATGCATAGACCAGGAGTAACGCTCATAGAGGTTTGGTGAACGGGTCTTTTGAGAGTAGCCAAATTCAAAATGACGGCTGGCATCCTGGGTATAACGTGCCATCGCAGTCACGTCTACATTTCCATCACGACGCTGATGGTCACGAGCATTGAAGGCAGCTGCTGACGCAACGTATCCAGTGTTGATATCGTTATAGCCCTGTACCGGACCCGTATCCATTGTCACCTGTTCAACACGCACGCCAAGCGAGGTGAGCCACTGGGGATTCCAGTGTGCTTCCCACTCGGCAAAAGCCCCCAGACGATCACGCTGGCCGTTGTTGAGGTTCCAAAACGTATTGGGGGCCATTCCTCCAAAGGTGGCCGGCTTGCCCATTCCATCCACCATGCCAGACAATGATGATGGCGATGGCGGCCACCAATCATTGAGACGGTATCGCTGATATTCTCCGCCCACCCGGAAAATATCACGCTCTGAGAGCAGAATATCTGCCTTAATCAATACACCAGTATTATTCCCTTCGGTATCCATCGGCATTCCAGGAGCAACGATAGTGGACGGAAGATTTGGCCCATAGACAAACTGCTTGTCACGATCAAAATCCATCTTATGTCGTGTGTGGCTGTGATAAGCACGCATATCCAGCCCTCCCCACTGGTATTTGCCCTTATAGTTCAGATTGATGTGTTCGCTAGCATCATCGGTCATGTCCATGCGTTGGTTGGGGTACCCCTGATAAGGGATATGTTGCACACCTAGTTTGAGATCGACCAGGTGATTTTCGTGGCGCAAGGCCAATCTCAGCGACTGGTCCAGGGTTTGGTAATGGGAAGAGCCTACTTCATTACCATCTAGCCAACCTTTATCCACTGCCGCCAGCCCAGACGGCTTGAACTCCCTGGCCGCCTTGTAATTGTCCGACTGAGCGGAGGAACCGCTGTACGTCATGCTTAACGCTTCACCAGCCAGTGTTGCCGATAAATGGCTCCCGTATCCATTCCCGTTGCTACGATAGAAAGCGCCTCCTTTCCCTTTGAACAGGGTGCCCTGTCCGGCTGTGGCAAACTCAGGTTCCCGGGAATCTACAAGGATTGCCCCTCCGATGCTATCGCCACCAACACTCACTGGCACAACACCATTGAGCACCTGAATTTTCCCGATGTTCGTCGGTGCGATATAAGATAGTGGTGGATTCATGTGGTTAGGACAGGCAGAAATCAAATTCATACCATCCACCTGAACCCGTAGCCGATCATCAGCCATTCCATGAATGGATGGCAGACTGGAGATACCACCGTTGGTCTGAAGACTGACACCAGGGGTATTGCCCAACAGAGCAGCACTGTCATGGGCCCACAGCTGCCGGATGGTCAACTGCTTGCCTGATAACACCTCCCCACCGCCAGGCTCATCACCGTGGGGAGCTGTCACGATAACTCGCTCCAACTGCTCTAAATTCTCTCCATCCGCTGCCCATGTGGTACCAGATAGAAGTAAAATTGCTCCAGTCAGTGGCATACGGGTCATCAAACCAACTTTCTTGTCATGCGTTTTTCTTGTCATGGTCAATCAGCCTCAGTACAAGTCGGAAAGGGAAGACATCCGATTTCCTTCCGCAAATCCGGTTCCATAATTAATATAATTATATTACAATAGGTTGAATACTATTGTTTTTACCTTCTGAGTGATATAACACACCCTGTAACGCACAAAATGAGTGTTATCACCCATTGATTTTATTGCTGAAATAGGATAGAATCTGGTTCACCATAAAAATTAATACTGAGTTCTCCGGCAAAATGGCTGAGATTTCCCTGGTCGTGCCGCTGGTTGTCGCGGCTGGCAGCGCCTTGCACTGTCTGAGTATGTGCGGTGGTATTGCTGGCGCTCTGACCGTAAGTCTGCCAGCCCAGATACAACAGAACAGAACCAACGCCCTCGTCTACCTGCTGGTCGCCAATGGGGGGCGGGTTATCAGTTATGCGATGGCTGGCTGGCTGGTAGCCCTTTTCGGTCAGTCCTTGTTCATGTCACTATCCCCGCGGTATGGACACACGATCCTGGAATCAGTTTCCGGTGTTGTCCTGGTCCTGGCTGGCTTGCATCTAGGTGGTCACGGAACATGGTTGCGTCGCATTGAACATCTAGGGGCACCATTGTGGCGTCTGCTGGAGCCCTACGCCTACCGACTCATGACGTCACACGGGGTAGGCTATATGCTGACCTTTGGTTTGATCTGGGGTTGGCTGCCCTGTTCTCTGGTTTACGCTGCTCTGGTCTGGAGCAGCAGTGTTGGCACACCGGCTGACAGCGCTCTCAATATGGCTATGTTTGGTGTTGGAACCTGCATGGTGACCCTGCCAGCCGGATGGGTGATTCATCGACTGACCCAGTGGGCTATGCGGTACCATGTCAGGGAGTTGGTCTCCATGTTGCTGATACTGGCTGGTATGTATACCCTGTTTTTTGCCCTGTTACCGATAGGACGTCCATTGTCACCTGAACCCTTCCAGGAAATTGGGTATTGTCATGACCAGTAATACAGATTGCCACCCCAAGATGCAGGGGCAGTCGCCGCCCTTTCTGGCAATGCTACGTTCTGCGCGACTGGTGGCTGCTACTCGCGCACCAGTCCTGATACAGGGCGAATCCGGTACCGGCAAGGAATTGCTGGCACAGTTCATCCATGAGCAAAGTCCACGACATCGAAAGTCGTTTATCGCCATCAACTGCGCAGCGCTTCCGGAAGCCCTGGCTGAAAGCGAACTGTTTGGTCATGCCAAAGGAGCTTTTACCGGAGCCAACACGGCCCGTGAGGGACGTATCGCAGCAGCACAGTACGGAACGCTGTTTCTGGACGAAATTGGTGAAATGCCTCTGACGGTTCAGTCCAAGTTATTGAGATTTCTAGAGAGCGGTGAATGCCAGGTGTTGGGTGAGGGCCGGTCCATCCACATTGATACCCGTATCATTGCGGCTACCAATCGGGGCTTGGCTGATCTGGTTCAACAGGGGCGGTTCCGCAACGATCTTTACTATCGGTTACAGGTCGTCCCCCTTGAAGTTCCTCCCCTTAGACAGCGCAGCGATGATATCGAACCCCTGGCGCAGCAGTTTCTGCAATGGTTCTCCCGTCATCATGGCGTTGCTGCCCCGCAGCTGACCGATCCGGTACGCAGAATGATGCACCGTTGGTCGTGGCCTGGCAACATCCGTGAACTACGCAATCTCTGCGAACGTCTGGTGATCTTACACAGCGGCAGCGACTTGGCGATCGAACATCTACCTCATGAAATCAGGGCATGTCACCCCACAACGGAACGATTTCCAGCCGCAGATTTTCCAATAACAGGCATTAGCCTGGAACATCTGGAACGTGAGTTGATCATGAAAGCCCTAGCTCATGCTGGAGGCAACCGCAGTCGCGCAGCACGGTTACTCGATCTCAGTCGCGATACATTGCTTTATCGCATCAAAAAACACGGTTTGCAGACAGACTAGCTATGACAGCTGTTGCAACCCAACCTCATGCGGGATAAACTGGCGCCGTCATGCTGTACGTCATAGTGTATTGAAGAGAATAAGGTCGAGGAGAGTAAATATGGCTGAACCCGTTCGCGTTGCTGTCACTGGTGCTGCTGGTCAGATTGCCTATAATCTGCTGTTTCGTATTGCTTCCGGAGAGATCTTTGGCAAAGATCGCCCGGTCCATTTACGTCTTCTGGAGATTCCGGCTGCTATGCACGCTCTGCAGGGAGTTGTGATGGAACTTGAGGACTGCAACTTTTCACCTTTGGCCAGTATTGAAACTTCCGATCAGCCGGAACGGGCCTTTGATGGTGTCAACTGGGCCTTGCTGGTCGGTTCGCGCCCACGTAGTCCAGGTATGGAGCGCTCTGATTTAATTCGTATCAATGGCCCTATCTTTGTGGGCCAGGGTAAAGCCCTGAATCGGGCCGCACCCGATGTACGTGTCGCTGTTGTTGGTAACCCCTGCAACACCAACTGCCTTATTGCTCTCAACAATAGTGACGTACCGCCAGAACGCTTCTCAGCCATGATGAGGCTGGATCAGAATCGTGCTGCCAGTCTGCTGGCGCGCCGGGCGGGTCAGCCCATGGGTAGTGTCACCAACATGGTGGTGTGGGGCAACCACTCCAACAATCAATACCCGGATTTTGAGAATGCCCGCATCAACGGCAAGCTGGCTCCCGATGTCATTCGTGATGAAACATGGTTGCGCGAGCAGTTTGTCACCGAGATCCGCCAACGCGGCGCCATGGTGATCACCATTCGTGGCTCCTCCAGCTCTGCTTCAGCGGCCAATGCCATTTTGTGTGACATTCATGCCTTCTCCCAGTCTACGCCAACCAACGACTGGTTTAGTGCTGCGGTGTGCTCAAATGGGGAATATGGCGTTGATCCAGGATTGGTGTTCGGCTTTCCGCTCAGAAGCAGTGGGCAGGGTGACTGGTCCATTGTTGAGGGGATTCCGATGTCACCGTGGGCACAGACACAGCTGAACAAGGTGCTGGATGAACTGCGCCATGAGCGCGATGTCGTCAAGGATCTGTTGCGGTGAAATTCGTTATCTTTCTAGGAGATGGGATGAGCGATCATCCCATCGCTGAACTGGATGGCAAAACCCCCCTGATGGTGGCTCATACCCCCAACATGGATCGCATGGTACGTGAGGGGGTCGGGGGTTGGAGTCGCAATACGCCAGCCGGACTTTACCCGGGCAGCGATGTTACCAATCTGGCCATTCTTGGTTATGAGGCGGCTCGGTCCTACACTGGACGCAGTCCGCTGGAAGCCGCAGCTATGGGCATCGAGCTGGGTAGCAACGATATGGCCTTCCGCTGCAACTTGGTTACCCTAGGCAACGAACACCAGGTCATGGACAGCTTTAATGCTGATCATATTAGTTCTGAAGAAGCAGCGTTGCTGATTGATTCTCTAAATCAGCACCTTGTTGACCACCAAACTCCGTTCCGCTTCTTCGCTGGTGTTGGTTATCGCCATATCCTGATCTGGAACGATGGCGCCTCATCGGTTGATCATCTCAGTTGCACACCTCCTCACGACATCAGCGGTCAGTCCATTGGCCCTTACTGGCCCGTTGGAACCGGGTCGGACAGGATCACCCAGCTGATGCGCGATTCGTGGTCGATCCTCGCTGACCATCCCGTCAACCAACAGCGTCGGCAACAAGGATTGGCCCCTGCCAACAGCATTTGGCTCTGGGGGCACGGTGGCAAACCACAATTACAGCCGTTCCATGAGCGCTACGGAAAATCCGGTGGCATGATTTCAGCTGTTGACCTGCTACGCGGCATTGCTGCTCATATTGGTTTTGAGTCCATTCGTGTTCCAGGTGCAACGGGCTGGATTGACACCAACTACGCCGGCAAGGCCAGCGCCTGTCTTGACGGATTGCAGAGACACGACCTGATATTCGTTCATGTCGAAGCACCGGACGAGGCTGGGCATGCTGGTCGTCTTGACTACAAGATACAGGCGATTGCCGATCTGGATCGTCATATTGTCGGACCCGTGTTATCGGCCCTCGACCATACTGGGCAGCCTTTTCGCGCCCTAGCTCTGCCAGACCATATCACCCTGTTACGCACCAAAACGCACGAAAGCGGTCCCGTACCGTTTGCTCTTTATGGTGCTGGCATTTTGCCAGATGCCAACCAGTGTTACGACGAGCGATTGTTGACGACCGGTTCGTTGTCATTCGACCCAGGACATAAACTCATGTCCTGGTTTTTGAATAGTCGTCAATAGTCGTTAGCGGTACTGGATCGTGATTGATATCCACCAGCTACAGCGACAACTAGACCAAAACGGCATCATTTTCTGTTATCGTGGTGCCGTTACCCAGGATATTACCGAGACGATTGGTGTGGCGCTGCGTACCCAGATGGATATGCACATTAATCAACCCATCACCAACAGCCGTGTCTTTGCTGCATTCGTTGAGCTAGTCCAGAATATCAGTCGCTACTCCCGTGAGTCGTTATCCAGCGAGTCGTCGCCCCTGAAGAGTGGCATGATTGTCATTGGCGAGTTAAATCATCACTACTATATCCAGTGCGGCAATCTGATCTGGCGTCAAGAGAGCGGTTCATTGCAGGATTATCTCACAAAAATCAAAGCTATGAGCAAGTCAGAGCTGACCGTGTTTTATCGGGAACAACGTCGTTCCGGTACAACAACAGACAAGGGTGCCGGTCTCGGATTCATTGATTTAGCCCGTCATGCCACGTCTTTCGATTTTACGGTCACGCCCGTTGACCAGCAATATGTTTTTTTTTCCATCTGTATTACCCTGTAGGGAATCCTCTGTCATGGAAGCGCTCTCCATTCAAGCAACCCGTTCCACTCCTGCCATTCAATTCGATCCCGATCTGAAACGACTGGAAATTCGGGGGGAGTCCTACCCGGAAGATGTCAATACCTTTTACGATCCCATCTTATCCTGGATGGAAACCTTCCTACAGTCTGTTACCCACGAGGATACTATTGAGCTTCATTTGAAAATCAGTTATTTCAACAGCAGCAGCTCTAAGATATTTCTGGATATCTTCGATCTGCTGAACAGTAAGGCTGTATCAGGCAGTCCGGTCCATATTTATTGGCATCATCATACCAATAATGAGATGTCCCGCGAATATGGTGAAGAGTTTCGTGAGGAGTTGACAGCGGCCCAATTCTATCTTGTTGAACAGCACACATGACCATGAAACAGCATCAAAAGGCGGTCCGGTGGCATTAATTCATGACAACAATACGCAGAATGCCGATGACGCTCTGGATCTGATGGCAGAAGATACCGTTGTTTTCCGACAGGAGCAACAGGTGTTGCAGTGGGCCGATAACATCCTGAATCAGTCCCATGCAGAACAGCAACAGTCTGTCACCCGCGAAGAATTTGTTGAGCTGTTGACGGCCTATCGTAAATTGATCGGTGTCACGAAGCGCGTTGTCCGCATCAGCGATTTGCTACAGCATGATCTTAAGTCATTGAATGAATTCAAAAATCACATGCTTGGCGTGGTAGCGCACGATTTACGCAACCCTTGTGCCACCATCATTGGTCTGGCAGAACTGCTGCTAGATGATAGTTCAGATTGTGTCAATGGCGATCAGGCTCGCTTTGTACAAGGAATTTACCGGGCTAGCAACGAGATGCTGGCTCTGCTCAACAACTTACTGGATGTTTCGATGATTGAAAGCGGTAGACTGGTGCTGCGTGCTGTGCCTGTCGATTTTGCCACGCTGATACGTCAACGCATTGAGTTGCTTGGGCTGCAGGCAGAACGCAAATCCATTATACTGCGTCCTGACCTGGAACAGCCTCCAGAAATCGAATGCGATCCAGACCGTATCAGTCAAGTGATCGATAATCTGGTTGGCAACGCTATCAAATTTTCACCGCACCACGCTACCATTGATCTGCTGTTGCGTTGTGATGAGGCTCTGCTGACTTTTGCCGTACGTGATCATGGCCCCGGCATCCCTGCTGATGAAATTAATCGTTTGTTCGGTGCTTTCCAAAAGTTGAGCACCCGTCCAACAGCCGGGGAACCTGGCAGCGGCTTTGGCTTGGCGATTGTCAGAAAAATCGTTTCAGCCCATAACGGCCAAATCGATGTTGTCAGCGAGGTAGGAAAAGGAACCACCTTTACGGTACGGTTACCCTTGTCTCGGAAGGGTGAATAAGCCTCAATACCAGTCGTTCCAGTGTTTCTGCAGCCGGCCGCAATACGCCGTCACCGCCCTTCAAGGCAGCATCGGTATCACAGCAGGCCAGCAAAGCATCGGCCAACGCCCGCTCCGACCAGTGCTGCAATTGATCGATCAAGTGTTGCTGATCCTTCCAGAAAACCTGTGTTTCCGCCAGTGCCTTGGCCTGTGGTACACCCTGATGCAGCAGATGCTGCAGGCGAATCATCTGCCGCAACCGCCGTATGACACCTCCTAACAGCATGAGCGGTTCCTGGCCATTCTCCAGCAGCCTTGTCAGAATACGCAACGCCTGCGTCCGATTACGGGACAACAGCGCTGCGGCCCAGGCATGGCCACTATACTCCACGGTTTCGCCCACGACAGCCAGCACATCGGCTCCATCTATCTGCCGCCTGGAACCCAGATAAAGATACAGCTTATCCAGCTCGTTCAGCGCTGCCTGTGTATCACCAGCAAGGTACTCGGCCAGGTAAGTCAGGGCATCCTCTGTCGCACTCAACCCAGCTCGCATGAGCTGCTGTCGTAGCCACTGACGCCAGCCATGACCTTCCAGTGGATAAAGGGTGACACACCATGCTGCTGCATCCGCTTCGCACCAACGTCGCAGCGGATCGCGTGTTTCCAGTAGTTCACCTGCCATTACCAGCAGTAACGTATCCGATGGTAAACGGGACTTAGCCAACCACTGACAGATGCCCTGCTTAGTGGATGCTGTCAGATTTTGTCCTTCACGCACCACGATCAGACGCCTAGCGATGAAGAGCGGTCGCACCTCACAAGCGACCTGCAACCGCTCCAGCACCAGATCGGCCGCATGGAAGTTCTCGACATCGAAGTCCATGACATCGGCATCCGGGTCGCTACCTAACAACTTTTGCTGGATCATCCTGGCACAGGCCTCGATCAAACCCTGATCCGATCCATGCAGCAGGATGACGCCGGGCAGCTGCTGGCGCTCTGCCCAACCAGCCACGTCACCCGATTTTATTTTCATGACCCTCCCCACGCGCCATGGACAGGACATGCGGAATCAGGTCGGCGATGGCCTGCAAGCTATGGGTGACTCCCCTGGTTGATCCTGGCAAATTAACCACCAGTGTTCGGTGACGCAGCGCAACGATGCCTCGCGTCAGCACGGCGCTGCGTACCTGAGCCAGCCCTTGCTGACGGATTAATTCTGCCAAGCCCGGCATTTCCCGATCACACACATCGCGCGTAGCCTCAGGTGTGACATCACGTGGCCCAGGACCCGTGCCACCGTTGGTCAGGATCAGGTCGAGATGGAGTTGATCGGCCAGTTCAACAAGGGTCTGACCAATTATGGTACGGTCATCAGGCAATAGACGACGACAAACCACCGTAGCCGCGTTCGCTTCGACCATCTGAACCAGTGCCTCTCCGCTATGATCGTTATCCAGGGTACGGCTATCGGACAAGGTTACAACGCCAACCCGCAAATGGGCCCATCCGGAGTGCCCCGTCACGGTAACCGCCGCATGGCAGCCTGGACAATGATCGACCCAATGCTCACCGCTGGCAGACAACTCTTTCTTCCATAGCGTGACACGGGACTTAAGCTGATCGATGGTATAACGACAGGCATCAAAAGCAGCAGCACGATGAGCCGCTGCAACCAGTACCAGTACAATCTGTTCACCGGCTTCCAGTCGACCAATACGATGAATCACCGTCATGGCTTCAAGATCAAACCGGTTATGTGCTTCTGTAACGATCTGCTGCAATTCAGCCTCGGTCATACCAGGATAATGCTCCAGCTCGATGGCCGTTACCCGTTCATCACCGGTTATCTCACGCACCGTACCCACAAACGAAACGATGCCACCAATGGTCTGATACGGCTGACATAACCGATGCATCTCCTGTTCAAGGGAAAAATCCTGCTGTTGGACGCGAATGGTAGCCATGCGTTTCAACCACCACTGACTGGAGGAAACAGGGCAATCTCATCGCCATCGCATACCGCATCATCCGGCTTGGCATGTCGTTGGTTGACCGCTACCTGCAGCGACCGATCCTGTAACACCGTTGTAAACGGTTCACCGCGGGCCTGCAGCAAAACTAACACCTGGGCAACACGAGTTACATCTGGCGGCAAAGTCAACTGTAACGACCCTTGTCCGAGCTGCTCACGAATGCGGGCAAAAAAGAGAAAATGTGCCATGACCTACAACCCAAATAATGGTGCGACCTGAACCATATCTTCCATGGTATTGAGATTGACAAAGGGATCATGCTGATCCTTTTCGTGGTAAAAATCAACCACTCGATGCGAAATAGAGGTCAAACACCGACCCAGCGCCAGATGGTGCTGATCCAGCTCCTGACTGACCCACGAGCGCAGTGCTGTTGGCCATAAGGCCACTGTTGGATGAAGATGGCCCTGCCAGGCTGCTATCACCGGCAGACCAGTCCGCTGCGCTGACGGATAGAGCCGACAGGCCAGATCAACGGGCAGCAACGGCATATCGACCGCTACCGTCAACAACCACGCAGCTCCAGTAGCCATCATACCAGCCTCAATGCCGGCCAGAGGGCCCAGATGGCCGGCGCGTCGGTCGGTTACGATCGACCAACCCTCAGACCAGGGCTGTAGCTGCGCCTGGTTGTCATGGCCACTGATCCAGATCCTGCTAACCTGGGGGACCAACCGTGCGATGACATGAGCCAGAAACGGCCTATTGGCCAACGTTATCAAGGCCTTGTCAACACCACCCATACGCCGGCCACGCCCGCCAGCCAGTATCAGGCCATCGATGACTTGGTTGGTATCGGAGTTCATGATGACTACCCTGTCTGGCGCATCAACTCCAACAGATCATCTACCGAAACGCGGCCACTGACATCATGACCCTCCAACAGACTGTCAGCCAGATCACGTTTGTGATGATGCAGGGCAACAATTTTCTCCTCAATGGTTTGCTGGGTGATTAACCGGTAAATGGTTACCGGCCTCTGTTGACCAATGCGGTGGGCGCGGTCGGAAGCCTGATCCTCAACGGCTGGATTCCACCATGGATCCATGTGAATGACATAATCGGCCGCTGTCAAATTAAGACCAGTACCCCCCGCCTTAAGGCTGATTAGGAACAGATCCCCTTCCCCAGCCTGGAAAGCGGCCACCCGCTCCTTGCGCTCCTTGACTGGTGTGCTGCCATCCAGATATTGATAGGAGATCGATTGTCGATCAAGATAGTCGCGGATAATGGCCAGATGATCGACAAACTGGCTAAAAACCAGCGCCTTATGATGGTTGCTTAATAATTCGGCCACAACATCACTAAACAATTCCAGTTTGGCACTACCTATGGCACTGTCCGGTACCACCAGCCGACTGTTGCAGCAGAAACGTCGCAGTTTCATAATTTCGGCCAGTATTTTCAACCGGTGCGTCTCTGCCGGCCCCTGCAATGATTCCAGTTGACGCAGCGCATTCTGGCGTAGCACCTCGTACATGGCCATCTCCTCATCACTGAGGGTCACCTCCAGTACAATCTCAGTACGAGGAGGCAATTCACTCAAAACATGGCTTTTCAATCGCCGTAGAATAAAGGGTTGAATCAATTTCTTCAGACGTTGTGCTGCTGCCTTGTTCTGATATTTTTCGATGGGCGTTGCATATTCGCTGTTAAACTTTTCCTGCGATCCCAGCAGACCCGGATTGATAAAACGGAACAGGTTCCACAACTCTGACAATCGGTTCTCAATCGGCGTACCGGTGGTCAGCATTTTGAAACCACCCTGCAGATCCATAGCGGCCTGTGACCGTTTGGTGTTGCTGTTCTTGATGGCCTGGGCCTCATCCAGAATGATGGTCTGCCAGGAAACTGCCGCCAATCGCTCACTTTCCTGCTGCAACAGACCGTAGCTACAGACGACCAAGTCAAACGGCTGCAGTTGGTCGAGCTGTTCCTGCCGTCTCGGACCACCAAACTGCACCGTATTGAGCGTCGGAGCAAAACGGTGCGCCTCCTCAATCCAGTTGTTTAGTACCGACAAGGGTGCAACCACCAAGGTGGGACCATCATGAGCACGTGTCAGAACCAGCGCCAAGGCCTGTATAGTCTTGCCAAGCCCCATGTCATCGGCCAAGCAGGCACCAACACCCCAAGCTGCCAGACGGGACAGCCATTTGAATCCCTGCAGCTGATAGTCACGCAGCTCGGCCTGCAGAGTTGAGGGCAGCTGCGGCTCCAGTGTCGTCGCCTGCCTGATCTTTTTGAGATGCTGTTGCCACTGACGATCGACTTTGCTATCGCCAACTTGCTCGACCAAGTCGTTGACCGCCTGTGCCGCCAGCGGATGCAACCGACGATGGTTGCCATGCCGCTCACTGAAGGCGCGTAGTTCCATCAGACGTTTGTACAGATCCTGGGTCAACGCCAGGAACTGACCCTCTGCCAAGGGGACAAAGCGGCCTTTCATGGTTCCCATCTGTTCCAGCAGCTGTCCCATGGTCAATATCAAACCGTCATCGACTTTTACCTGACCATCAACCTCAAACCAATCGCGACTGCCACGGATGGACAGCTGTACACCATCAAAAGAAACCGGTTGGGTGACCTTCAATTTCTCCCCTTCCGGCCAATAGAGATGGATACGCTCTCCTAAGGCCTGCAGCAGTAGCAACAACTCCAGACATTCTTCCGGATCCTCAATCATCCATTCAAATTTTTTTTCGGATGGATCCTCTTCCATGCCCAACATGGAACATTGTGATACGATCTCCTCGGCACGACTCAGTTCGGTACGTAACGAACGGGTGGTCTGCATCTTGCGGCCATTGATCTCAGTAAAAAGGGTCTTACCACCTTGTCCAGGGGTAAAACTGGGTCCACCAGAGCTAAAAGGCTGGACCAGCATGCGCATGCGCAGTCCCGGTCCAGCTGGCATCAGATAGACCCACGGCGTTGCATCGGCCTCGACGACCTCAGCTTGTTCCAGTTGATCACTACCACCAATAGCTGAATGAATGGTCATCTTTGACGCCAGGGATACCACCGCCTGTAACGCTTGTTCTTTGGCTGTAACGGGAATCCTTAACCCCTTGGAACCGATGATCTGGGCTACCTGTTGATGGACTTTGTTGATCGCCACCACACGGATACGGGTCGGTGATTCCTGGATCACACGTACAACAGCTTCCGGCTCGATCGCTTCAGCGAACTGGATCGTGATCTGGTTGCGCTGCTCCTGAACTACCAAGGCCGGTTCACTGCGCACAATCTCTACCGGTATCGTTGGAGTTTCTTCAAGAAAGACGTAAGGATGCCCAACCAGCACCAGCATGGCATGACGCCAGTCGATGGCATAGCTGACCGCACCGTAATAATTCTCCTTGTATTTCTTGATGGTCTGACAAACCTGGATATCCTGGGCTGTAGCGCTTTCAACTTCATCAGCCGACTGAAACAGACGCGACAAGGCTACCGTCCGCCCCTTGCTCCAACCACCACTCTTGTTGGGTAGCTGCTCCTTGGGGTTGATCGATACCGATCCATCCGGATTGAGATGGATGAACCAGACCATACGTCCACTACCGCTCTTCTGCCCTGCTGCTGCCCTCTGATTGCGACCGAGATCCAGTAAAGTAGCCAGCGACCATTCCCACGATTCCTTGGGGGCAAACATGGCATCCAGTGTCACCATACCAGTCAGCTGTTGCAGATCAATGGCACGCTGTGCCATGGCCGTGTCGGCTGGATCAAGACGGGCTAGCAAAAAGGCACTTTGCATGGCCAGCCAACGATGACCACGATCAAACGCCTTGTGGTGCAATTGGCGCAGCGTATCAATGCGTTCACACGCCCCAGAAGCATCGATCCAGGAATGCACCAGGATCTGGAAGAAGCAGGTCCAATC
Source organism: Magnetococcales bacterium (assembly GCA_015229115.1). Classification (GTDB taxonomy): domain Bacteria; phylum Pseudomonadota; class Magnetococcia; order Magnetococcales; family JADGCH01; genus JADGCH01. The sequence goes on from JADGCH010000006.1 coordinate 88,715, forward strand.
GTCGTGACAAGGTGTTTTGTCAGGAGCCGCCCCAGGCCCCTTGTCACCGTAGCGGATCCGCACCAGTAACGGTTTTAGGGCCTGATAAAATCCCTGGCATACCACTGGACGCGAGGCGGTCGTATCGATGAAAGTTAATAACCGTTCACCTTGGAGAGTATCGATACCGGCCTGTAACTGGGATAGGGTAAACCAGACTGATCCCAGATCAGAAAAAGTGAGATAACGCTGTCCACTCTCCCGACGCTGTCTTTTTAGCTCCTGTTCAAACAGGGCTAGGGCCTGGCTGTTATCACCCTGGAGAAAGAGGCTCCATGCGCCCAGATACTCTTTGAGGACAATACCATGCGGATGTTGCAGAACCTCATGCGCTGGTACCGCTCCATCGCATAGCAAACGGACCATATAGAGGTAGTAGCGCCAGTAATGACCCAGTTGATCCGTGTGATTGTCACAATTGTGCTGCAACAGCGCCATCAACTCATCCATGGGTTCCAGATGCAGCAGGAAATGGTAGATCATCCAGTTCATAGCCGTCAGTTGCATCTCGTTGGACCATTGACGCATCCAGACCCAGTCAATATCCCCAGCCTTCATCAAGGCGACAAAGGGCGGACTGCGTTCGTAGGCTTGATAACAATACTTGACGGCTTCTCTTTCGATAGCACCGATCCTGTCAAGATCGTTAGTATGGATAGCTAAGTAAATATCCCGCACCAACCTCTCATAAGTGGTGCTCTGCTGCCTGCTGTAGTAGTCGATAGCAGGCATGACCAGAGTGACAGACTTGGCCATCGGGACTAACCACTCATCAGCGATAGCCTTTTCGATCCATGCTCGACGGGCTGCTGTCGGACAGTGCCAGAGACGGGATTTCGGTATCCGGTCCTGCTCCACCACCATGACATGGCCCTGTTGTTTGAGCCGTTCCAGCACCGGATGCAGCGACATCGGACGTGTCATACTCTGACCCCTGCTCTTCCTGACAATGAAAGCGCGGTTCAGACAGTCGCTCAGCTGCGTATCACTCATGGCTATATAGCCAACAGCCAACATCTGCATGACCAGTTGCTGCATGGGATCAGTAATGGTTGCAATATCGGCCATCACAATGCGATCCCCATCAATCCAGCTGCTTGAGAGATGCCTTGGTATAGGGAATCATCTCGGCCATCCGTCCCTGCCGTACTTTACGCGCCCAAGCGTAGTCAGCCAGCAAGGCCCGTCCAACAGCCACCAGATCAAACTCGCCACGACTCAGCCGCTCCAGCAGAGGATCAATGCCGGTGGCATTCGCTCCTCCCCATGAAACATTGTCCAGACCGACACTGCCGACCGTAATCACCGGGCAACCCGTAAGCTGTTTAACCCACCCGGCCAAATTCAGATCAGAGCCAGGAAATTCGGCTTCCCAATAGCGCCGACTGCTGGCGTGAAAGATATCCACACCAGCCTCTTTCAACGGCCCAAGCAGTTGTGACAGCAGCTCCTGGGTCTCGGCCAGACGTGCACTATAATCCTGTGGCTTCCACTGTGAGAAACGGAAAATCAGCGGGAAATCCTTGCCAACAGCAGCACGAACGGCTGCCGTCACTTCGACAGCAAAACGCAACCGGTTAGCAAAACTACCCCCATAGTCATCGTCACGCTGGTTGGTGCCCTGCCACAAAAACTGATCCACCAGATAGCCATGGGCACCATGTATTTCGACCCCATCAAAACCAATTTCCCTGGCGTGGCGGGCTGCATCGGCATAAGCAGCCACAATTCTGGCTATATCTCCCGCGCTCATGGCACGCACCAGCAGCTGATCGCCCGACCGCCTCTCCGAAGGACCGATTCCCGGCTGCTCCGGTCGCGGCTGGTCCCCCAGCCGGTGCGTCTCGCCCACATGCCAGATCTGCGGCATAATCTTGCTGCCGAAGGCATGAACGGCATCAATCACCTTGCGCCATCCCTGCAGGGCCTCTGAGCTATGCAGGTGGGGACAGTTGGGATAACCGCCTGCGGCTGGATCATCAATCAAGACACCTTCAGTGATGATCAGGCCGACATCGTGAGCAGCACGTCTGGCATAATAGGCAGCCACCTGATCTGTCGGTATACCATCGGGGCATTGACTCCTGGTCATCGGCGCCATAACAATCCGGTTGGGTAGATCCAACCCCCCCAGCCGTACCGGCTGGAACAAGTTATCACTGGCAGTCGCTATCATGGTTTTTTCTCCTCTGCAACAGGGAGCACCTTACGGGTTGGGCGCCATTCCTGAGCCAGTTTTTGTCCCTGAGCAATCTGGTCAGGTGTCATACCCATGGCGATACGGTCGCGTGCAACAAGGGCATCCGGATCGCCCTGTGCCACTGCCAAGGTAAACCACATATAGGCTTCGATCACGTCCGGTTGCGGCACACCTCGACCATTGGCATAGCGGACACCAAGATTGTACTGGGCTGCGGCATGGCCTTGCAAGGCGGCAAGGCGGAACCACTTGACGGCCATGGTATAATCCTTGGGAATGCTCTGTCCTTGCACAAAATGACCATGGTAGTACATCTCACCCAGATCGAATTGGGATAAGGCATCACCTTGATCGGCCCTGCGCAGGATGTCTTCAAATTTATCAGCCCATACGGTTGTCGCCGATAAAAGCACAACCAGTAGACTCGTGATCGTCAATTTTTTCATGGTATTCTATTTCCCTTCGTATACCAACTTCCGAGCTTGGGCTATCTGGTCCTGGGTCATGGTTTGCGCCAGATCATCCAGCCAACCGACGGCCTCCCAGTCACCATGAAGAGCGGCCAGTTGCCACCAGCGATAGGCTTCAACATCGCTATGAGGCACCCCATGACCATAGCGGTAAAGAATCGCCAAGTTGTTTTGAGCCGGAGCATGGCCTTGGCTGGCTGCCCGATGCAACCACTTGGCCGCCTCAGAAGCATTGGCCGCTACCCCCTGACCGTAATAGTATAGCAGGCCAAGGTTGTTCTGGGCATTGGCATCACCCTGGTCAGCCGCCTGGCGGTATCCAATAGCCACCTCAGCAGACCGGTGGTCCATCTCAGCCTGCACCCAACGATATCCTCCAACAGCTCCCACCGTAACGGCAACCCCTAATAACGTCCATAGCACCCCGAAACGGCACTTATGCCACCAAGTCGCTCCCCGCCGATCAACCGTGCCAAGATTGCGCGCGATCTGATCCAGATAAGGCTGCGCTGCAACATACCCCTGATCGGCCGCCTTGCGCAACCATTTGGCTGCCTCATGGTGATTTTGCAGTATAGCCTGACCCTGTGATGCACTGGGACCCTGGTAATACATCACCCCGAGAGTATATTGAGCCTTGGCATCTCCCTGTGCAGCAGTCTGATGCAGCCACTGAATCGCCTCAACGCTGTTTTGGGGTGTTGCCGGAAGCTGGTCATACAGTTGGCCCAGTATCAGCCGAGCATCGGCCTGCCCCTGCGATGCGGCCAGACGAAACCATTTTTCGGCCTCGCCGTAGTCCTGTGCTACACCATCCCCCCGGTCATACAAGCTGCCCAGCATGAACTGGGCATCGGCATTGTCCTGTTCGGCAGCAAGACGAAACCAATAGGCCGCTGCAGCAGAATCCTGTGGTACGCCGTAGCCCCCATAGTACAGCCCACCCAGATTAAACCTGGCCATAGCGTGGCCCTGATCGGCGGCCTTGCGAAACCATCTGGCAGCTTCGCTGGAGTCCTGATCTACTCCATGACCGTGGAAAAAGGCAATACCCATCCTGTTTTGTACATCAGCATCGTCCTGATCGGCAAGCGGCTCGATCACCATAATTTTTTCCTCTTCCAAACATTGGACATGGAAAACATCCTGATGAATCTATACACTACTTCGTCATTGGCCTCCAGCTTTGTTGTCCATCTGAAACATGATTCATGCCGAATACTCCCAGTATCTGATGGTTGTCCTGATGTTTTTTGGTGCAGCGCTCTATGCCTCCGTTGGCCATGCCGGAGCGTCCGCCTATCTGTCGATTATGGCACTGTTTGAGGTTCCTCCGGTCACGATGCGTGCCACGGCACTCAGTCTTAACATTGCCGTTGCCAGTCTGGCATCGGTTCGCTATCTTCGGGCGGGTTGCTTCCAACAACGACTGTTTTTATGGCTGGTCGCAGGGTCCGTCCCTTGTGCCTGGATCGGTGGTGCCCTGCAACTGCCGCACACCCTCTATCGACCTCTGCTTGGAGCTGTGCTGCTGTTTGCAGCGGTCAGGTTGCTCTGGCCGCATCATCCAGCTATCCAATCAAGCCACACTGCCGCTGTGCCATGGTATGCCATCCTGCCAATCGGTGCCCTCATTGGCCTGCTATCGGGGCTGACTGGAACGGGTGGAGGCATTTTTCTCAGTCCACTGGTGCTGCTGCTCGGCTGGAGCACCCCACGTGCCAGTTCCGGCCTGTCGGCCAGCTTTATTTTGGTTAATTCGATCAGTGGTCTGGCTGGCAATCTGACTCTGCTACAACGGTTGCCACCGGAAATTATGCTCTATCTGCCAGCCGTTCTGGCAGGTGGGCTGGTAGGTACTTGGCTAGGTCTCCATCGCCTGACAGGTGACTGGCTGCTGAAGGTTCTTGCCATGGTGTTGATCATCGCCGGCGGCAAGTTGCTATTACTCTGAACATGCGCATAGGAGTCGAGATCATGTTACAAAATCATGCCGGACAACGGTTGGTGACAGGCTTATCCGGGCTGGAACTGAC
>JADGCH010000070.1 GCA_015229115.1 Magnetococcales bacterium
CCTTCACGCCCGGCATGCGCTCACGATGACCGGTATCGGCTCATCAGCCATGCGAAACACCGGGCAAGTTCGGGTATTGGGGTTGATCAGTTTGATCTCTTCTGGTGACAGGGTGAACTGTCGTTCACGTTCCAACAGGTGTTCAGTGCGAGCGGCAAAGAAGGTGAATCGGGTGGATGAGATCTGGTTTCCCAAGGTAAGCAGGGCGAATTTATAGCTGCGGTGGACGCCGGCGAAAATGGCTTCGCGGTTCTCGAAGTCCAGCAAACTGACCAATGAGCCAGCAGAGATTTTATTGAACAGGTGCTGGGCAAATGAGTCTGTAGCAATTCCGGAGGGGACGATAAATCCAGCACGGCCGTTGATGTTCTTCAGATTCAGGAACAATTCAGAAAACAGGTAGGCAAGGTTAAGACGTCCAAAACCTGAAGAGGGATAGCGTTTGCTACCGTGGATGAAATTTTGAACGGTTTCGGTTTGGTGGACGTTATCCAAATACTCGTTGTATAATAATGGGTTTCTTTCACGGAGTGCTGCAATCATGGCGTCACGGGCTGACATATGCTGTGCACCAGCAACGGCAGGATCCCGAGTAGAAAAGAACTCCTGGGGGTCCAGTTGTAGCATTTCCCACGGCGGGTTGCCCAGCAGCACATCGAAGCCACCGCACCAGCCCATGGTGGCGTTATCGGGTGGTTGACCGCTGGTGGGTAGCTGGAACACCTCGGGAAATTCCAGCTGCCAGTGAAAAAAGCGGTATTGTGCTGCCAGGGCCTCGATCCGCTGCTGCAACGCTGGGGGCAGGTCGTGTGCATCACGCCGGAGGCGCTGGAACGACTCTTCGGTGATGGCCGGGGCGTTGGCGTCGACCTTGCGCATCATGAAGGCGGCACACCAACTATCAGCCAGCAACCGGCTGGCACGGTAGCTCTCGGAGTTCTGATAGCCTTCATAATGCTGTTGCTGGGCCTGGACATCGGCCAGGGTGTCAGCAGGCAGCTGGTTGAGCTGCTTCATGGTGGTGGTCAGGTTACCAGGTTCCAGCCGCGCATCCAGCTCGTCATCGCGGAACAGGGCACCGGACAGGCTTTCGCGTTGCAGGCGATTGCGCTTCTTCAGTGCTGCACACACCTTGCGATCATCGCCGGTGACCGGGTCGAAAGCAGCGTCTGGAATGCCGAGCGCCAGTGCTGCTGGTGTCGCTCCCACCAGCGAGTCGCCGCACTTGATGCGATGATCGAGAAAGGTGAGCGGCTTGCCCGGTTCCAGCGTCTCGATCCACAGCGCGGTTTGGCACAGCTCGACCGCCAGCGGGTTTTTATCGACACCGTAGAGACAGTGGCGCACTACCTGCCGCAGCGCATGCTGCCATTGCGACGGATCGTGACTGTCGCTGCCGGTTTGCAACCGTGCCAGCACCGCTGCCAGCCGTCGCGCTGCGGCCAGCAGGAAATGGCCGCTGCCACAGGCCGGATCACAGATTCTGATGCCGAGCAACGCCGCTTCGGCCTGGTGTGGATGCTGGCGCAGCGCCCGCTCCAGTACCTGTTCCAGCACCGGATCGAGGGCCGAGCGCACCAGTTCGTGGACCAGGGCGGGTGGGGTGTAATAACTGCCGGTCAGTTTGCGCTCCGAGCCTTGACCCGGTTGCTCCTGTTGTGCATCGCCGACAAAACTGAATTGCCAGGGCCAGCCGTGCACCTCCAGACGCGGGTGCAGCTCCAGCAGGCTTTCGTACACCGACCCGAGCTCCTCGGTGCCCATGTCGCGGTAGTTGATGCGCGACAGCGTGGTACCGGAACGGAAAAAGGCCAGCGCATAGATGGCGGTCAACAGATGGGCATTGTCAATCAGGGCGGTGTCGAGATCGGGGCACTGGTCACTGGCAAACAGGCCGCCCAGGGCTGGCAGGGCCAGAGATTCGGAGCCGTGGCCCAAGGCCCGGAAGGTGATGGTCAACCCCTGCCACAGATCGGTGTGGCGGTCGTAATGGCGCCGTTTCAAGGCTTGGTCGCGCAATCGTGCCAGGGCGTAGCCCTGCTGATAGAGGAGCACATGGGCCGGGTCGGCCTCCGGATGGTGCAGCAACTGGCGTTCTTCGGCCTTGAACAGCAACAGCAGCCGGTAGACCAGCCGCAGCAGCTGTTGAAACAGGGCATCCTCCCTGAGCCTGCCGTGCTGGATGGCCTGACGCAACGCCTCGTTGTCGCGCTGCTGGACGAAGCCGTTACCCAGTTGCCGCAACGCCGTGGTGACGCCCTGACGTAGGTTGGCCAGCGCCCGTTCACCGGTCTGTTGCGCTTGCTGACGCCAGGACTCAAGAAGACAGTGGACCGATTGATCGTGGCGTGGGCGCAGGCGGCTGTCGTGGCACAGCAGCCACAGCAGGGCAAAGTCGGCGTAGAGCTGCTCCTGGAACAGCTGTTCCAGATCGAACTCAATGCAGGTGGGTCGGGTCAGGCTGGGATTGTTGCGCATCAGGCGCAGCCGCTGGCCGTTGGCGATCACGCCCCACAGGCAACCGGTTGTGGCGGCATTGAGATATTCCTGCATCAGGCCATGGGGCGAGCGTCGGCGTCCCTCATCGCCGAAGGAGGGATCGGCCTTGTCGAGATCGAAGGCACGGTCGACCAGCAGCAGCGGCACGGTACCGTGACCGGCTTGATGCGACAGGGCAAAGCGACGTTCACCGAGCACGACCGGTTCCGACTGGGCCACCAGATCGTGATAGCCCAGGATCTGGATCAGCAGTGGTTCGAGCCAGCCTTGCACCACCGAGATACGGGCTGGGGTGTCGGTCCAGAAATCGAGCGCAATGCGCCAGTAACGTCCCAGCTCATCCTTGAGGTTAAGGGAGCGCGACAGGCCATAATCGCCATTGGCTTGATAGGATGCCTTGAGCGCCGCCACCTGCTGCAGAAATTCCGGCGGCAGCAGATGGCCTTCGATATGGATGGTGGTGAAGCCGTGCTCCTGGGATTTTTTCATGGCTACCTACTCAAAACGTCACCAGTGGGGCTAGCACATAAACACCGATCACATCGGCAGGCACGGCTTGTGGGTATAATACCAATTTCGAGAAACACGTAGACCAGTGGCCGTGGAGTTGTACCATTGATGCGATCGATGGTTCCCCTCACACCAGGGTGGTCAATCCACTGGCGTAGGGCCGGAGCCTGTAGCCTGTTGATGTAGCCAATTACACGCTGGTCGGGCAATTCGATCCGAATGGCATTCGGGTCATAAGGATTGTTGGGGTCGAGGTGCAACTCGACTTCTTGGCCCTCATGCAAGGTTGCCAGCAGCTGGCTGGCATTCTGTTGATGACGAAATCCGGCAATTTCCTCTAACAGTTCAAAGGGCGGTGTGCCATTATCAAAGGGGTGAACCAGAGAAAAACCGTCACCAGGCAATTGTGCCCCTGCATAACCGAGCAAGGCCAGTGGACTGATCCGGCTTGCCGGGTCAATACGCCACCTACGCAAAAAATCACCATAATCACGCCTTTTCCTAGGTGGTAAACGACGCATGAAAATTTCCAGCACACCTGATTGGTAATCATTTTGATCCAGTGGAAAAGCAGGATATCCGGTAAATCCGGCCTGCATAGCAGCCTTAAAATCTTCTGTTTCCGTGAGATAATGCAACGTGATTGAACCTTCTTTTCCGGGCAGCAGATCGGCCACTTTTTTTCGACTTCTGCCAGACGGGTGACCATCCGGTGCTTGCCAAGCCAGAAAGAGATGAGTCGGTTCAATGATGTGTTGAATCATGTGAGCCATTGTCTTTTTCACCTTTTATTGATTGATCAGGATCTGGTGCAACCGCTGCATTCGGCAACCAAGAAGGTTGATGATCCATTCGATTCGTTCTGGTGTCGGTGTATCAGGTATCATAAAGCTGGGCAACGTGCGCAGCCAGGAGTACAAGGACTGTTGGTCGAAATCAAGACACACGGCCAGGTCGTGGCGAAGTACGTGATATTGTTCAAGCAGCCAGGATATCATGTCAAAGTGGCCGCATTGTGTACCATTCTGGTCCCACCGCATATGGTGATATCCACGATCGATGTAGCATGTTATCTGTGTTGGGCTTGCCAGGAATTGGACAAGCCTACTATCGGTGATTTCATGACCCAAGCTGGTGCCGTTATCAAAAGCTGGAGCCAATTCGGCCCGAACAGGACTTCCTCTCCAGAGAATACCCCAGTTTTCCTGATGACGATCGGTGTTGCCAATCAGTGCATCGAAAATCAGTATCTTTCCCATGTCATGGACCAGTTCCGGACCAATCCCCCCGAGAATGGCCAAAACAGTTTTGATGTTGTGTTTTTGCCCCTTTTTGACGTCAAAGTCAGGAATCATCCTCTTCATGTGAACAGTGCCTGACTCATAGCGTGTTTCATCCATCCGATAGAACCACTCGATCAGGGCCGCCGGGCGCTATTGTCCCGATTGCCAGGCAGCGTAGGCAGGAGGGACTGGGATGCCAACCATGCAGCCGATGCGATGGGCAATGATCTCACACCAGAACTGGCAGGGATAGCGATGAGACGCATGTTTGAACAGATAACGATGATCCCCAATCAGGAAGGGCAGGGGCGGTGGCTGAGGACTGATCCACAGTGACTTTTCCCTGGTTCCCTCGGGATAGATGGAGAATTGATCGTCGGGTTGCCACCCTTCGATATCGATGACCTCTCCGGTCTGTTGGGCATGTCCAGACATCACGTCCTCAAAACGTCACCAGCGGGGCCAGTACATAAACGCCGATCACATCGACCGGCAGGCACGGCTTGACCTCGTAGCGGCCGCTGGCTTTACTGGCGTCGCGTACCCGGATATGGTCGGCCAGCAGTTCGTCGGCGCGCTGGCGGGCGATGCGGCTGAACTCCGGTTGCAGTGCCTCAATGCCCTCCAGCGCGGTTGCAATCAGGTTGGTCTGCTGTTCCATGGCCATGTTGCGCGCTGGTTCCAGCTGCATCAGCGCTAGGGCATCGGCTTCTGGCAGCAATCGTGGTGAGTCGGAACCGGATAGCGCCAGCCCGAGACACTCTTCGGCCAGCAGGGTGCGCTGACGCCGTTCGATCAGTAGTTGACTGCGCAGGCGCAGCAACAGGATGGTGGTGCGTGTTGTGACGGCACGGGTGAACAGGGCACCGCAGCGCGCGGCCAGTTGTGGATCTTCCTCATCAAGCACCCGTTCGGCGATATACTCGGCCAGCGTGGTCACCAGCGGATGGCTGCGATGGATGTAATCCACCCCGGCTGGTGCCGGCTGGTTGAAGGTAATGAGGGGTGCGGTGCTGATACCGCAGGCGGCCAGCCGTTCACGCAGCGGAGCGTCCAGATGCTGGATCAGCAGCTGGTAATGGTTGCGAACAGGTGATAGAGGTGCCTTGAGCCGTTGCGCGGCACTCTGGACGAAGCGGGCCACGTCGGCTTCACCGCCCAGTGCCTGCATCGATTTGTGCCATTCCGGCAGCACCTGTTCCGGCTTGAGACGACGCTGGGCAAACAGGGTCTGGCTCTGTCTGGCGCGGTCGCGCGCATCCTCCCAGACCGTGGCCAGTCGTTGCTCAATCGGTGCCAGCGCTGTTTCCTCTTCAAACTGGAGCTTAAGCTGTGGGTCAGGGGGAGGTTGTCCCTTCTTCAGCAGCACCGCCTGCATGATGGCCTCCATGACCCGGTTGCTGTCGAGCGGCATCGGCACATGGACGCCCAGTTCCTTGCGGATGCGTTCCGCCTTGCGCAGAATCACCTGCAACACCGCGCCATCGACCGGATTGTTGTCGCCATAATACATCAGCACCCGTACCACGGCTGCAGGCTGGCCAAAGCGGTCGACCCGGCCTTCGCGCTGCTCATGACGGCTGGGGTTCCAGGTCAGGTCGTAGTGGACCACGGTATCGAACAGGTTTTGCAGATTGATGCCCTCGCTGAGGCAATCGGTTGCGACAAGGATCCGTCGCTCGCAGCTGGCCAGGGCGGCGACCTGGTCGGCGCGTTGCTCTGGTGTCAGCTCACTGGTGATAGCCTTTACGGTGACGGCCTTGAAGGCTGGTTGCAGCTGTTGCTCCAGGTAGTGGGCCGTGGCGATATAACGGCAGAAGATCACCGGCTGACAACCACTCTGGAGCAGCGGAGGTAGCAGGGTCAGCAGCCGCGCCAGCTTGGGATCCTGATCGGGTCCGGTCAGTCGTTCGGCCCGCTGTAGCAGGGCTGCCAGCTCCTGCCGTTCTTCCGTGGTGCCGGCCGGAACGGTTTCGTCCTGACTCAGGCCGTCGCTGTCATCACCATCGAGCACGGTAGTGGCGGCCTTCTGGTCCAGTTCATCCAGTTGTTGCTGTTCCGATCCGGCCGTGCTGACCTGCAGGCGGGTGCGCAACGCCATGGTCGCCGCCGCCGGACTGCTGCTGATGCAGCGCAGCAGCGCCAGGGCTGCCCACCAGCTGAGCCGTTGCTGCAGCAGCGTGGCCCCTGCGCTACGGGCCACCATCTGGCGGGCATAGTGCAGCACATCGTCGAATAGCTTTTGCCAGGCCCCGGTCAGGGCGTAGGTTGCTTCGGCTGACTGTCGCTGGGGAAAGAGCGTCGCTTCCTGCCATTCGCGGATATCGGGTCGGCGGCGCTGGACGAAGTGGTGCGCCAGCTGCTCGCGCAACTCCTTGCGATCGGCTGCCGCAGCACCTTGGAGTTGCTTGAATTCCGGTCGCAACAACGCCAGCAGGTTAAAGAAGGCCTCCTCGTCGCCACTGTGTGGCGTGGCGGTAAGAAAAATCATGTGTCGATCGGGGTCGTTGGCCAATCCGCACAGCAGCTGGTAACGCTGATGACGGCCGCTGTTGCTGCCCTGGACCGAGCTATGGGCCTCCTCGACGATGACCAGTTCCGGGCAGGCACGCAAGAATTCATCACGGCGGCGGTCGGCCTTGACATAATCGAGCGAGACAATGGTGTAGGGATAGATATCAAAAATTGACTGGCCGGCCGGCAGCCCACGTTCCAGTCGGGTAGCACTGCCGGTGCGGACGATTTCCGCCTCGATGTGAAATTTGGTCGCCAATTCCTGCTGCCACTGCTGACAGAGGTGGGGTGGGCAGATCACCGCCATGCGGTCGACCTCGCCACGATCGAGTAATTCGCGCACAATCAGGCCGGCTTCGATGGTTTTGCCGATACCGACATCATCGGCGATCAGCAACCGTACAGTCGACAGGCGCAGCGCCATCAGCAGCGGTACCAGCTGATAGGCCCGTGGTTCAACGCCGATGTTGCCAAAACTGCGAAACGGCCCGGCCCCGGCCCTCAGTTTGAGACGCAGCGCATCGCGTAGCAGCAGCGATGACCCTTGCGAACCGGGCTTGCTGGCGTCCGGCAGGGCAAAGGTGGCGGCCACCGGTGGCACGGGCTCGATGGGCAGAAACAGGGTGGTAGCATCCTCTTCGCTGCCTCCCAACGGGCGCAAGCGCAGGATCTGATCGCGGCTGTCGGCCAGCACTACCCATTCACGGCCGCGTGCCCTGACCAGACTGCCAGGGGTGTAAGGTTCGTAAGCGGTCATCGCTGTTCTCCCGGTCCGAAGATGAAGCCGTAAGCGGCCAAGGTCGCTGGCCAGGTCGCTCTATCCTTGCCAAAACGGATGACGGTCAGGCCGGCGTCCTGGAGATTTCTGGTGATGTGTTCATCGATCTGGCGCTGACGCTGGCCGTCGTGGTGGGGCCCGTCGATATAGATCAACGCCTGTCGTTCTGAATAGCCAAAATCGGCCTGGGTCTGGTGCTCACTCAGCAACGGTTGGGCACGGTCGGGCAGGTGGTAGCCGTGATCGTTGAGGTAACGCAGCCATGCCTGTTCCAGAGACGATACCGAGGCATTCATCAGCGTTTGCAGCAGCTCGGTCCTGGACTGGCCATCCTGACCCTGTTCGACCTGACCCTGGACCAGATGACACAGCAGCTCCAGTACCGACCGGTTCCTGCGGTCGATGAGGCCATGTTCGGTCTGGTTGTAATAGCTCAGCAGGCAGCGGTAGCAGCCGGCTTCACAGCCCGGGTTGCTATCCCTGAGGTCATCTGCACTCTGCCACTGTCCCGAGATGGAGTCGAAATGGAGAATCGTCAGTGCTTGGCGCGCCACTCGGCGCAGTGCCTCCGCATCGGTTACCAGACGGGTCAGTACCCCGGCTCCTCCCTCGGCCGATTCATAGAACAGGATGGCATGGCGTTGATGGCGTTCTGGCAGCGGCTCGGCTGCCAGTTCGCTCTCCTCCAGCTGGAAAATGGCCTCGATGCCACGTTTGAAGGCATATTGCAGCGTTGCCATGGCTGTTTCATGCAGCGGCTGCTGCGGCTGCAGGATGAGCAGATTACGCCGGTCGGTGACCAGCGGTGTGATGCGCTGCACGGTTCGGGCTGCCTCCAGCCCGTCATCGACCTCCTCAGGCGCTTGTTCATCCCGGGTCCAGACGCCACTGGTGACGTCGATGTTGAAGCCGAAGATGGCTTTATCCCTGCGGCGGCGCCAGCCCAGATTGATGCGCCACAACGTCGCCGCCGGCCCGTAATGCAGCTGCAGCAGCGGCTGTCCAGCAGCGTGGAGGGTCGCAGAGGTGATAGTCAGGGAAGTGCAGCGTGGTCGACCATTTTCCTCGGCATAGCGGAACGTTGTCAGGGTCTCGTAGCCCTGGCGCTGGCGTTCCTCCTCGTCGGAGGTGATGCGGGTAGCTCGTCGGGTGCTGACCTGCTCGATGCGATAGAGATTGTCGAGGTAGCGTCCATCACCCAGCAGGGTATCGCAGTGGATGCAGCGCTCGAATGCCTGTTGTTCGGCAAAATGGCCGTAACCGCAGTTAGGACACAGTCGGGCCAGCTGTACCGGCAGGGTGGTGTCGACGCTCTCTTCATCGCGGATGGCAAGAATGGCCTTGCGCACGCGGTAGGTACTACCCTCATGGTAGATGATCGACTGCGGACCAAATTCGGACAACCCCAGAAACCGGGGACGGCTGAGAAAGGTATCGCGCCCCATCCGCTCACGGCGACCCGGAATGAAGGCCATCAGCGGCAGGCGCGGAAAATTGTAGCCGGGCAAAAAGCCCTGGCTGGCCAGAAAACGGTAGGTGTAGAAGTCGGAGTTGGCGCTGGCCTGGCTCTCCAGCAGCAGTTCCTGCTGCACCCGGGCTTCGTCATAACGCTGTTTCGCTTCGCGGCGATCCCTCTCGATGGCGGCGGCATTCATCTGCACGGCATGGCTTTTTTCCATCTGCCGCGCCGTGGCCCAGTAGAGCGAGCGCCAGCGCTCAAAGGCCTGCTGGAATTGCTGGAAGCAGCCATGGATGACGTTGTGCTGCCATTCGACGCCATACCAGGGGGCCACGTCCGGAGTCAGTTCGCTCTCGACCATGGCCAGCACCGCCATGGCGCGCTGCGCCGTACGCTGACGTACCGCGGCTAGGGTCATGGTGGTGGCCAGCTCACTGCGGACCGGCAGCTGATGTGGCTGGGTCATATCCAGCACCTCCCGTACCGAGCTGCCCAGTTTCTGTCCGGTTTCAGCCAGCCATACCGCCTGCAGATGGCTGCGGATCAGATCCTCGTTGGCCAGGTCAATCATGGGCGGATTGACACTGCCGGCCACCATGCGGGCCGGATCGGCGAAGAAATACTGGTCGTGTGGCGAACGGGCAGCGCAGTAGGTGATCACCAGCGCTGGCTGGCCACTGCGTCCCGCTCGTCCACTGCGCTGGGTATAGTTGGCTGGTGTTGGCGGAACATTGCGCATGAACACGGTGTTGAGCGAGGCAATATCGACGCCCAGCTCCATGGTTGGGGAGCAGAACAGTACCGGCAGTCTGGCTGAACGGAACGCATCTTCGCGCTGCTCGCGTGTGGCACTGTCAACCTGGGCGGTATGTTCGCGTGCCTCAAGCTGATGCAACAACCGGTCCTGCTGCTGTAACTGCTGGGCGACGTTGCGGTAGAGGGTGCGAAAGAAAGGATTGACGCCGCCCTGCGGAGGCCAATCAGGGCAGAGCTTCCATTCCAGCGTGGTAGCACTGAGGCGATAGCCACGCCTGCCATCGGCGAGGGGCAGTTGTTCCACCAGACCATGGACGGTTAACACCCGCAGCAGGTCATCGACCAGCTCGTTGTAGACCGATTCGTTGAAGCTGGGCGGATGGAAGGCGTTTTTCAGGCGGTTGCCAAAGCGGGAGCGGTGCGATACATAAAGGGCCTGGAGTTCCTGTTTGGCCTGGCGTGGTTTGGGGCGGGGAATCATCACCGTGGCTGTCACCGGTTGTTCTTCTTCCGACAATCCCCACGGTTCGCGCAGGTCGGAGAAGCTGCGGTTGCGCACCCGTTCAAGATGGTGTGGATCGAGATAGATGGTGCGGATGGCCAGACCACGGCGCATGACGTCGAGCAGCTCACCAGCCAGTTTCTCACGCTGTTCTGGGCTGGCATGGGCCAGCAGCGGATGACAGCGTGACCATTGCGGCTCATCCTGGCTGCATTCGGTCAGGAAGCGGTAGCCGATCTGCAGCAGCTTGAGCTGCTCCAGATTGGGGTTGGTCAGCCGCCAGCCGCGGCGCAGGTCATGATAGAGGCGGTAGCCGATGACATCGCGCAGGCTCTCTTCGATGTGGTGGGCGCGGTAACCCTGGACTTCGACGTTGGCAGCATAGTCGCTGCGTTGCAGTTGCAGCTGGTCGACCACGCACCGGGTCAGGATATCATCGCGCAGGGTCTGGCCTGGGGCAGCGTCAATGGCCGCTAGCAGCGCGCCGCGCAACAACAGGATCTGGATGAAGTCGTTGAAATGGCCAGCCTGTAGTGAGGCGTCCTGGCGGTTATCGCTGAAACCGAGCAGTTTGCGTGCTTCAGGACTCAAGCCATCGGCTTCGGTCAGCAGGTAGCGCAGCGACGCCAGCGTCAGCATCGTGGTAGCCGAGCTGCGTCCTTCGCTGCTCAGGGAGGATAGCTTGGTTAGATCGCTTCGCACGCTGCCATCGTAGCTGACGCGACAGTCGGGCTGGAGACAGAAGCGGAACGATCCGGGAATATACCAGCCGGCCAGACCTTCAGTACCAGCTTGGCCTTCGGCATCAGGTTTGCCCTCGCTATCAAGCCGCAGCCACTGGGGGCGGTAGCGGCGGTAACTGGGTTTTAGCCGCGGTTCATCACGGCTGAGATCAAGCCATTCCTCTGGCATCTGCCGCTCCAGCTCGGCCTCGTTGACCAGACCCTCGGCATCCGGCATGAAAAAGCCGTGGCGCACTTCATTCTGTTCGTGGGCCCGTTCCGACAGCTCGCGTCGGCTGAGTTGGGTCAGACGGTTGTGATCAAAAGTGGCCCACACCGGCAGATAGTCCTGGCCACATTCACGACAGAACGCCACATTGAACAGCACCCGGTCGCGATGACCGGGCTGAAATTGCTGATCATCGACGGTCAGGTAGCGCTGTCCGGCTGGTTCGAGCGTGGTCAGCAGATCACCAGCACCAGCGATAAACTGGTGCAGACGGAAGGCGAACAGCGGCTGGCCGCGCTCATTGCGGCTGTGGAAGGCCAGCAGCAGCAGACGTGCCAGATAGTCAGCACACCGATCCGGCGGCAGAGCGGTGGTTTGTGCCAGTTGTTCGGCCGCCTCGGTCAGGTTTTTCGGTCGGGCGATGCGCACCAGCTTGTGGCCG
>JADGCH010000071.1 GCA_015229115.1 Magnetococcales bacterium
TGAATGCCGGTGAGTGGGTGCCTTACTTCATCACCGAGCTAACCGGCATCACCAACGCCATGGTGCGGCGCGCTCCACCCGTTGCCAGGGTCATGAACGAGGTAGCTGATTTTGTTGGCGACCTGCCCCTGGTGGCTCACAATGCCTCGTTCGACCGTAAATTCTGGGACGCCGAGTTGGCCATGATCGGTCGTGCCCGTCAACAGGGACAGGAATTTGCCTGTTCCATGCTTGCTGCCAGGCGCGTCTACCCCAATGCACCCAATCATCAGCTGGGAACCTTGGCCTCGTTCTGCCAACTTCCTGCTGCAGGACAGGCACATCGTGCTCTGGCCGATGCAACGGTGACCAGCACTCTGCTGCTTCATATGGAGGCGGAGCTGATCGCACGATTCCAGATCAGCCAGCTGTCACACGGCCTGTTGCGTGCTTTGCAGCGTGCCAAGAAAGATAATCTTGCGCCTTGCCTGGAACGGTTCATGACGTGACGCGCAGATCCAGCAGCACCTGTTCGGCATGTCCCTTGGTTTTGACCTTGGGGTAGACCTTGACGATGACACTCTGACCATCAACCACGAAAGTGGTGCGGACGATGCCCATGCTGGTCTTGCCGTAGTTGGTCTTTTCCTGCCACACCCCAAAGGCCTGACATAGACTGCCATCCTGATCGCTCAACAGGGTAAACCCAAGACCATATTTGCTGCAGAAACCAGCATGAGATTGGACAGAGTCCCTGGAAATACCGATGACGGTGTAACCCAGCTCCTGGAAGGATGGTTGCAGGGATTGAAAGTCGTTGGCTTCCAGAGTGCACCCGGGGGTATTATCCTTGGGGTAAAAATAGATGATGCCTCCCTTGTGGCCGAGCAGTTGGCGCAAAGTCTGCTGCTGACCATGCTGATTCTGCGCTGATAGCTCTGGTACGGTCATACCGGCTTGCAACATGAGACACTCCTTGTGGTAGGGTTGAGCTGTTGACGACAGGGGGTATTCTATCGCTTCATAATTCTGTTGGCCAGTGATGGACGAATGACACCAAGAGCACGCCAGATTTATTATTCGCTCGGTATTGTGGCGCTTGGCCTGACCGGCCGAGCTATCATCGATAAGGTGCTGGCCCTGCATGGCGGTGCCGAAGCGGTGGCTCTGTGGGGCCAGACCACCTCCATGATCGATCTGCTCGCCGGTGTGGCCATGAACGGCTTGGGCATGGGTATTGCTGTTGTGGTGGCCCAGACCGGACGCCCGGAACAACGACTGGCGGTGCTGACCTGTGGTATGACGATCGGATTGATGCTGTCAGCCGCCTTCCTGATGCTGCTGTGGTTGTTCCCGCAGCTGTTGACAGGACTGGCGGGTGGGGCACTGGCAGAAACCGTGCTGCTGCTGGCTGGTATCACCGGTTGTCTTTCCATCATTTCGGGGTCGGTCAACAGCTATTGGCTCGGTGGCCAGCAGCAGGGGTGGATGTTGTCGCTGGCTGGTTTAGGGGTTCTGGCCAGCTTGGCGGCCATCGTCTGGCCTGGGGCCGATCAGTTCTTGATGGTGCGGCTGCTGTTGGCACAGAGTACGGTGGCCATCATCATTCTGGCCGGTTTACTGCTGTATATCTGGCATCATTGGGGAGAGCAGCGGCGGCAGCCCTGGCCATGGCGGATATTGCTGCGCTTTTTGCCGGCCGGGGTGTCGATTGGTCTGATGAGTCCACTGTCAACGCTGTTCATGCGCCTGGTGCTGGCCGACGCCCTATCGTGGCAGGATGTGGGCATGATTCAGGCCCAGTGGCGTGTAACCGACTGGGTAGCGGCCATCAGTGGTGGTATCATGTCAACCTATTTTCTACCCGCCCTCAGCCATGCTATTCACACCAGAGCCGATTTCCTGCGCATGATCCGCACCATGGCCCTGGTGACCCTGCTGCCGGGTCTGGTGGTTTTTGTCGGCTTCATGGCGTCACGCCAGCCGATCATGACCCTGTTCTACCAGGAGGGGTTTGCCATGCCCTGGCAGGCGGCGCTGGCCTTTTTGCTGGGGGACTGGATGCGCATCAGCGCCTGGATCTTTCTCCACGGTCTGTTTGCCCTGCATCGCACTTGGGCCATCAGCATTGGTGAGTTTCTGTCGTTGCCGCTGTTTGCCCTGCTGCTCTGGTCGTTGCCGCGGCTGCTGTCGCTGCCCATGTCTTTGACCGTGGCCGGAGGCTGCTGGCTGGCATCCTATGTTGTTTATGCCCTCTTCAACAGCTGGATGATGCTGAGAAGGTGGCCGCAGCAAAGCGTTTGATCCGGTCGGCATCCTTTTGTCCCGGGGCCGATTCGACACCACTGCTGACGTCAACGGCATAGGGACGGGTTTGTCGAATGGCGTCCGCCACATTGTCCGGCGTCAGACCACCGGCCAGAATCCAGCGATGGTGCAGGGTGGCTGTGGATCCGGTCAGAATCGACCAGTCGAAGCATTGCCCCGTTCCGCCGAAACTGCCGCTGACGCGGGCATCGAACAGCAGGGCATCGACCGGATAGCGCTCGACATCAGCCAGGTCGTCCGGCCCAGCTACACGGATGGCCTTGATCAGGCGACAACCGGTCTGCTGGCGTAGCGCCAAACAATGATCAGGGGACTCGTCGCCATGGAGCTGGAGGGTATCCAGCCGACACAAACGAGCCACCTCAACCATTTCCGCCACAGGGCGATTGACGAACAGTCCCACCAGGGCCACGAACGGTGGCAGCGCCGCTGTCAGCGCGGCCGCTTGTTCTGGAGCGATAAAACGGGGGGAGGAGGGATGAAACACCAGACCCAGGGCGTCCGCCCCGGCGTCGATGGCAGTATAGGCATCGACCCGTTGGCTGATACCGCAGATCTTAAGGCGTGTTGGCGCGGTCACGGCAGCTCTCCAACATGAATAGGCCGGTATGGTTGAGGTCATGGCGTGGCTCGCTGCAGCGATAACCGGTCTGACGCAGCAGTAGCGGGATGTTCTCCAGCGGTTCCTGTCCCCGCAGCAGGATGCGCAATCGACCATCAACGCTCATCGACTCCAGCTTCAGCTTGACCCGAACCGCTGTCATCGGACAGATATCAGCGCTGATATCGATCTGGTCGGTGATCGGACCGCACCAAGGGCAGCCCGGCTGGGGGCTAATGGCGAAAGGTTGGTAGACGCTGGTAGCAGCCAGCGCTGCGATGCCCTGTGTCGGCAGGGGCGCGATGTCGAGCAGAGTGGCGATGGCCGTGCTGGCCAGCAGGGTGGCCAGCCAGCCGGCAGAGAGGGCGGTGGTGGGGATCGTTGAGTCATCATCGCTGCTGGTGATGGTCCTGTAACAGGCCGTAGCGCAACGCCAGCAGGGTGCGTCAACGCTGTCTAGCTGTGCCGAGCGGTCTGCTATCAGGTAACCACCAAGGTCGTTACTCCATGCCGCCAGTAGCGGCAGACCGGCGACGGTTTGATCGCTGTCACACAGCAGCGCCAGACGGCACGAAGCTATCTGGTCCATGGTCATATCGGCGCGAGACGCCAACCGGATCAGCTCAACATCGGGATTCAGGGCTGGGATTTCAGCGATTTGGGAACCGACTGGGCCGCCTTCATCGAGCCAGAACAGCCGGCCGACGCCAGCTCCGGCCAGGTACCAGGCCGCTGTGGCGGCCATGGTACCCGACCCGATCAGGACCATGGCCGTTTGCAACAGCCGCTGTTGACCGCTGCCACCGATCCGGGGCAGCAGGATCTGGCGCGAATAGCGCTCGATCTGTTCCTCGGTGAAGGGCAGGGACATGCCTCAGCGGCTCATCAGCTGCTCGGCAACGATGCGAATGCGGCGCATGGCCCGTTCCAGGTTCTCCATCGACGTGGCAAAGGAGATGCGGAAATAGGGATCCTTGCCAAAGGCTACCCCAGGTACCATCGCCACGCCCTGGTTGTCGAGCAGATAGGCCGCCAGGGCCACGCTATCGCTGATGGTTTGACCCTCCGGCGTCTTGCGGCCGATGAGACCAGCGATGCAGGGATAGACGTAGAACGCTCCTTCTGGCGCACGGCAATGGATACCCGGCATGGCATTGAGCTCGCGCACGACGTAATCGCGCCGCTCCTGGAAGGCCTTCAACATGGGTTGGATGCACTTCTGCGGGCCTGACAGGGCAGCAACTGTGGCCTTCTGGGCGATGGAGGTGGCGCATGAGGTGCTCTGCGACTGGATGGTCTCCATGGCCTTGATGATCGGTGCCGGTCCGGCCGCATAGCCAATACGCCAACCGGTCATGGCGTAAGTCTTGGAGACACCGTTGAGCAGAACGGTGCGCGACTTCAGTTCCGGAACCACCTGGGCCAGGGTAAAGAACTCAAATTGGTCGAACAGGATTTTCTCGTAGATGTCATCAACAATGGCCCAGACGTGAGGATGGCGTTGCAGCATGCTGCCCAGTGCCATCAGCTCATCTTTGGTGTAGGCCGCCCCGGTCGGGTTGGAGGGGGAATTGATGACGACATAGCGGGTTTTGGCGGTAATGGCCTGCTCCAGCTGTGCCGCCGTCAACTTGAAGCCGTTGGCTTCGTCGCTGTCGACAATCACTGGAACACCTTCCGCCAACAGCACCATATCGGGGTAGGAGACCCAGTAGGGGGCTGGGATGATCACTTCATCACCCGGATTGAGGGTGGCTTGGGCCAGGTTGTAGAAGGCCTGTTTGCCGCCAACGGTGACCACAACTTCGGACGGTTGGTAAACCAGCTGGCTGTCACGGTTGATCTTGTCGATGATGGCCTGCTTCAGTTCGGCAATACCCGATACGGCGGTATATTTGGTAAAACCAGCCTTCAGAGCCTGACGGGCCGCCTTCTTGATGTGTTTGGGCGTATCGAAATCGGGTTCACCAGCGCCAAGATCGATGACATCGCGTCCCATGGCCTGCAGTTCCTTGGCTCGAGCTGCCACGGCCAGGGTGGCAGATGGTTTCACTTGGCGAATACGATTGGACAATAGCTCCATGATTACACTCCTGTCTGTTGCTGTTGGATGATAGGCAGCAACAGCTCGACCAGTAGCAGGTCCTGTTGCTGTGTTACCTTGATGTTGAAGGGATCTCCCGTGACCAAAGCGACCGGTTGCCCGAGCCATTCGATCAGGCTGGCATCATCGGTGGCGCTGAAGCCAGCGACATGGGCCTGTTTATGAGCCTCCAGGATCAACCGGTAGCGGAATAGCTGCGGTGTCTGGGCCTGCCAGATGGTGCGCCGGTCAAGCGTGGCCGTAATCCACGGCGAATCGGTTTCGCTTTGCTTGATGGTATCCTGTGCCGGCCAAGCCGCGATCAGGGCGTCAGCGTGATGGCGTTGCTGCAGCAACCGCTCCAGCAGGGCATGATGGACCAGAGGACGCACTCCATCATGGATGGCGACCCAGCCATCGTCAGGCAGATCAAGCTGCTGTAAGCCAAGACGCACCGAATCCTGCCGTTCAGCTCCTCCCATCACCGGTGCAGCCAGTTTAGGCCACTGCCGATAACAGTCGGCCATGGTGGCTTGCCACCACTCCAGTCCATCGGGCGCAACGACTGGTACAATGCGCTCGACCAGAGCATGACGGTGACAACCAGCGATGGTGTGGGCGATCAGCGGTAAACCGGCAACAGCATGATATTGCTTCGGTCGTTCCGAACCGAAGCGGCACCCACGGCCGGCAGCGACCAGCAGGACCTGACAAGGGCTGTCGACCGTCTTCACCGCACCATCTCTTTGAGGTAGCGTTGCACCTGGTCCCAGAAAGGCGTCAGGGCCTTTTTCGAGCCCTCTTCAGCACGATGTTCACGGCGCCACTGTTCCGGCATCTGGAAGTTACCGGCCCAGATACCGCGCTTGTTGCGGCGGGCCTCTTCCTCCTGCGGGACATAGGCCTTACCGCCGTATTGGCGGTAGGCTACCGCCCAGCCCTGTTCGACCATCCAGCGGTTAATCTCCACGCGGCCAATCTGGCAGACGGCAACGATACGGCCATAACGATCACGATCACGTTCGTCGCAACTGACCTTCTTGCGACCGATGAACTGTTGCAACTGCTCAGCCGACTGCTGACCACAGGCATAGTCACGGTCATCGCGCTGGCAGGGCTGGGCCTTTTCCGGCGCATCAATACCATACAGGCGGATACGGTCTTTGTCGATTTTCAGAGTATCACCATCGACCACCCGTGCCATTCCGGTTATGGCTGCCTCGACGTTGCCTGGCCACCAGCACAACAGGGTCAGTAGATACAACAACAGCAGGGCAGGGGCTATGGGCATGGATGACATCCTGATGATATTAGCGCACGCGCATCGGGCTTGCGCTTGGTTGACCAAGCCAGACAGAGACTAGCTGGCTAACCATGCTGGAAATTTTATGCAGCCAGTCGTGACGGCTGGGGCTGTAATCGACCAGCCGTTCGGCCTTGATGAGGTCACGGGCGATGGCTTCGGTCGATTTGAGCCCATCGACCAGTCCCAGGGCCACAGCCTCTTCTCCGGTCCAGATCAGTCCGGTAAACAGCGTTTCTTCGGCCTTGAGCCGATGGCCGCGCCCCTTGCGCACGGCATGGATGAACTGGCTGTGAATCTGGTTGAGCAGGGACTGCATATGGCTGCGCTGTTTCTCATCCAGCGGCTTGAAGGGATCGAGCAGATTTTTATCATGGCCAGCCGTCATGGTGCGACTTTCAATGCCTAACTTCTGGATCAGCTCCTGCAGGCCGAAGCCTTCCATGATCACGCCGATCGATCCCACCAGGGTGGCCTTGTCGGCATAGATCTCCTTGGCAGCCGCAGCGACGTAATAGCCTCCCGAGGCGCAAAGATCCTCCAGTGAGGCGTAGAGCGGAATGTTAGGATATTGGGCGCGCAGTCGCTCGATCTCGTCGTAGATCATGCCCGCCTGTACTGGGCTGCCCCCCGGGGAATTGATGCGCAGCACCACCCCCTTGGTGTGTCTATTCTTGAAGGCACTGTTGAGATTTTCGATGACCTGCTCGGCACCCAGTGTTTCACCGGCCAGAATTGGGCCGGTGAGGGCTACCACAGCGGTATGGTACGGGTCGCTCGACAGACCCTCAACGCCGATTTTGTCAAAATGGCTGCTGCTGATCCAGAGCAGTGCCAGCAGATACAGGGCCAGGAACAGACGAAAAGCGGCACGAACACGACGTCCACGGCGCTGTTCGGTCATATGCTCACGCCACATCTGCTCAAAAACGGCACGTTCTTCGCGGCGATTCTGCTCCATCTGGGCCAACAGTGCCCAGGGTGTTGGTGCTGTCTCATGAGGTTCAGGATGAAATCCGACAGGATCGATCGAACCGGGAAACAGCGGCTCTGTCTTGTCCAAGGGTGTTCTCTTTATGGTCAGGTGAAGGATAGTTTCAGGAGTATATCAACGCTGTGTGACTGGGTGCAAGTGCCGGTCGTCCTGAAATCCGGGTAGAAAAATTTCGACGATACGGGCCCGGGCCGTGCCGGCATAAAACAGCGACCGACGACACCAGAACAACTGTTCTGCCGGTTGATCGAGCCGTTGAGCCAGTTGTGGGGCAGTCACCAAGGCCAGTTCCAGCCGTTCCCGTGCCACGGATGCAGCCTGTTCCAGAAACAGTGTTCCGAGTGGTTGTTGTCCCCGTTCGATGCGATCCCGCAGCGATTGGGACAGGCCAGCCAGGGCCAGTTGGGAAGAGGCAAACAGCCGATCCCGTCCGGCAACGTGCAACCATGCGGCACGTGATAGCAGACCAGCTGAGCTGTCCAGCAGCGGATAACCGGACCACACAGGATCATCGGAATCGGAGACAGCGAGCGCTGTTGCAACCTGTTGCTGTTCCAGCCGTACCACCACCGGTTGTTGCCATAACTGCTCCAGATAGTCTGTCAGCGAACCAGCGTGCAGCAGTGCCGCTCGTAGCGGGTCAGCAAGGGTCGCTTGGTGCTGTATCAACAAGGGGTGTGGAGATTGCCACGGGTGCCGGAACTGCAAGACAAAGGGTAGCGACATGAGCCGTTGGCACCTACGATCCCTTTCGACTGTTCTGGAAAGCAGGGATATCTACTTCCAGAATATGCTGTACCAGCCAGTTTTGCAAAAAAGCACCAACCTCTGCGACCAGCGATTCACGGTCGTCGATGGTCATCAGCTTCTGCCGGTAGCCGATGACCTTGTCCAGCAGGGTCTGATGGATTGTTTTGTGCTCCTGTAACTGGCTGTGACCGAGCTGTTCCAGCTGTTGTTCTTCGTTGCTGAAGTGATGGGAAGTGTAGTCACACAGTTCGTCCATGATGCCACTGACGACTGAGGCACCGAATCCAACCTGATGAGCATCCTCAAGCATTTTTAACATGCTGAAAAGTTTCTGATGCTCAATATCAATATTGGCTATTCCGGTATTCAGGGAAGAATTCCAGTTGGAGAGTGATGGCATGGCTGTACCTCATCATGTGTGCCTTGGATCATACGAAGGTTCGGCTAGTGATTCTGGCGGAATCATGGCCATTATGCAAGGGCAACAGCACTGGGGCAACTGCTGGCCGGACCGGGGCTGTTTTTCGTGCAGACAAAAGTGATCTGTGTTAAAATCATAACCGGAGTTAAGTCCATAAAAATCAAATTCGATGAAAGGATCCCTACCATGGCCAGCCCCGTCCAACGTGTCAGTGTCGCCTCCAACGGTACCGAAGGTAATAACCATTCCGATTATGCCCCAGCGGTTTCAGCCGATGGGCGCTACGTCGCATTTCGCAGCTATGCTTCCAACCTGGTCAGCGGCGACAGCAACAATTTGGCCGATATCTTCGTTCGCGATACCCGCACCGGCACGACCACACGGGTCAGTGTCGCCAGCGATGGCAGCCAGGGCAATGGCAACGCCATGGAGGCCCCGGCCCTGTCAGCCGATGGCCGTTATGTGGCCTTCATGAGCGATGCTTCCAATCTGGTGAACGATGACACCAACAACGCCAAAGACATTTTTGTGCACGATACGGCAACGAAAACAACCACCCGTGTCAGTGTCGTCGGTGATAACACCCAGGGTAACAAGGACTCCTGGGGGGCGCCCGCCCTGTCAGCCGACGGTCGCTATGTCGCTTTTACCAGCCTGTCCTCCAATTTTTATGCGAACGACTCCAGCGCCACCTGGGACATTTTTGTGCGCGATACCGTCGCTAATACCACCCAGCTCGCCAGCGTATCCCTGGATGGCCGTACCGGTAACCAGCACTCCTGGGGCACACCGGCCCTTTCCGATGACGGTCGCTATGTCGCCTTTACCAGCTATGCCTCCAATCTGGTCGCAGACGATACCAACAGCACTTATGATACCTTCGTGCGCGACATGCAGGGCAACAGCACCATCCGCGTCAGTGTGGCCTCTGACGGCACTCAGGCCAATGGGGCCTACGAATCGTCCTACGACGACGGCCCAGCCATCTCGGCTGATGGTCGTTATGTGGCCTTCATGAGCCTGGCCTCCAACCTGGTCAGTGGCGACACCAATGGCAAACGTGATGTGTTTGTCTATGACCGCACCCTCCAACAGACTAGCCGGGTCAGTGTCGCCAGCGATGGAGCACAGGCTAGCGATGCGTCGGGCCAGTCTCCCGATCTCTCCGCCGACGGTCGTTTCGTGGTGTTTGGCAGCAGTGCCGTCAACCTGGTGTCCAACGACAATAACGGTGAGTACGATATTTTCGTCCACGATCGTGACACCGGCATGACCCGATTGGTCAGTGTAGCCGCTAATGCTACCCAGCAGTACGGTTCTTCAGTCGAGACAGCAGCCTTGTCAGCCGATGGCAGTACAGTCGCCTTTCAAAGCTATTCGGCCAACCTGGTGTCGGGGGATACCAACGACAAGGGCGATATCTTTGTGGTGACGCTGAGTAAGAGTTTATCGGCTGTGACCGATCTGGACCTGGATGCTGTCGATGATAATGGCCGCTCCAGCAGCGACAACATCACCAGCCAGACCAGCGGTTTGACCATTCGTGGTAGCGGCGGCGTGGCCGGTAACAAACTGGTGCTGTTTGATGACAAGGACGACGATGGCCTTCTCACCAGTGGCGAGCCGTTGACCACCGTTACCCTTACCGGTAATTCCTGGAACAGCGATATTCGTCTGCTGATCGGAACACACAGCGTCAGGGCCCTGCAACGCGATAGCGATGGCAACAACAGTCCGGTCAGCGATGCCCTGATGATCACCGTGACCGCTCCGGCCCTGGCGGTTCCTACCGGTCTTGATCTGGCTGCTGCTGATGATAGCGGCAAATCAACCAGCGACAATATCACCAAAAACACCAAGTCCTTGACCATCACCGGCACGGGCAAGAAAGGGGCCGTGGTCATCCTGCTGGATGGCGAAACGCCGCTGGGTACCGTAGCCGTTACCGCTGCTACCGGCAAATGGAGCCGGGATGTAACCCTGTCATCCGGTAGCCACGCCATCCGTGCCACGCAGAAAATGGGCAGCAGTCTGAGTGATGCCTCGGCAGCACTGCTGATCACGGTCGACACCACCCCACCCGCTGCACCCTCATCCCCTGATCTCGACATCGCCGATGACAACGGTACCGACAGCAGCAACAATATCACCAGCCTGACCAAAGGGCTTAACTTCAGCGGTAGCGGTGAAGCCGGCGCGACAGTAACGCTGTTTGCCGATAAGAACAAGAACAACAAGCAGGACAGCAGCGAGAAAACCCTGGCAACTGTGATCGTTGATGAGAATGGGCTGTGGCGTTCCAAGGATCTGGCGATGGCGATTGGAAGTTACAGTTTGAGGGCCTTTCAGACCGATCTGGCCGGCAACATCGGGTCGATGTCTGGGACTCTAGGGCTGTCCATTGTCAAGGCCAGTGCTACCAAACGGGCGGAGTGGTTGACATCACAGGATTGATTCCATCGTGTGTTCGTATGGATTATAATGCTACATCGTTGGAACAATTGCTCCAGCCTCGGTAACCAAGGAACAGCCCGCGATGCAACTGGCACCCCAAGATCATGACGGCTTTTTCAAGATATGGATTGACGATAACGGCACCATCCGCGTCCTGATGCAACACTGGTTGCCAGCTCCCCTGTACCAATCGGTTGATCAGACTGTTGATCCGGAGGTGCTCAGGGTCAACTACGCCGGTCTCTATCACGGTCCATCCCATGCCGATTTCCTCATTCGGCTTAAGACCACCGACGGCACGCCGTTACATGTTTACGTGCTATTTGAGCACAAAAGCTATTTCGACCGCAACACACCGATGCAGCTTCTCATCTACCAGGGTGAGGAGCTACGCGCCATCTTCACCAAGCAGGGTGAAAGCGGGCCTTTACCGGTCATCTTTTGCATCGTCCTGTACCATGGCCCGGAATCATGGTCCATGCCACCCTTTTTCCACACCATGTATGGCCCTCTATCGGCTGAGCTGCGTTCCTATGTGCTCGATTTCCCCTACCAATTGCTGAACCTGCAACAGATCCCTGACCAGGAGATCCTGCTGATGCCCCTGCGCACCGG
>JADGCH010000072.1 GCA_015229115.1 Magnetococcales bacterium
TCAAGAACAGCGCTGTGGCCGAGGAGCTGGCTTTGCCACCGGTCAAGATCCACTGTTCGGTACTGGCCGAGGATGCCATTAAATCAGCCGTAGAAAATTATCGTTCCAAACAGAATAAGGAGGGATAGCATGACGACAGAAACCGCTATTACGCTGACTGAACAGGCTGCCGAGCAAGCACGTCAGATGCTGAGCCGGCGTGGTACGCCCGATGCGGCCATTCGTATCGGTGTCACCACCAGTGGTTGCTCCGGTTTTTCCTATCGGCTTGAATACGCCGATCAACCGGACGAAGGCGATCAGCAGTTTGAGAGTCAGGGGGTGCGTCTGGTGGTCGACAGTAAATCCTTGTCGGCGCTACAGGGCATGGTGGTCGATTTCGAGAAACAATCCTTCAAATCGGGCTTCAAGTTTATCAATCCGCGTGAGAAGGCACGCTGCGGTTGTGGTGAATCGTTCTCGGTATGACCGATTTTTTTGCGCTGTTACAGCTGCCGGTCGCTTTTGATCTCGATCCTGCTGTCCTGGACCAACACTATCACGCCCAGCAGCAGCAGTTTCATCCGGACCGTTTTGCCACGCATAGCGTCGAAGAGCAGCGCCGGTCGATGCAGCGGGCGACCCAGCTGAATGAGGCGTGGCAAACTTTGCGTGACCCATTGACCCGTGCTGCCTACCTGCTGCAACAGACCGGTTATCAGCCTGCGTCGGCACAGCAGGGCAGGGGTGATCAGGAGTCGGCCTTCCTGATGCAGGTCATGGAGTGGCGCGAGGCTCTGGCCGAGATCGACTCTACGACCGCAGCGGCCTTGCCGCAGCTGGCTGCCTTGCGTCAGCAGATGGAGCAGGAGCTTGAGCAGGGGGTTGCCGATTTGTCTGCTCTGTTTGGGACTGTTGGTGCTGAGGAGCCGATGGCGCGTTTGATCGATCAGCAGCGTTATCGGCGCCGTTTCCTGGCTGAGATCGATCAAATCGAAGAACAGCTGGTGGAGCGCATCGAACTGGAGCAGCATGGCGGATGATTACGCTGCTTCAACAGCCAGCCGTGGCCGGTTGACCGTTGGCAATAGCATCAAGGGCACCATCGAACAGTCAGGCGATCGTGACTGGTTCGCCGTTACTCTAACGGCGGGTTGGCGTTATCGGGTCACCTTGCAGGGACTGGATAGTCGTCAGGGTACGCTGGATGATCCTGCCCTGCGCATCCTGGATGCCAGTGACCATGAACTGGACTATGACAACGATTTGGGCCTGGGGTTGGAGTCGCTGTTGCTGTTTACGCCACCGTTGACAGCGACCTACTATCTGTCGGCTGAAGGGGAGGGTGACTGGACCACCGGCAGTTATCGGCTGACGGTCAAGCAGGATGGCAGCGATGATTATCCTGCTTCTACCCTGACGCAGGCTGTTGCGATCGTTGGTGGCAGCAGAACGGGCATCGTTGAAGTGGCCAGTGATCAGGACTGGTGTTCGGTGATGTTGACAGCTGGTGACCGTTACCAGATCGATCTGGTTGGATGGGCGGTGGGCACCGCGGCAGCGCTGGCTGATCCAGTGTTGAGGCTGTACGACGATCATGGCGCCATTCTTCGCTCCAACGATGACGTCGGTACCAGCTTTAATGCAGCACTCACTTACACCGCCGAGCGCAGCGGTGTCTACTACCTGTCCGCCGAAGGCTTTAACGATGAAATCGGTGGCTGGCGACTCACGGTGACCTCGCTGCTGCCTCCTGTACCCACTCGGCTTGATCTGGCTGCCATGGATGACAGTGGCCTTTCCAACAGCGATCACATCACCCTGCAAACCAGTGGACTGACCATCAGTGGCTATGATGGGAAACAGGGTTCTGTAATGATCCTTTTTTCTGACCGCGATAACGATGGTGTGGTGGACGATGGCGAGCTTGTAGCGACCACCGTGGTATCGGCCACGGAATGGCATGTTGACGTTGATCTGACGTCAGGTACCCACCGCATCAGGGCCTTACAAAGCGATCAGGGTGGTCATAGCAGCAGGGTGTCAACAGCCTTGCTGATCACGGTCGATACCACAGTACCGGCCCGGTTGACCGGACTGGATTTGGCCGCAGCAGACGACAAGGGCAGCTCCAGCAGCGATAACATCACCGCGCAGACCGCAGCACTCAGCTTCAGCAGTGCATCGGCGGAAAACGGCGCTCGGGTGATTCTGTTTGAAGACCGTAACAGCAATGCGGCCATCGATTCTGGCGAATCAATAGGGACCACCACGGTGGCCAACAGCCGCTGGAGCATCGATGGCACGTTGACATGGGGCCAACATGCTGTCAGGGCGCTACAACAGGACCGAGCTGGTCATACCAGTCCGGTGTCCGAGCCATTGACCGTGATGGTGGTGGAATCAGGACGTAACAACAGCCGCACGACAGCGACCAAGGTGAAACCACTCAGCGCTGTTGCCGTTGTTATGGACGACTGGGTCGGTGTCGATGACAGCAGCGATTACTACCAGCTGCAATGGGCAGCTGGTAGTACGCTGACGGCTACCTTGGCTGGATTGATGGCCAACGCTGATATGCAACTGTTGAATGATAAGGGAACACGGCTGACGCAGAGCAACCGCAACGACATGGAGACCGAGACCATCCGTTACCGCAACAACACAACCGGCACCATGCTTGGCTACTTACAGATCTACCCGGCTGCGTCTGGAATCAACACCAGCTACCAACTTAGCCTATCTTTATGAACCGCCCTTGTTCATTCCCACGATAACTGCATAGCCAGCATATGTGCGGAAAAACGCCTACTGCGCACATCTTGTGCCACTGGTTCCATCCGTACTGGTAGAGCCACGCTCACCAGTCTGTGCTCATCCCAATCCAGCAGCGGTGTCAGTTCTTTAACCTCAGCAACAAGGTGTTGCCGCAACGTAGTAATGTCGGAAAACATGGCGCCCGCCAAATGGCTTAAAAACTGCCAGCCTTGCCGCAAACCATGTTTCTGCCATGCAGGAATCAATCGCACTAAATGACCATCACGGTTAAGGAAAGACCCTTCTGTCATGAGTGGATCAGCAACGGCAACGCTCATGCCAGTCCAACCTTCAGGAACTTCACAACCAATAGCCAGCACCCAGCATTGGTCTCGATCGGCGTGATCTTCTCGCAATGGCAAGGCACCCAACCGCTGCAACAGGGCAACATTGGCCTCCCCTATCAGTTTGGCATTCGGTTTGGTTGGACTACTGAAACCGTTGCTACCCATATAGTAAAAACCAGCATTGTATTGACGTGCCACCAAGGCTGCGGCAAAACTCTCTTCTACTGTCAACGTCGTTGCTACCACCACTAGCACGGTCTGTGTTAACTGGGACAACCGTTCTAGGATCAAATCTGGCAGAGAAGTGTTATCTTGATCAAACAGCATCTGATAGGCAAACCGCCCCTCGGCACAGATGCAAGCCTCGTTAACGGGATCCCCTTCAATACCGTTGATCTTGACAATACGTTGATTCTTTATCTTTACTGACAAACCACAACCGCGGCTGCAGGAGGTACAACTGGTGATGACGGTATCCCAGATCCATGGGCCAGCCTCCTTGCCAGTGTTGGGAGCTAAAGCCCCGGTTGGACAAACGTCAATGCACATACCGCACGCATCACAACCAGTCTCTTGTAATGGGTCACCGAAACTGGGACCAATTTGGGTGGTAAAACCTCGACTGATAAAGCTTAAGGCATGGATCTGCCGTACCTCTGAACAGATGCGAACGCAACTGGCACAGGTGATACATTTGTCGGCTTCAATCCTGATCAGTGGATGACGCTTATCTTCCGCATATTTGCGATTTTGTCCGGCAAAACGGGTTTCGATGGCATCGTACTCAGTGGAATAGTGGCGCAACCTACAATCAAACCGGGCATTGCATCCACACTCGATACAACGGGAGGCCTCAGCCAAAGCTTGAGCCTCGGAAAAGCCAACATTGATGGCATCCCAGCCCCCATTGCTGTTCAATCGTTGCTGTGGTGGTAGAGTCACCTCCAACTGTCGTTTCTTATGTACAAAGCGCGGTGCAAAGTCAGCTTTCTCCAGTTCTGCGAGATGACCACGGGAAATAATATATTCCTTGATCAGCTTGACTTCTGCGCCGTTGAGATAAAGGTCGATGGCCTGAGCAGCACGACGTCCTTCACCAATGGCCTGGATAAGGATATCCGGTCCGAAAGCACAGTCCCCAGCGGCAAAAACTCCCGTCATAGAAGTCACTTGGGTTTTTTCATCATGAATAAACGTTTTCCACTGAGAGATGTCGGGCTTATCGGCGTCCATATCCAGACAATCCAGATCAGGATCCTGACCAATAGCAGCAAGAATCAGATCAAAAGGTAAAATTTCCTCACTATTGGGTTTAGGAACCGGTCGACGACGCCCAGATTTATCTGGTTCGCCCAATTCCATCGTGATCACTTTTAAACCACAGGCATGACCTCCGGTATCCAGGAGCACCCCAACAGGAGCCGTTAGATAACGAATCAAGATCCCTTCCTCAATGGCCTCATGTTGTTCTTGGGGCATAGAAGGCATTTCCGCCTGGGTACGGCGGTACAAGAGAGTGACTTCTGCTCCCAAACGTTTAGCCACACGCGCACAGTCCATGGCGGTATCTCCCCCGCCGATCACAGCGACCTTATGGCCAACTTTTATCTCTTCACCCAAAACAACGCCACGCAGAAAATCAATACCCCCCATGACTCCAGGAGCGTTCTCATTGGTAATTCCCATGGCTCTTGATTTGTGGGCACCAATGGCCAATAAGACAGCACTAAATCCCCGTTTCTTGAGGTCGGCCATGGAAAAATCACGTCCAAGCTTTTTCTGGTAATGTACCGGTACGCCGAGATCCAGTATGGCCTGAATCTCACGGTCCATCATCTCCCACGGCAGACGGAAACGCGGAATACCGTAGCGGGCCATGCCTCCCAATTGTGGCAACGCCTCGAAAATCTCCGGTTGATGTCCCATCAACCTCAGATAATAAGCTGCCGAAAGACCAGCTGGGCCTCCTCCAATAATGGCCACCCGTCGACCGGTATCTGGAAGCGGTCTTGGTACCGTCACGGCACCCATCTGCAGTTCATATTCTGATGCAAAGCGTTTGAGTGGATTAATGGCGACCGGCTCATCATCCACGAGCGCACGTCGACATTCAGACTCACAGGGATGGGGACAAATGCGTCCACAGACTACCGGCAACGGATTGCGCCGTTTGATTAAATGCACAGCAGCTTCAAACTCACCATTGGCAATGTGGGCAATGTAACCCTGAATATCAATGTGGGCTGGGCAGGTGGTTTCGCAAGGGGCAACACAATCACCGGCATGGTCAGAAAGTAGCAGATCCAACGCACCCCTGCGACTTTTACGTACGATTTCACTATCGGTTTTGATGTTCATTCCAGACACAACCCGGGTGGAGCAGGCTGGTAACAACGTCCGCGCTTTTTCCACTTCGACGACACACAAAAAACAGGAAGCAAAGGGTTTGAGTCGATCGTTATGGCAAAAGGTTGGGATATGAATGCCCTGTTGCTCTGCTACTTCACGGATAGTAGCGTTGGCTGAAACACACAATTCCTGGCCATTCAAGGTGATATTGATTGGTTCCTGGCTCATATTTTTCCCCTATTAGGCGACCATAACGGCCAATGGATTACACACTTCGTAGCACATACCACAGTTAATGCAGGTGTTATGATCGATAACCCACGTGTCTGGTTGTTTGATCGTGCCACTAATGCAACTGACCGGACAATAACGGGCACAAATTGAGCAGCCTGTGCATTTAACTTGATCAATCTTATGCTCAATTAACTCCGCACAAATTCCTCCCGGACATCTATGCTCTACCACATGAGCAATATATTCATCACGGAAATAACGAATTGTTGTCAGAACCGGGTTCGGAGCACTCTGTCCTAATCCGCATAGGCTACCATGGCATACTTGATTAGCCAGTTCATATAGTTTATCAATATCTTCCACCTGGCCCTTACCAGCGCAGAAGTTGGTCAGGATCTCTCTCATTCTCAAGGTGCCAATGCGGCAGAAGGTGCACTTACCACAGGATTCAATCTGAGTGAACTCAAGAAAATAACGGGCAATATCCACCATGCACGATTTGCTATCCATAACCACCATACCCCCAGAACCCATGATGGCTCCAGTGGCGTTAATGGCCTCGTACTCAATGGGAATATCAAACATCGACTCAGGAATACACCCGCCAGAGGGTCCCCCTAGCTGTACCGCTTTGAGGGGTCGATGACTGACTGGTCCACCACCAATATCATGGATCATCTGGCGGATCGTCATACCCATCGGTACTTCGACCAATCCGCCACGGGCCACAGCTCCAGCCAGAGCAAACACCTTGGTACCCTTGCTCTTTTCGGTACCAATAGCCGCATAAGCGGCGCCACCATGGATGAGAATCCAAGGTAAATTAGCTAACGTCTCAACGTTATTGATGATCGTCGGTTTACCAAACAATCCCGATACGGCTGGAAAGGGTGGCCGTACCCGTGGCATACCCCTTTGCCCCTCAATGGAGGCCAGTAGAGCGGTTTCTTCACCACAGACAAAAGCACCCGCCCCTTCTTTGATTTTAATATCAAAGCAGAATGAGCTGCCTAGAATATTCTTGCCAAGCAAACCGGCATGACGGGCATCATGGATAGCCTGACCAAAGTATTTCACAGCTAGGGGGTATTCGGCTCGAATGTAGGCATAGCCTTTTGACGCCCCAATGGCATAAGCGGCAATCAGCATTCCTTCCAATACCGAGTGGGGATCCCCTTCCAGCAACGAACGATCCATAAAGGCTCCTGGATCCCCCTCATCACCGTTGCACACTAGGTATTTGACATCTGCTTTTGTTTGCCGTGCAAACCCCCATTTCACCGCAGTTTGGAAACCAGCTCCACCACGACCACGCAATTGAGATAATTTAACCTCTTCGATGACTTGTTCGGAAGTCATGCCACTTTGAAGAATTTTTTCGATTGCTTGATAGATGCCACGTAAACGAGCCTGATCTATGGAAGTCGGGTTTAATTGGCCAACATTGCGTAAGGCAATGCGGGTTTGATGCGTGAGATAACGACCTTTATCCGTATCCGGCTGAGAAGAAGAGTTGATGAACGTTCCTTGTGGTAACTCCCCTTCACCACGATGAAATTTGACAATCTTGGGTATATTTTTTTTATTTACCTGACCATACAAAAAGGTTTCATTATCCGGGTTGGTAATCCATACCATCGGTTCCTGATGACACATACCAATGCAACCGACGGTACGCAATTCTGCATCAGGAAAGCGTTTGGCCAATAAATCAGCAACCTCCTTGGCACCAGCAGCAATGCCACAGGTACCTTCTCCAACCGTGATAACCATACGATCACCCATGTTCAGTCCCCCTTGTGACTGGTTTCGCTACCATCTTCACTATCATCATGGGTCGTGGCCATGACTTCTCCGTGATCGCTGGCATGCTTCTTCAACGCCCGTTGGGCATTGGCTCCCTTGAGATTTGGAAAAGTTTCTGCACCAACCACCATCACGGGCGCTAGGCTGCAACAGCCAACGCAAGCAACATTTTCGATGGTATAACTGCCATTGGCAGCTGTATCCTGTTCAGCGTCTGTAATGTCCAGCAAATGTCGCAAGGTGATATTGATACGCTCGGCCCCATTGACATGGCAAGCCGTGCCATGGCACACTTTGATCACGTGCCGTCCTACTGGTTTAAGACGGAACTGGGCATAGAAAGTCGCTACACCAAAAAGCTGACTGGCCGTAATGTCACTGTTCTGAACCACCAAATCCATAGCCTTACGTGGTAAATAACGGTAATAAGTCTGAATCGCCTGCAAGAGTGGGACAGCAGCTGTGGAATCAGAGCCAATTTCAGCAATCCACTGTTTGACGAGCTGTGGGTCCACGGTGGCTTCCAGAGAACACGCCATAATTCTTCTCCTCGATTCTTTAGACTCTTAAGACACGGTGCGTAACTGTTCCGGCACCGCATCCATACTTTTTAGTATCGCTAAACAGCATACTGATATAGGTAACAATCTCGATCCAAGCAGCCTGAAACTGGCTTGCGGGAAAGCTGCGCCCGCTCTAGCTCCGCTCTCAACCACCACAGCAAAATCAAGCTTGATCATCCGCTGTACCGAGTCGGGACTGCTGCTACGCGCCTTTCTCTATTTAAGCGTTTTACCTGTTTCAAAGAAACAATGGTGCAACGGCAACACATCGTGTTGGCTTAACCAACTCATACACTGGTACAAAAAGACCTATGGTGAGAGAATAAGACGTTTATTGCTAAGATGGTGCTAATTGATTGGAAAAAAGCGTTAAGATTGTGGTAAGAACGCCCTGTTGAGCGGAGACTCCCTTTGATTAAAAAACAGTTTGCTGGTACAAGCGATCTCTTGGCTGTATTGGCCGTTGTTGTGACAACAGTATTATTATTACCTCTCCACCAAGCGCTCTCTTTATCCAACACCCTCATGATATTTCTCTTGATAGTATTCTTATTAGCTATCAAATTAGGCCGCCGTCCGTCAGTAATAGCAGCTTTTTTATCGGTGCTATCCTTCGCTCATTTTTTTGTACCACCCTATTTTTCACTGATGATCGTCGATGGACAAAGCATTCTCACACTGGTGTTGATGTTACCAATCGCTTTAATCACTGCCCACTTAACATCGGGTTTACAAGAGCAACTCCAGATGGCTAGGGACCGTGAACAACATATTCAGGCGTTATACGGTCTGGCTAGTGAGTTGACAGGCATCCTGACTTCTGAACAGATTGCCCCGACCTGTTGTCGTTTTATCGCCACTAATTGTGATGTAACAGGCACCATCTTGTTACCAACGACAGATGGACACTTGTATCCAGCAATACCAGATGATCAGAAATACCCTTTGGCAATGGCCCAAAAGATCTTCGCCACAGGAGACGATTCCTGGAAAGATACCGATACGCATACTTCTGGTACAACGCTAGCGATTCCTCTCAAAGGAACACGGAGCGTTTATGGTGTGTTGCTGTTGGTTCCAAATGGTCCAGACTGGACCATGACAGCAGCACAACGTGACTTTCTGGAAGCCTGTGCTACTTTGGTCGGTTTAGCTCTGGAGCGGGTCCATTATGCTGCTGTAGCTCAGCATACTCAATTGGATGTGGAAGCAGAACGCCTGCGTAATGCTTTGCTTTCCAGTTTGTCTCATGATCTGCGTACCCCTTTGACGGCTATGGTTAGTCTGGCCGATGCAATGGAGTTAAACTTATCCTCATTGTCTGGTAAATGTTGTAATACTGACTTAATTGGTGGTATGCGCCAACAAGCACACGAGATGTTAGCTGATATTGACAAGCTGCTTGATATGGCCCGTTTACAAACAGGCCAAACGGTACTACGTAAGGATTGGTATCCGCTGGAGGAGATCATTGGTTCAGCTTTGCACCGCAGTGGGCCTATCTTGATACAACACAAGGTCCATATTGATATGCCTGACGACCTCCCATTCGTAGAAATGGATGCTATGATGATGGAGAGGGTCTTTTGCAACTTGCTGGAAAACGCGGCTAAGTATACCATGCCAAGCAGCCGTATCGATATCCATGTTAGGCAACTGAATTACGATTTGGTTATCGTCTTCTGCGATGATGGCCCTGGATTACCGCATGGTCAAGAAGAAAACTTGTTCAACAAATTTGTGCATGGTAACGCAAGAGCCGGTGCTGGAGGAGTTGGTCTAGGTCTGTCCATTGTACGGATCATAATTGAAGCACATGGTGGTCAAGTTCGAGCTGAAAATCAACCCGGTGGTGGAGCGCTATTTCGGTTGACTCTGCCGCTTGGCACACCTCCCTCCGTTCCGATTGAGGATGTAGAGGATGCAGCGGAATGACACATAATTTTCAGGCCGTGTTGATTGAAGATGAACGTCAAGTGCGTCGCTATATCGCCATGGCCTTAACTTCGTCAGGTTTTCAAGTTTGGGAAGCTGAAACCGCTAAACAGGGATTGACCGAGATCAGTACGCGCAAGCCCGATCTCGTAGTGCTGGATCTGGGATTACCGGACCAGGATGGTATTGAAGTCGTACGTCATGTACGGACTTGGAGCAATATGGCTATTCTGATCCTATCGGCACGCACCGATGAGACACAAAAAGTGGAAGCGTTGGACGCTGGAGCAGATGATTACCTGACCAAACCCTTCGGCGTACCAGAATTGGAGGCACGCATCCGTGCCATTTTACGCCGTTCACAACGCCAAAATGGTCATACTGATGATGACCCATATTTCGAATTCGGCGCCATACAAGTAGATCTGACGCGTCGTAGAGTTACTCGCTTGGGCGAAGAAATTCATTTAACGCTAACAGAATATAGAATCCTAACTTTACTGATTACCAATAAAGATCGAGTACTGACTCATCGTCAAATCCTGAAAGAGGTATGGGGACCAAACCATGTCGACCGCTCCCATTATTTACGCGTTTTTATGGCCGGCTTACGGCGTAAAATAGAAGAGACACCAGCCAGCCCGAAACACATTTTGACAGAGACCGGTATTGGATATCGATTCGTCTGAACAAGCCAAGAACTGAACTTCAACTGTCCGAAACTAGCTAAATCACTGGACTCCAAACAATCGGAGCCCAGTGACGATAAGGTCAAAGAGGCAGAAGATAACAAACTTAGACCGAATAATACATCTCGTACTCGACCGGATGGGGTGTATGTTCCATGCGGTAGACCTCTTCCATCTTCAGCTCAATCCAGGCATCAATCAGGTCATCACTGAAGACATCACCCTTCTTGAGGAATTCACGATCAGCACTCATCGCTGCCAACGCCTCACGCAACGAACCACACACGGTCGGTACCTGCTTCAACTCTTCGGGTGGCAGATCATACAGGTTCTTGTCCATCGGGCTACCTGGGTCGATGCGATTCTCGACACCATCCAGACCAGCCATCAGCAACGCCGCGAAGGCGAGGTAGGGATTGGCCGACGGATCGGGGAAGCGAATCTCGCACCGCTTGGCCTTGGGATTGGTCGAAGCCGGGATACGGATGCTGGCTGAGCGGTTGCGGGCCGAATGGGCCAGCAGCACCGGGGCCTCAAAACCGGGGATCAAGCGCTTGTAGGAGTTGGTCGACGGATTGGTGAAGGCATTCAGGGAACGAGCGTGCTTCTTGATACCACCGATGAAGTGCAGCGCCATCTGCGACAGATCAGCGTACTGATTGCCAGCAAACAGTGGCTTACCCTCTTTCCAGATCGACATGTGAACGTGCATGCCAGAGCCATTGTCACCAATCATGGGCTTGGGCATGAAGGTAACGGTCTTGCCATACTGGTGCGCCACATT
>JADGCH010000073.1:0-2089 GCA_015229115.1 Magnetococcales bacterium
GTCGTCTATCTCCCGTTCCACAGCCATAAGCTCTTCATCCATGGCAACCACCCCCATGAATGCCATTCTCGGATTATCCCATCTGGTTCTCAAAACCGCTCTAACGCCACAACAGCGCGACCAGATTGGTAAAATACAGGGGTCTGGCCAGCATCTGCTCGGTATCATCAACGATATTCTCGATTTTTCCAAGATCGAGGCCGGCCAGTTGACCATCGAATCGACCGAATTTGAACTGGCCAAGGTGCTGGATACTGTAGCCAGCTTGGTGGCTGCCAGGAGCAACGCCAAAGGATTGCCGCTGATGCTGGATCTGGCCCCAGAGCTGCCGAACCAACTGGTCGGTGATCCGTTGCGTCTCGGGCAGATTCTGATCAACTATGTCAACAACGCCATCAAGTTTACCGAACAGGGCGAGATCCGCATCCGCATGGAGGTCAGAGAAGAGCAGGACGATCGGTTACTGTTGTACGGTGCTGTGACCGATACCGGTATTGGCCTGACCGATGAGCAGATCGGACGGTTGTTCCAGAGCTTTTCCCAGGCCGATATGTCGACCACGCGCAAATTTGGTGGCACAGGTCTGGGTCTGGCTATTTCCAGGAAGCTGGCCGAGCTGATGGATGGGGCTGTTGGTGTCAGTAGTCACTACGGCATCGGTTCCACCTTCTGGTTTACCGCTTGGTTGGGACGTAGCCAGCAGCACCGTGACGAGCTGTTTAACTGGTACGAACGCCGTTTCCTGACCACGGATGACCCTGTTCAGAGCGAGGCTGCGCCACCTCCATCAGCACCAGCTCCGGTGGATTGGACCCCTATCAGAGGGGCGCGGGTGCTCTTGGTGGAAGACAACGAGATCAACCAGGAAATTGCCACGGCCTTGTTGACCGATGTTGGCTGTGTCGTTGAATGGGCCAGCGATGGCGCTGTGGCCGTGACAAAGGTACAGCAACAATCGTATGATATTGTTCTGATGGATATGCAGATGCCAGTCATGGATGGCCTGACGGCTACCAGGACCATTCGCCAACTACCGCAATATGCCCGCTTGCCTATTGTCGCCATGACTGCCAACGCCATGCAGGTCGATCGGGAACGCTGTATGGCAGCCGGCATGAATGACCATATCGCCAAGCCGATCGATCCGGAGGAGTTATGGTCGAAGTTGCTACACTGGATCGGGCAGGGTAGCGATCAGGAGCTTCCGCGGCAATTGCCCGGTGTTGATCTGGTCAAGGGGTTGCACCGTTTTGTCGGTAACAAGACACTCTATCGGCGTGTGCTGGCGGGGTTTTCTCGTGACCAAGCCCATGGTGTGGCGACTCTCCAGTATCTGCTGGCACAGGGAGATTACTTGTCGGCCCAGCGTCAGGCGCACACCCTTAAGGGTCTGGCTGGCACCATCGGTGCCGCAGTCGTAGAGCAGTTGGCGCGCAATTTGGAGGAGAGCCTGTCGCAAGATAACGTCGGGCTAGCACAGGTTACCTTGGAGCAACTGGACGTGCAGTTGCAACCGTTGTTGCAGGAGCTATCGCGTTGGCTACACGCCCAAGCCGGTGCAGGTGTCGTAACCGCCGGTTGGTCAGATATTATCGCCCTGATCGATCAACTGGAGCCGGCTGTGAACAACCGCCAAGCCAAACAGAGCCGTGAGTTATTGCAGCAGCTGGAACAATGGGTCTGGCCGGATGACCTGTCGGAGGTCAGTGGACGCTTGATCGCTCATCTACGTCGCTATCGCTTTAAGGAAGCACAAGCGGTGTTGCAGGAGATGCGGCAGCAATTGTATAATGCGCGCTGAATGGTTGGGTCAATTTTTCAGATTATGAGTGCATCGGGAGCAAAATTACCTATGCGTCGTCGAGTAGTTATCTGTAATTTTTTCAACGAGGCCTATTTGCTCGCTTGGTGGTTGAGGCACCATGTACTGATTTTTGATCACGGTATTCTGATTGACCGTCAATCTACCGATGAATCTGTTGCCCTTTGTCGTCAGATTGCTCCTCATTGGGAGGTGCGATCCTCGGCAGTGAGGGGGGTGGTTGCCATTGATGAAGAGCTTATGGCTGTGGAACGGGAGATAGACGAC
>JADGCH010000073.1:2096-11250 GCA_015229115.1 Magnetococcales bacterium
GAGGGGGGTGGTTGCCATTGATGAAGAGCTTATGGCTGTGGAACGGGAGATAGACGACGCATGGAAAATCATTCTCAATGTGACCGAATTTCTTACGACCAGAGACCCTGAATGGTTTTTCTGGAGCCTGGAGAAGCATGGCTGGTCCGCCTATGAGATCAGGGGGATTGTCATGATGGATCCGCCCAATATCTCATATCCCGCACCCGATCACCAACAGTTGCTTGTGACCCAAAGGTGGCATGGTTTTTTTGAAGATGAGAAAAAATGTTGTCCTGAGATAACGCATCTGGAGAGATCAAGGTTGCTTCACTGCTTGCCGGATGGAGGTTACCACGGTGGACGTCATGTCACTCTCCGCATGAGTTATATCCACCCTCATGGGGCTATCATTATACACTTCAAATATAGCCCATGGACCAAAGAGTTTATCGAACGCAAGTTGTTCGTAAAGGAGAGGCTGTCTCCGGAAGATATCCAGAATGAACATGGCCGTCAGCATCTATGGTCGGTACCGCAGATGGAGGAGAAACGGGCTTATGAAAGCCAGATCGTTATGGACCTGAGAGAACATCCTGTTTACAGGCGTATCGTCGTGGGGCTTGATGAACAGTTAATGATGCCGACACCCCGTTCCACTCATTATCCAATGACTGGGTTGGTCTATAATACCAGTGAGTCGGTCGATGCTTATCAAATGGTTCTGAAACTGATTGGCCTGAGCGTTGGCGACTTTATCTCAATAAGGCAACATCAGGCAGAAAAAGTTTGTCATAATGAACTGGATCGGGGCAATAACAGAAATGTCTTCCTGATGTTGCTAGCCTCGGTTAAATTCTTCCAGAATGAATTTGCGGAGGCAGAACGGTTGTTGCAGGAGATCTTATCGACCGATCCGGATAATGCTTATTGTCATTTCAACTACAGTGTTGTGTTGTTGCTGATGGGGAGAAGAGAGGAGTCTGACCAACATTGGCAAAAAT
This sequence comes from Magnetococcales bacterium, assembly GCA_015229115.1. GTDB lineage: Bacteria > Pseudomonadota > Magnetococcia > Magnetococcales > JADGCH01 > JADGCH01. The sequence goes on from JADGCH010000073.1 coordinate 3,080, forward strand.
CTGTCATGCTGAATCCTACTTTCACCCAGTATCTTCGGGAAAATGGGAGTTTTGCTTTGTGTGGTTAACTACAAGGGTTATTGCGGACAGGTATATTTATGGACAACGAATTTCTGTTTGATATTAATAACAATGTACCTAGTCAGACCACCATAAATGATCGTAGATCGTTATTAACCATTCAGAACATCGTCCGTAACAGTTGTCGTGGTTATGTTTATCTTGAAGTAGGGTCTCATCTGGGTGGTACGCTGCATCCGTATTTGGTTGATCCAAAGTGTCACTGCGCCTATTCGATTGATCTTAGGCCAAATTCTCAAGTATTAGATGAACGTGGCGCGGGATACAGCTATGAAGAAGTGTCAACAGATAGAATGCTGTCTATACTAAGGCAGTTCGTACCTCCGGCGTCTATGGAAAAATTACAAACATTTGACGCAGACCTAGCTACTCTTTCTGTTGATCAGATCAGTTTTTCCTGTGATATGGTCTTTATAGATGCCGAACACACGAATCGTGCTGTATTTAGAGATTTCTTAAATGTTTGGCAGTATGCCAAAAAAGAAGGTTGTATCGTCGCATTCCATGATTCTAATCTGATATCTGATGGAATTGCAAATATAGAGTCTATGCTGCTCCATCATCACATCAGCCATTCATCGTTTGTACTTCCCGATACGGTATTTGTGATACTGTTTGGAGATTTTATAGAGCTGGGTGCTTCAGTACTAGCGAATCTAAGTCTTGATAAGGAATCATACTTTAGCAATTCAAAGATGTCTTTATATAACAAGCATGGATCTAAGGCACTTATTAATCATGGAAATCAATGCATTATAGATAATAAAGTTGATGAAGCTATTAACTGTTATAAGAAAGCGGTTGATCTTGATCCAGACAGTACGGATACTTTAGCGCAGTTAGGTAATTTGTTGTTTGAGCGAAAACGCTTAGACGAGGCGGAGTGCTATTATCGCATGGCAGTGGGAATTAATCCAGCTATGGGCAGTGCTTGGAATAATTTGGCTATGATACTGGAGCAACAGGAAAAGATGGCGGAAGCTATCAATTGCTATAATCAGGCTATTAGTATAGATTCAAGAACGACAATCTATGCCAATGCGGAGAGATGTTATCGCAAGGTCATAGATATGAACAAGGCTACATATGATATGTATAATAATTTTGCTTTGTTGTTAGAAAAGCAAGGTAAATTTATAGAGTCATTCAAGTATTATAACCATGCGATTGATTTAGATCCGCTGAGGGTGGATATTTATCTTAACTTAGCATCATCCTGCCATCGTTATGGGCGACTGGATTTAGCGGAGGCTTGTTGTCGACGTGCCTTAACCGTCACGGTTAATTCGGTTGAGGTGTGGAGTCGTCTTGGCTTCCTGGTTGGGTCCCAGGGGCGCATGGATGAGGCCCAGAAGTATTTCCAAAAGGCTCTAGATCTGCAGCCAGAACATCATGAAACGAAAATGTACATTAAGGCATTGCGTAAAGTATAATTGTCAATACGAGGACGAAAATTCATGACTCTTTGGAGTGATTTCCTGAATAACAATAAAAGGGCCATTAATAAGTCAATGCATTATTTCCCCGTTTATGAACGCCATTTTGCGTCATTTATCAATCAATCTGTGACGTTTATTGAGATAGGCTGCGGATCGGGGGGCTCGTTGCAGATGTGGAAGCGTTATTTTGGGCCCTACGCGACGATTATAGGTATTGATATCAATCCGATGTGCAAGTATTTTGAAGAGGACCAGATTTTTGTTCGTATTGGTCCTCAACAGGATGGTTTGTTTCTGCAGTCGGTTCTCGATGAGTTTGGTACCCCGGATATTGTCCTTGATGATGGCAGCCACATACAGAGCCATGTTGTAGCAAGTTTTAACTATCTATACCATAAAATTTCTAAAAATGGTGTTTATGTGGTCGAGGATTTGCATACCGCCTATTGGTCAGAGTATGAGGGTGGGTTACGCAGAGACGGTAGTTTTATTGAGTCATGTAAAAATATGGTGGATAGTCTTAATGCTAATCATGACCGTACAAATCGTACGGTCAGCGATTTCACTAAAGACACAGTGTCCATGCATTTCTACGATAGCATGGTAGCTTTTGAGCGTGGTAGGCATAAATTTCAGCAAGCGACTGTGCCGTCTCCTGAACATGATACGGAAATTGTCCATTGGTATCGTTGGGGGGTTGATCGTGGTGACGCTTGGGCTCAGCGCAGCCTTGCCTACTTGTATGTGACTGGAGCAGGTGGCGTGCAGCAGGACTATGCTGAGGCTGTAAGGTTATTCAGAATGGCCGCTGAGCAGGGTGAAGTCACTGCCCAGGCTAATCTGGGCACAATGATGGCCAATGGGCAGGGTACCCCACGGGACCATGTAACTGCGTTGATGTGGTTTGAAATTGCCGCATCGTCGGGGAACCAGCACGCAGTCAGTCTCTACAAAACACTGTCCGGCGGTATGACCCGAAGTCAGATCGAGCAGGCCAGGGAGATGGCTAGGGGGTGGAGACTTAGATCTTCATGAGCGACCGTTTTCGTATTGATAGCCACAAGCTGATGTTTCATCCGCAGAGGGTCGCCCAGTGGCTATCAGCCGATGGTGACTGGCGGAAGGCTAGACACGTCTATCCGATCTATATGGAAATTTCCCCGATGGGGGCTTGTAATCACCGCTGTACCTTCTGTGCCATTGATTACACCGGTTATAATCCAAACAGCTTGGATGTTGAGTTGCTATCTTCGCAGATTCCAGAGATGGCGCGATTGGGTGTCAAAAGCATTATGTATGCCGGTGAAGGAGAACCTTTACTGCATAAGAAAATCAACGACATCATTCGTATAACTCATGCGTCATCCATTGATGTGGCCTTGACTACCAATGCTACGGTTTATCCGAGAGGTTTTGTTGAGGAATCTCTGCCTCGTCTCAGTTGGTTGAAGGCCTCTATTAATGCTGGCACTCCGGAAAATTATGGGCGTATTCATCGGGCGCCGGAACGTGATTTTTATAAGGCGATTGACCATCTAAGGGCTTCGGTGCTCTATCGTGACCAGAACCGTCTTAGCTGTACGCTGGGAGCTCAAGCACTACTTTTGCCGGATAATGTAGACGAGATGGACCACTTGGCACGTTTGTGCCGGGATGAAATAGGTCTAGATTATTTGGTGGTAAAACCTTATTCGCAACACCTTTTTAGTCACACGACTCGTTATCAGGAGTTGGAATATACGACATCCTTATTGCATCTGAATGAAAAGCTTTCTGCTCTTTCTACCGATCGTTTCAGCCTGATTTTTCGCGCCCATACCATGCGTAAGTACCAGGATCAGAACCGCTACACGCGCTGTCATGCGACACCTTTCTTCTGGGCTTACATCATGGCTGACGGAACCGTGTCGGGTTGTAGTGCCTATCTGCTGGATCAACGCTTTGAGTACGGTAATCTCAATCAGGAAAGCTTTCAGGCCATTTGGGAAGGAGAAAAGCGGCAACAGAGCATGGCCTATGTTGCCGAGCAGCTCGATATTCAGGAATGCCGCCGCAATTGCCGTATGGACGAAGTCAATCGCTATCTTTATCAGCTTAAGCATCAAACTGTGCCGCACGTCAATTTTATTTGAATTTCGTTTGGGTTTTTGAGGAGTTTTGTATGCGATCATTGGTCACTGGAGGAGCAGGATTTATCGGCAGTCATCTGTGTCAGTCGCTGTTGGCACAGGGGCATGTTGTCCATCTGGTCGATAATTTTGCCACCGGACGCAGGAGCAATCTGGCCGAATTCGATCACGATGCCAATCTCGTTATCCATACGGTCGATATTACCGATCGTGATCAACTGCAAACCTGTTTTGAGGGTGTTGACTGGGTCTTTCATCTGGCTGGGTTGGCCGATATCGTGCCCTCCATCGAAGAGCCAGAGCGCTATTTTAGGACCAATGTTCAGGGTACCCTCAATGTATTGGAATGCGCCCGTGCTGCAGGGGTGCAGCGGCTGGTCTACGCCGCATCGGCCTCTTGCTATGGTAATGCCTCAACGCCGCCCTGGCGCGAAACAGACCCCATTCGTCCCGAATATCCCTACGCCTTGACCAAATATCTGGGCGAAGAGATGGTGCTGCACTGGGCCCGGGTTTATCGTATGCCAGCCCTGTCGTTGCGGTTGTTTAATGTCTATGGTCCGCGTTCCCGCACCACCGGTGCTTATGGAGCTGTGTTCGGTGTCTTTCTGGCGCAGAAATTACACAGCAAACCCTTCACGGTGGTGGGTGATGGCACGCAATCCCGTGACTTTACTTATGTGACCGATGTTGTTCATGCTTTCATCATGGCCGCTCAGTCAAGCCATGTGGGGGTAGCCATGAATGTTGGCACCGGCCGTCCGCAGACGGTTAATCGTCTGGTCGAATTGTTACAAGGTCCGGTGGTCTACGTTCCCAAGCGTCCAGGGGAGCCCGATTGCACATCAGCCAATGCCTATCGTATTCAGGAGCTGTTAGGTTGGCGCCCGGCAGTCAGTTTTGAACAAGGAGTTGGTCATATCCTGCAACGTATTGACGATTGGCGCGATGCACCTGTTTGGGATCCTCACTCTATTAACCAGGCAACGGCCTCCTGGTTCCGGTATTTGGCGAAAGAGAGAGCATAATGGATCCTGCCAGCAAAATCGTCACTCTGGAACAATTATCGATCATAGCCGACGGCTGCCGCTCTGATGGCCGATCGGTTGTGCTCTGCCATGGCGGCTTTGATCTACTGCATCCAGGCCACATTCGTCATCTGCAGAGAGCCAGGGCAGAAGGGGATGTACTGCTGGTCTCCATTACCGCTGATGCCTATATTAACAAGGGTCCCGGTCGACCGGTTTTTTCGCATACGCTGAGAGCGGACAGTCTGGCAGCTCTTTCCTTTGTTGATTATGTCACGATAATCTACGATGCCACGGCCCTACCGGCCATCCAGGCCCTGAAGCCGTCTGTCTACGCTAAAGGCAATGATTACAGCCAGTCGTCCCAGGACCTTACCGGCAACATCAATCTGGAGCGGGAGGCGGTAGAAGCCAATGGCGGGCGTATCTTCTTCACCAATGAAGTGACGTTTAGTTCCAGTAACCTGCTCAACACCTATTTCGATGTTTTTAGTGCCGACACCCGACGCTATCTAACCGAGTTTGGACACACTCACACTAGTGAACAGCTAATCAACCAGCTGCGTCAGCTCAGTCCCATGCGGGTGCTGGTAGTGGGAGAGGCGATTATCGACGAATATTGTTATACCACGCCTTTGGGACAAACCGGCAAGAGTGGCAACATTCTGTCGGTGCGTTACGATGGTAGTGAGTTGTTTGCTGGTGGTGCTTTGGCGGTTGCTAATCATCTGGCCGGGTTTGTCGAAAATGTCACCTTGGTAACAGCCTTAGGACGTCCGCCCGATAATCATGAACCTTTTATTCGCAGTCAGTTGTTACCCAACGTGACGCCCATCCTTCGTTATTTTTCGTCGACACCAACCATCGTCAAGCGGCGCTATGTCGATGGTGATATCAACAAATTCTTTGAGGTTTATTTTTATGACGATCGAACAGCGTTGACTGACGCGTTGGATCTCGATCTCAGCCAGTGGATCAGGGACAACGCTGCTGATTATGATTTGGTGGTAGTACCAGACTATGGCAACGGCATGATTTTCGCCGACCAGATCAAGGCGCTGTGCGATACGGCGCGCTTTTTGGCTGTCAACACCCAGATTAACAGCGGCAACCGTGGTTATCACGTCATTACCCGTTATCCACGGGCAGACTTTGTTTCCCTCAATGAGAACGAGGTGCGATTGGCTGATCACAATCGCCATGCCCCATTGGAGGAGGTGGCAGCAAAGATTGCGGCCGTGGTAGGGGCGAAACAGATGGCGGTTACCTTGGGAACCCAGGGGGCTATCATGCTTGATCGAGAGCGGAATGCTAGTTATCGGGCTTCCGTCTTGTCCAGTCGGGTCGTCGATCGTATTGGTGCTGGCGATGCTTTTCTGGCCATTGCCTCCTTGTGTTTGGCGGGAGGTATGCCCGCTGATGCGGCCCTCTTTCTTGGCAGTACCGCAGCTGCTCTGGATGTGCAGGTGGTTTGTAACCGGGAAACCATATCGCCGGTTAATCTGTTCAAGTATGTGACAACGTTGTTGAAATGAGTCCGTCACGGATCGGTATTGATCTCGATAATACGTTGGCTTGTCTGGACCATCTGTTTCATGCTCAGGCAGTGGCATCAGGATGGGTTGGACTTTTCCCCGTCATGAATAAGGCTCAAGTCCGTGCTGCGATGCGGGCCATGGCTGATGGGGAAAAATTATGGCAGCAGTTGCAAGCCGATGTCTATGGTCCGGCTATGCAGGGTGCGTTGCTGATGGAGGGAGCACGGGAGTTTCTGCTTCATTGCCGCCAGGTTGGTGTGGAGGTATTTATTGTCAGCCACAAGACGCAATATGCTGGCACAGCACCGACGGGTTTGCGTGTCGCTGCCCAGATGTGGATGATATCGCAGGGATTCTTTCGGAGTGATGAGGGTGGCTTAGCCATTTTGCCAGAACGGGTTTTTTTTGAATCAACCCGACTGGAGAAGCTAGCGCGTATTGCCTCGCTGGCAGTGGACTGCTTCATTGATGATCTGCCAGAGGTGTTGGGGGATCAGAATTTCCCGGTGGGCGTTCAGCGCATCTGGTTTAATCCGGGTGGTTTGCAAGAAGAAGGGATGGCAGGAGTCAAACAGTATGACAGTTGGTACGCCATCCAGCATGACATGTTCTCCTGATTCAGAAATTGATAAAATTGAGTCTGCGGCCTTACAATGGCTGGGCCATTCGGTGCGTTACGTTGCTGCTGGCGGAGGAGGTAATAACCGGCTGTACCGGTTGACAGATGGTAGTCACGATTATGCCTTGAAATATTATCTGCCGATCGACGAAGATGGCAGGGACCGGTTGATGACGGAATGCAATGCCATTGCATTTTTGCAGAAGTATGGGGTGCAGAATATCCCGCTGTTGATCAACCAGGACCGGCAGCGCCGCTGTGCCCTGTTTCATTGGGTGCATGGAACAACAATAGCGTCTGTTGATATGGATATCGCACAGCAGATGGTGTCCTTTCTAGGGCAATTGCGATCCTTGGAGGCAGTTCCGGAGGCTGCTCATCTGGGCATGGGGTCCGATGCCTGTTTGGCACCGGTGGCAACGCAACAGCAGTTTAATCGTCGTTGGCAACGGTTTGAGCAGCAGGCAACCGACAGGGCTTTGTGGATGTTTTTGCAGGACGAGTTGTGGCCAACAGCGCAACGGTTATTCGATCAGGCAGCTGATCAACTGGGAGAACAATGGCATCAGCCGCTTCTGGCCCATTGGGCGATGCTCAGTCCATCCGATTTTGGTATCCACAACGCCTTACGGTGTGCAGATGGGCAGATAACGTTCCTTGATTTTGAGTTTTTTGGCTGGGATGATCCTGTTAAACTGACCAGTGATATTTTATGGCATCCGGCGATGCCGTTATCCTGTGACAGCAGGGATTTTTTGCAGCAGGGTATCCGGTCTCTGTGTTACAATAGGGGCGATCATTCGTTTGATATGAGGTTGACAGCCTTGTTACCCATCTTTGGGGTGCTCTGGTGTCTGATTTTATTGAACCCCTTTTTGCCGTCATGGTGGCAGCGGTCCGGCGTGCAGCAGGACCGTACTTTCGTGCTCAATGAGCGACTCATGAAGGCCCGCCAATATTTGGCAAGGATTTTGGAGAACGACGGATGACACAACCATCCACGCAACTTGACGAGCGCTCTCTGCATTTAAGGCGGTTGGTGTTTCGTGCCATGTCAGCGGGAGGTAGGGGGCACCTGGGCTCTGCATTATCTTTGATCGATATCATGCGCGTTCTTTACGATCATGTTCTTGCTGTGAGACCTCAACAACCGGGTTGGCCGGAGAGAGATCGGTGTATTCTCAGCAAAGGGCATGGCTGCCTAGCCCTGTACGCTATTTTAGCCGATAAGGGTTTTTTTCCCGTTACCGAACTGGATCGGTTTTGTCACCTAGATAGCCTGTTAGGGGGGCACCCGATGCTGGGGAGTATCCCTGGCGTTGAGGCTTCGACCGGAT
>JADGCH010000074.1 GCA_015229115.1 Magnetococcales bacterium
CCTCGATTGAGGCGGCTGGTGCGGGGGAGGCCGGCAAGGGTTTTGCGGTGGTGGCCAATGAGGTCAAGGAGCTGGCACGCCAGACCAGTCAGGCGACGACGCTGATCTGGGACCGCATCCACCAGATTCAGGAGCACACCGATGCGGTGGCCCATACCAACCAGGAGATCAGTCATCACATCGATCGCATCAGTCGGGACAACGGCGACATCTCGCGTGCGGTGGATGAGCAGACAGTAACGGTCGAGGGGGTATCGCGGGCGATTGGCCATGTAGCCGATTCGGTTGGGGAGATTGCGCGCAATGCTGGTGAGCTGACCTTAGCGGCGCAGGATGTGGCGCGGGCGGCGATTGAGAGTGCCAAAGGCACACGCGAGATCATGCTGTCGTCAGCAGAAGCTGGCGAGGCCTCGCAGCATGTGGCGGGCGAGAGCAGTCAGGTACTGGAGCGGATCGGTACGGTGTTGCAGGCGGCGGAGCACACGGCGCAGCTGTCGCAGCAGGTGTTGGCGCGCATGGATCAGGCGGCGCAGATTTCCTGTTTGATGAGTGGTTCGGTGATGAACTTTGACCGGCTTGGGACAGTGCTGCAGGAGATGAGCAACGCCTTGTTCATTTCGCAGATTGAAATGTCGAGCGGGGCGCAGCGCTTTGACATTCGCCGCATCAAGGGCGAGCATCTGGCTATGGCTAGCTTGTTGTCACAGATTTCCCACGGTCGTACGCTCCCTGGTGAGGGAGTTTTATTCTGGGATCGTGAGTGTGGTCTGTGTCAGTGGCTACAGTCTGGTGATGGACAGAATCCTAATAATGAGCCCATGGTGCGGGAGGTAGTGGCCGAGCATGAGGTACTGCACCAGATGGCGCGTCAGATTGTTGGAGAGCTGCAGCCCGGCTGTGACCACGAGGCTGATGCTAAGGTGGCCCAGTTCCATATCCTGTGTCTTCAATTATTGCGTCGTTTGAACCGGCTGTATATGCAGCAGGATGGTCATGAGCTGTTCCTGAACTGGAGTGACGATCTCAGTGTTGGGGTGGCCACCCTGGATCAGGATCATCAGCGTCTGGTCGACATTCTCAATCGGCTACACGCGCTGATGAAGGAAGGCGGCGGGCGTGATTCGGTCGGTACGCTGCTGCAGGAGTTCATCGACTTCACCCGTAGCCACTTTGCCCGTGAAGAGCAGTACATGCGCGATTGCGATTTTCCCAAGCTCAATAAGCAGATGGAACAACATCGCACCTTGGTTCAGGCGCTGGACTCCATGAAGGAACGCTTCGATCGGGGTGATTTCGCTTTGGCCATCGATCTGATTGCCATTGGCAAGGCATGGCTGGTTAGCCATATCATGCACAATGACATGGAATACAAGCCCTATATGCAGGCCAGGAAGATGCGATGATGGAGCAACCCCATGCTTCTTGACGTTGAGACCACCAGGGAAGACGAGTCGCTGCTGGCCAGACAGCTCCAGGAACTGAACGACATAGAGGATCTGCAGAGCTATATCTTGCCAGTGCCAAAAGATCTTAGCTATATGGCAGGTGAGCTGCAACAGGCCACCGCCATGCGGCAACAGGTTGAGCAGATCCTGTTCGAAGCCTGGGAGAACATGCGTCAAAGCCGGAAACTGGATCTGGCTCCGGTGAATCGGATCATCGCTGATGCGGCCACTTTTATGGAAAGTCATCGCGAGGCCATGGTGGCTCTGATTCTTCTGAGCCAACGTCATGAAACAACCTATATCCATGCTTCGAACGTGGCTATCTTACTGATGGCCTTTGGCCTTTCCATTAACCTGTCACCGGGACAGGTACGCCTTCTCGGTTTGGGAGGGTTGCTGCACGATGTCGGTATCACCCGCATCGCGGTCAACGTGCTGAAAAAGGCTGGTCGGTTGACCCCCAGGGAACGCAAGCTGATGGAACTCCATCCCAGGCTGGGCTTCGAGCTGCTGGACAAACTGGCTGGACTGTCCAAAGAGGTGGCCCTGATCGCCCTGCAGCATCATGAGCGCTACAACGGCAGTGGCTATCCGCGCAAGCTGTTTCGTGATCATATTCATAATTTCGCCATGATGACCAGCATTGTCGATACCTTTGCTGCCATGACGGTCGATCGTTCCTGGCGCGAGCGGATCACACCCTCACTGGCCCTGGCCAAAATGCTGACCTGGAGTCAGAGCCGGTTTCATCCGGAGCTGTTGCAGCAGTTCATCCGTTGTGTCGGTATCTATCCAGTGGGAACGCTGCTGCGTTTTCGCAATAACTTGGTCGGTATTGTCATCCGGCAGAATCCACAGCGCCTGCTCTATCCTGTCGTGAGAGTCTTTTTCGATACGGACACGCGACTACTGGTGCCACAGCAGGTCATCAACCTGATGGAAAGCCAGTATCGCAACAACTATGAGGTTGTAAGCACCGAAATTCCGGAGAAATGGGGACTGAACAGTCAGAACCTGGTCAACGAGGTGATGGGGCTGCAGGGGGTGTGAGGCCTCATGACAGCTGCGCTCATTCCCCGACTGACCTCTGTCCTATACCCACCCCACGATACCGTATTCATCCCCCACTTCCCAACGCTTTTCTGCCACTTGAGCGCTTGACTTTTGCCGCCACTCCATGTACCACATAGTCTGATCGTTTATCCATCCATCATTGACCAGCAGGAGGGTTGAGGCCCATGAGGATTGTCATTCCCAAAGAGATTTATAGTGGTGAGCGGCGCGTAGCGGCCAGTCCCGACTCGGTACAACGGCTGATCAAGCTTGGCTTTACCGTGGCGGTTGAGAGCGGGGCCGGAGCGGGTGCCAGCTTTCCTGACAGTCAGTTTCAGGCTGTCGGAGCCGAGATTGTCACCGATACCCAGGCACTCTGGAACAGCGCTGAAGTGGTGCTGAAGGTACGTCCTCCCATGGCTAATGAAAAACTGGGCGCCCATGAGGCCGATCTGCTGCCGGAAGGGGCCACTTGGATCAGCTTTATCTGGCCAGCCCAGAACCAGGAATTGATGGATCGTCTGGTAGCACGCAAGGCTACCGTGATGGCCATGGATCAGGTGCCGCGCATCTCGCGGGCCCAGAAGCTCGACGCCCTAAGTTCAATGGCCAACATTGCCGGCTATCGTGCCATCATTGAGGCCGCCAACCATTTTGGCCGCTTCTTTACCGGTCAGATTACCGCAGCCGGTAAGGTGCCGCCCGCCAAGGTGCTGGTCATCGGTGCTGGTGTGGCCGGACTGGCCGCCATTGGTGCTGCTGTGAGTCTTGGAGCCATTGTACGGGCCTTCGATACCCGTCCCGAAGTCAAGGATCAGGTCAAGAGCATGGGTGCCGAGTTCCTTGAGCTCGATTTCGAGGAGGAGGGCAGTGGTACCGGTGGTTATGCCAAGCAGATGAGTCAGGCCTTTATTGATGCCGAGATGGCGCTGTTTGCCGCTCAGGCCAGTGAAGTCGACATCATTGTTACCACGGCGCTGATTCCGGGCAAGCCAGCTCCCCGTCTGATCACTGCTGACATGGTTGCTGCCATGAAAGAGGGTAGCGTCATCGTTGATCTGGCTGCCGAGACCGGCGGTAACGTTGAGGGCACCGAACCGGGCAAGGTGGTGGTCAGGAATGGCGTCTCCATCATCGGTTATACCGATTTTCCCAGCCGGTTACCGACGCAGTCGAGCCAGTTGTACGCCACCAATCTGCGCCATCTGCTCACCGATCTTTGCCCAAAGAAGGACGGGCAGCTGGTCATCAATATGGAGGATGACGTTATCCGTGGTACCACGGTGATCCATCAAGGTGCCATCAGCTGGCCACCACCGCCCCTCAAGGTGGCGGCGCAGGCCAAGGTCGAGAGTAAAAAGGCAGCACCCGCTGCCGAGCCCGTCGATCCTGAGAAAGTGGCTGCCGAGCAAAACAAGCGCATTCTTAAGCTGATGTCAGGCATAGGGGTGGTGCTGCTGGCTCTCGGTGCTGCGGCACCAGCTGCTTTCCTGACCCACATGACCGTTTTTGTGCTGTCGATCTTTATCGGCTATATGGTGATCTGGAATGTTACCCCAGCTCTGCATACCCCGTTGATGAGCGTTACCAATGCCATCAGCGGCATCATCGTCATCGGTGCCATGTTGCAGATTTCGGCCCCGAGTTTTGCCGTGGAGTTGCTGGCGATCGTGGCGGTACTGATTGCCACCATCAATATCGCCGGTGGTTTCCTGGTGACACAGCGCATGTTGCGCATGTTCCGCAAGTAAGGAGGGGCTAAGATGTCACAAGGTTTGTTGACTGTTTCCTATATCGCCGCCAGCGTGCTGTTCATCCTCAGCCTCGGTGGTCTGAGTGCCCAGGAGAGTGCCAGACGCGGTAATCTGTACGGCGTCGCCGGTATTATCATCGCCATTGCCGCGACCGCTTTGAGCGGTCAGGTCACCAATCTGGCGGCTCTGGTAGGGGCTATGGTGGTCGGTGCTGCCATCGGCAGCTATGTGGCGGGTCGTGTCGAGATGACCGAGATGCCGGAGCTGGTCGCCATTCTGCATAGCTTTGTCGGTATGGCGGCGGTGCTGGTCGGTATCGCCAACTATCTTGATCCGCGTGCCCATTTTATCGGTGCCGAACGTACCATCCACGAGATCGAGATTTATGTCGGTATCTTCATCGGTGGTGTCACCTTTACCGGTTCGGTGGTGGCCTTTGGCAAGCTGCGTGGACTGATCAGCAGCAAGCCACTGATGCTGCCAGCGCGCCATCAGATCAACTTTGCCCTGATCCTGCTGACCCTGTGGCTGGCCAAGCCCTTTCTCGCTGCTGGCAGTGATCTGGGCGATGGCATGACCGCGTTGCTGTTCATGACCGCCATTTCATTTTTCATCGGCTGGCATCTGGTGATGGGCATTGGTGGTGCCGATATGCCGGTGGTGGTGTCGATGCTTAACAGCTATTCCGGCTGGGCTGCGGCAGCAACCGGTTTTATGCTCTCCAACGATGTGCTGATTGTGGTCGGGGCCCTGGTGGGTAGCAGTGGTGCCATTCTGAGCTACATCATGTGTCATGCCATGAACCGTTCCTTTATCAGTGTCATTCTGGGTGGTTTCGGTGTTGAAGGCGGCACGGTGGTGGCTGCCGCTGATGACGGACCCAAGGACGTGGTCGCCGCTTCGGCGGAAGAGGTAGCCGATATGCTCAGCGCTGCCAGCGAGGTCATCATCGTACCGGGTTATGGTATGGCGGTGGCACAGGCGCAATACCCAGTCTACGAGATCACCAAGATTCTGCGTGACAAGGGCGTCAATGTTCGTTTCGGCATTCATCCGGTGGCCGGTCGTCTGCCGGGGCACATGAACGTCCTGCTGGCCGAGGCACGGGTGCCCTACGATATCGTGCTGGAAATGGATGAACTCAACCACGATTTCCCCAAAACCGATGTCTCGCTGATTATCGGTGCCAACGACATCGTCAACCCGGGTGCCCAGGACGATGCCAGCAGTCCCATCTATGGCATGCCGGTGCTGGAAGTGTGGAAGGCCAGAACCTGTGTGGTGCTCAAACGCAGCATGGCGACTGGCTATTCCGGGGTCGATAATCCGCTGTTCTACAAGAGCAACAGCCGCATGCTGTTCGGCGATGCCAAAAAGAGCATGGATGCGGTGCTGGAGCAGTTGCGCTCGGCTGGATGAGCGGTCGGCGTGCCAGCCCCGGTGATGGCTACGGCGGATCATGGCACGGGAGAGGGGGGCCGGACAGCGGTTTCCCTTCCTCCTGCTGCCCTTCATCCTCCCACCATCGTGTTGCTGACCGATTTTGGTAGTCATGATCCCTACGTCGGACAGGTCAAGGGTACCGTGCTGCGTCTGTGGCCGGAGGCGCTGCACTGGATCGATCTCTACCACGATATCCCTCCTTACCGTGTTGTCAGTGCCGCTTGGCTGCTGGATCGTTGCCTGCCCCACATACCTGACCAGGCTATCTGGCTCGCTGTGGTCGATCCGGGGGTTGGCAGTCAACGCCGCATCCTGGGTGTACGCTGGCGGCAACACCGCTTCATTGCTCCCGATAATGGCCTGTTGAGTGCTGTTCTTCAGAAACCGGACGCCCTGGCTTTTGCACTGACGCCGGATCTGCATCAGCGTGCCATCAGTCCCACCTTTCATGGCCGTGATCTCATGGCCCCTCTGGTGGTACAGCTGCTACGCAATCAGCCCCTTTCCGATCTGGGTCATGCCATTACCGATGCCGTACGCCTGCCGTTTCAGGGCTGGCAGGTGCTTGGTCCCCACCAGTGGCTGGCTGAGGTGATGCTGGTTGATCATTATGGCAATCTCATCACGGGCCTGCCATCCGACCAGCTTCAGACCGATGCAGGCAGCAGCACGATTCATGGCCGTCTACATGGTCGGGATTGCGGTCGGCTGGTCAGCACCTTTTCCGATAGCGCTCCCGGTCATGCCGCGCTGGTGGTTGGTGGGTTTGGAACCGTTGAAGTCGTTGTCAATCAGGGCCATGCTGCGTGTCATTTGGGTGCTGCAGTGGGCGACTCTGTCATCATCGAACGAAAGAGTAACATCACATGATCAGGAAACTGTCGGTTGCTACAGGCATGGATTGGGTCGAGATCCCCGAGGCTGATTTACGCATCCTGTGCGGCTGTCCCATGGATAGCGTCAAACACCTGATGAAACGCGGTTTGATTATGGCCACTGAAAAAAATGGCGCAGCCTGCGAAACCGGCCCCAACGCCATCCTATTGTCCGATGTCATGCTGCAGAACGGCGAGTTTGCCAACCTGGGTGAGTTTCCAGTGTTGCAGATGCTCTACAAACAGGGGCTGATCTTGCCCGGGCATCCTAACAACACCGGACAGAAGCCCCTGCTGATCGGTCTGGCCGAGCAGGTCAATGCCCAGCTGCAATACATCTACCGTGGTAATTATGGTCTGATCTCGGCTGAGGAGCTGATCAATGCTGGCATGGCGCCTGAGCAGGCCCAGCAGATGATGCGGCTCAAGTTACGCTTTGCCTTCGGGGCCATCCGTCCCAGCCAGCAACTGTTCGAATCCTGTATTGTCGAGGGGCAGGAGATCGAAATCCGTCATGGCGTTACCATCCGTCGCGACGCAACCAATGTCTATACCTTTCGCTATCGCGATCAGTCGGTTTCGGTCAATCTCAATCTGGCTCCTGGACAGCATTACCAGTCAGCCTATCCGCTCGGATTTCAGAAGCTGGATCGTGAATATTTTGGTGTCATTCATTCGGGTGAAGGCGATGGCTGGGATGTCAACCGCCCCAGCATGAGCAGCATTCTCATGTTTCAGGGCCGCATCTATCTCATTGATGCCGGTCCCAATCTGTTCGCCAATCTCTCGGCCCTGGGCATTGGTATCGATGAGATCGAAGGGCTGTTCCAGACTCATGCCCACGATGATCACTTTGCCGGTATCACCACCCTGATGCGTGCCGGCCATAAAATCCGCTATTTTGCTACACCTCCAGTACGGGTCACGGTGGCCAAAAAAATCGCCGCCCTGCTGTCGATCGAGGAAGAACGATTTCAGGATTTCTTCAAGGTGCATGACCTCACGGCCGATGTCTGGAACGATATCGACGGGCTGGAGGTACGACCGAGCTATTCACCGCATCCGCTCGAAACCACCATTTTCCATTTTCGCACCTTGTGGCAGGATGGCTATAAGAGCTACGCCCACTTGGCCGATATCGTATCGCTGGATGTTCTGAAGGGCATGATTACCGCCGATCCAGCCAAGCCGGGTATCAACCAGGACGACTACGATCGTATTCAGGACGACTATTTGGCTCCGGCTGATCTGAAAAAGATCGATATCGGTGGCGGCATGATTCATGGGGTGGCCCAGGATTTCCGCCAGGACCATTCTGCGCGCATCCTACTGGCCCATACCGCACGTGAGCTGACACCGCAGGAGAAGGAGATCGGCGCCCATGCACCCCACGGCACCGTCGATGTCCTGATTGCCGGACAGTCCAGTTGTTCGCGCCAGACCGCTGCTGGCTTTCTGCAAGAGACCTTTCCGACCATTCCGGCGTATCATGTGCAGATGCTGGTCAACCATCCCGTCATCGATTTCAGCCCTGGCATGATGCTGATCCGCGAAGGTCAGGTGCCTGAGCAGATTTACCTGATTCTGACCGGTACCGTGGAGCGTATCCGTAGCCGTGACAACCATTTATCCCGACTTTCCAGCGGTGCCATGGTGGGCGAGCTGATGGGGCTTTACAGCTTGCCGGTGCATTCGACCTACGTGGCTGCCTGTTTTGTACGTGCCCTGGCCATTCCTGTGCCTCTCTATCGTGAACTGGTGGTGCGCAATCACTTCATGGCCCGGATTGAACGCACCACCGATCAGCGCTCTTTCCTCGAATCGACCAATCTATTCGCCGAGGGCGTGTCCCAACAAACCCTCGGGCGCATTATCGATGCCATTCAGGTGCGTCACATAGCGATCGGTGAGGCCATTTCCTGCCGAGACCTGACCATGCTCAACCTGATCCATAGCGGCCGTATCGAACGGTCAGTCAGCCATGAAGTGGTCGATATTCTCCAGCCAGGTGATTTCTTTGGCGAGGACAATGCCCTGTTCGATACCCCCTGCCTGTTCCGTCTCAAGACACTGGAGCCGGTCGAGAGCTTCCAGATTCCCGGCGAGCTGGTGGCCAATATTCCCATTGTGCGCTGGAAGCTGTTTGCAGCCTATCTCAACCGCACCATGAAGGTTGTTCACGCCGTTGAGGATGGTCATGGCGGGCTGCGCTGGAACCAGGCTTTCAACATCCAGGTGCTGGAGATGGATACTCACCACAAAAAGCTGGTCCAGATTGCCAATGCCATTGCAGCCATTATCCATGTTGGTCAGGATCGTGGCTCGCTGGAGGCGGCCTTCGAGCGACTGGTCGATTATACCGAGTACCATTTTGTTGCTGAGGAGCAGTTGATGGAACGTTACGGTTATCCCGATCTGGAACATCACCGCGACAGGCATCGTCAGCTGGTCAGTCAGGTGTTGCAGTACCGTCAGCATCTGAATGATAGCGGCCATCTGAAACAGCACGACTTTAATAGCTTCTTTACCGACTGGCTGGTCAAGCATATCCTGAGCGAGGACCGGCGTTACGGTGCCTTCCTCAATGCACAGTGTATTTTTTGATTTTCTGTTACCCCTCACCCCCCGGCCCCCTCTCCCACAGGTGGAGAGGGGGAGGCATTAGGTTATCCGTCTCCACCCTCTCCCCTTGTGGGAGAGGGCAGGGTGAGGGGTGCAGTTTATGGATCGATTTTTAGGAGAACATTCATGGCAAAAGTAGCGTTGTTGTTTCCAGGGCAGGGTTCGCAGGAAGTGGGTATGGGGCGTGCCTTGCAGCAGTGTGGTGGCGCTGTTGCCGATTGCTTTGCCGAGGCCGATCAACAGGTCGGCATGGCCCTGTCACAGCTGATGTTCGACGGACCAGAGCAAGAGCTGCGCTTGACGAAAAACTGCCAGCCGGCTTTGCTGACAGTCAGCATCGCTGCACTGCGCCTGTTGACCGAACGCACCGGCTATCGCGCCGATTTTGTCGCGGGTCATTCGCTGGGCGAATACAGTGCCGTCTGTGCCGCCGGTGGCTTTGATCTGGCCACCGCTGTGCGGCTGGTACGCCTGCGCGGTGAGGCGATGCAGCAGGCGGTTCCGGTCGGTGTTGGTGCCATGGCGGCTATTCTCAATCTCGATCCGGCCATCATTACCGAAATCTGCCAGCAGGCCATGACTGCGACCGGTGGCCTTTGCGCACCAGCCAATTACAACGCCCCCGGGCAACTAGTGGTATCGGGTGACCGGAAGACGGTTGAGGCGGTCATTGAACGGGCCAAACAGCGCGGGGCCAAGCGTTCGCTGCTGTTGCCGGTATCGGCCCCGTTCCATTGTGCGCTGATGCAGCCGGCAGCTGATGTCATGGCCGATGCCCTGCAACAGACAGCACTTACTGATCTATCGGTGCCGCTGGTGGCCAATGTCACAGCGCAGCCGGTACGCGATGGAGCCCAGATCCGTCAGTTGCTGGTGAGGCAGGTCACCTCAGCCGTGCGCTGGGAAGAGTCGATCAGGCAGCTGGTGCAGCTCGGTGTCGAGCTGTTTATTGAGTTGGGCAGCGGCAAGGTGCTGGCCGGGTTGGTCAAGCGCATCGCCCCTGAAGCACGCATCTTCAGCGTCTCCGAACCGGATCATCTGGACAAGATTGAGGACAAGATTACGGCGTGAAACAGCCTGCAGCACACCAGACCAATCCCTTCTCGTCGGTAGCCGCTCATTTGACCGTGCTGGCCAGCAGAAAAGGGTGAGCGGTCGTGCCCTCTCGGTGAAGAGATTATGCCACACGATTGTTTTGCATGAAATATCTTCTGTGTGGTATAAATGAGGATAGGAGGGATGTGTCATGATGGATCAGGATCACAAAATCAGCCAGATACACGACCATTTTTGTCGAGCTGTGGCGTCTGATCCGAAAAAAGCGGCAGGGTTGATACAGGAACAGTTGCCGACCCAGATCTCATCATGCCTTTCACCCGAGTTACCGACACTGGTCGAAGGCTCTTTTGTCGATGAGACGTTGCGCGGTCTGTTGTCGGATCGACTCTATCAGGTCAGGACTATTACGGGTCAGGCGGCGTTTGTCTACGTGCTGATTGACCATAAAAGCTATCCGGATCCGTTCATTGCCTGGCAGCTGCTGAAGTACATGGTTGAGATCTGGAAACAGTGGGAACGGGAAAATTCTAGGTGGACCCAGTTGCCACCGATTATCCCGCTGGTACTCTATCATGGCGCGTCGCAGTGGCGCATCGCCGATGAATTTCTGACCTTGGTGGCTGCTGAAGAGGGATGGCGGCAGTACCTGTTGAACTTTCAGTTCAGGGTCATGGATTTGGGTCCGATCCCGGATCAGCAGT
>JADGCH010000075.1 GCA_015229115.1 Magnetococcales bacterium
GGCAGGCCATGACCATTATAGCCCTGAGTGCTCATGCCGGTCTTGAAAAACAGGACGAGAGTCTGGCCGCCGGTTGTGACAGGCATCTCACCAAGCCCATCAAAAAACAGATCCTGTTGGAGGCGATCCAGCAAGTGAGCCAAATGGATGCCCATTTGACACACGTGCTCGTTGGATCGGAGTCATAGAAGTAGCATATGTCAGGTGGATACCCAATCATGGCCGAAAACAAGCCGCTAAAACACGTTACATCCAGAAAGAGCCTTGCCCGCCTCATCCGCCTGTTACCCCAGGGTGCGGTAATTATTTCTATGCAGGATCGTATTCTGGGTGCCAATAACGCTTTCGCAGAGCTTGTCGGGTGTCCGCGTAAGAGTCTCATTGGGCGTTGTTTCACCGAGAATTTTATTTTTCTCGATCCTGGTTTATGGGACAGCGTCCTGCAGGGTTTGGAACATGCTGCAAGAACACATGTCTTTGAAGCCCGTCAAATGCGTAAGGACGGCTGCGTCACACGCCTGAACTTTTCATTTGGCCGTTTGGAGGCCAAAGGTGAGCAGCTTCTGTTCGCCATCGTCCACGATCAATCCAAGATTGTCAGAATAGGAGTGGAGTCTGAGTTTGTTCCAGCCGACAGGTCGGCCCCACCAGTACTTCCAAAATCGGGCCCGTCAGTCACATCGGAGCCGATTCTCAAGGATTTGACGGCAGATGAGCTCAGATCTGTCATCGAAAGTTCCGCGCTACAAGAGATGATGAACGAATTTTACCATGTCACGCATATTGGTATAGGCATCATCGACCTTGCGGGCAACATTCTTGTTGCCACCGGCTGGCAGGACATTTGCGCAAAATTCCACCGCGTCCACCCGGAAAGCAGGGCTCATTGCTTGGAAAGTGATATCTACCTGTCCGCCAACGTGCAAGAAGGGCAATACACCCTTTACAAGTGCAAGAATCAAATGTGGGACCAAGCCACCCCCATTATCGTGGGGGGAGTCCACATAGCCAACCTGTTTCTTGGCCAATTCTTCTTTGATGACGAAACACTTGATGAACGAAGCTTCATCCTCCAAGCAGATCGCTATGGGTTTGACAGGAAGGAATATCTCCAAGCTTTGCGCATGATACCCCGCTGGAGCCGCCAGACAGTTACTCATGTCATGGGTTTCTACACTCGACTAGCGCATCTTATTGCTACATTGGGTTTACACCGCTTACTGGCAGCCCGCTCGTTGCAGGCCAAGGACTTGGCCGAACAGGATCTCAAGTTCAAAAATGCTCTCCTTACCTCCCAACAGGAGGCCAGTATTGACGGGATACTGGTAGTCAGCGCGGAGGGGAAGATTCTTTCCTACAATCGGCGTTTTGTCGAAATGTGGCAGATTCCACCGCACATCATTGCTTCCCGTTCGGATGAGGCGGCCATTGGCTCTGTATTGGACAAACTGGAGGACCGGGAATGTTTTCTATCTGTTGTCAATCACCTATACACACACCCGGAGCAACGTCAACGCGATGAGCTTGCTCTTGTGGATGGACGGATCTTTGAACGCTATTCCGCACCTGTGGAAGACATGGAGGGATCCCATTTTGGGCGAATCTGGTTTTTTCGCGATATCACTTCCGAAAAACTGGCGGAAGTCTCACTCATCAGGCTTAACCAGGAGCTGGAACAGTTGGTTCAAGAACGGACGGCTGAATTGAGGAACGCCAAAGAACAGGCCGAATGCGCTGCCAAGGCGAAGGGGGATTTTCTGGCTACCATGAGTCATGAAATCCGCACGCCCATGAATGTTGTGCTGGGAATGTCGGATGTGCTGCTGGAAACCGATCTTGGCTCGGAACAACGCCATTTGGTCGAGACTATGAGCCGGTCAGGACGGGCACTGATGGGGATCGTCAACGATATTCTCGATTTTTCCCGCATTGAGTCAGGACGGCTGACATTATCTCAAGACCCCTTTTCGCCCGGTAAGATCGTTGAGGAAACCGCTCGGTTGATGCGCATGGTGGCTGAGGAAAAGGGTCTGATTCTATCGGAGCAAGTGGTCCCTGATCTCCCTGCCACGATCCTGGGTGATGAAGGACGGGTACGGCAGGTTCTGATCAACCTGCTGGGCAACGCCATCAAGTTTACCCAGCGTGGGCTGGTGTCTGTGCAGCTGGCACAACATCCCCAGCAAGCGGCAACCTTGCTGTTTAGTGTTACCGATACCGGCATCGGCGTTGCCCCGGAGCACAGGCAGCATATCTTTGAGCATTTTACCCAGGCCGATGTGGGCATTGCCAGACGCTATGGCGGTACCGGATTAGGGTTGGCCATTTCCAAAAAACTGGTGGATCTCATGGGTGGCCAAATAGGTGTCACAAGCGAATCAGGACAGGGTAGCACCTTCTTCTTTACGCTGCCATTTCATGTTGTCGTGGCTGATAAACCGTCCGAAACAGCGGCAGAACAGCCGGTTGATGTTATCACCCGTAGCCTGCGCATTTTGCTGGCAGAGGATTCAACCGATACCCAGCTGCTGTTCCAGATTTATCTCAAAAAGATGCCTCATCACCTGGTCATCGTGAATGACGGCCTTGAGGCCGTGGCGCGGGTACGCGAAGAGACGTTTGATCTGGTTCTCATGGACATCCAGATGCCCAACATGGATGGTTACGCCGCCACTCGGGCCATTCGCCAGTGGGAGCAGCAACGGGGAGGGCAGGCCATGACCATTATAGCCCTGAGTGCTCATGCCGGTCTTGAAAAACAGGACGAGAGTCTGGCCGCTGGCTGTGACAGACATCTCACCAAGCCCATCAAAAAACAGATCCTGTTGGAGGTGATCCAGCAAGTGAGCCAACAGTCATGAACAACATGCACCATTGCGCTGAAGGGATCGAGACCATGGGGCGCGAGCATGAACGGGCGTAACCGCGACTGTTGCCGTGAGTGGTTAAAAAAGGCGGATATGGTTGATTGTGGAGAAGATACATGATCGGTTTACCACAGACAGCTTCGATGAAGCTGGTGGACGAGGCGGTGCGTCGTCTGGTTCGAGAAGCCGACCCAGAGCGGGTCATCCTGTTTGGCTCTCGTGCCAGAGGAGATGAGCGTTCCGACTCGGATGTGGATCTGCTGGTGGTGATTTCCGAAGAGACCATCCGGCGACATGGCAGGCGGCGGTTACTGGCCCGTTTTTGGACCGCCATGGGACGTTTGCCGGTCTCTTTCGATTTTCTGCTTTTTTCTTCCGAAGAGATAGTTCTCTGGCAAGACAGTGTAAACCATGTGATCTGCCGCGCCCTGCGGGAAGGCAAGGTATTGTATGCGCGGACATGAACACGCCTTGTCTCTGTTGGCGTTGGCTCATGATGATCTCAAGGCATCCCGTGTCATGGCACGGGGGGTCGAAGATTTTTCCGATGCTATCTTTGGATTTCACATTCAGCAAGCTATCGAAAAATCCTTCAAGGCCTGGCTTTCGGCTCTGAAGCTGGAATACCCAAAAACCCATGAGTTGCACCGTCTTTTGGTCTTACTAGAGGAAAGCGGGGTGGCCATAGAACAATTTTATTGGGTGGAGGAGTTCAATCCCTTTGCCGTTCAGTTTCGTTATGAGACCAGCCAATGGGATGAACCTTTGGACCGAAACCAGGCAGTTGCATGGGCCAGTGAATTGCTTGACCATGTGACGCAACAAGTCGCACTCATTGTCGTTCAGGAGCCAACCCCATGACCACCCTACTCATCGAAACTTGGTTGCCGATTGTCTCTCTTGGCGAGGAGAGTGTCCGGGAGCGCCGCTCCATGACCGCTTTGCCACCCACCTATTATCTCCACCCTGAACGACCAACCCAACAAGGAGAAGTTACTCGTGCCGAACGTCAAAGCCTATTCCGCTGCCAGTGCCACAGCGCCTTTAGTCCCCAGTACCATCCCGCGGCGTGACCCGACCGAATACGACGTACAGATCAAGATCCTCTTCTGTGGCATCTGCCACTCCGATCTGCACTATGCCCGTGACGAATGGCATAGCGTCATGCCGACCGTTTACCCCTGCGTGCCGGGTCATGAGATTGTCGGGCGCGTTACTCGGATCGGTTCCGCCGTGACAACCTTCAAGGAGGGTGATCGGGTTGGTGTCGGTTGCCTGGTCGATTCAGACCGCAGCTGTCCTCATTGCCAGTCTGGTCTGGAGCAGTTTTGCCCCAATCCGATCTTTACTTACGGCTCTCCGGACCAGCACCTGGGTGGCGTGACCTATGGTGGCTACTCCGACAGCATCGTTGTCGATCAACGCTTCGTGTTGCGTATTCCCACCAACCTTGATCTTGCCGGAGTTGCACCCTTGCTCTGTGCCGGCATTACCACCTACTCACCCCTGCGCCATTGGGGCATTACCAAGGGCAAAAAGGTGGGTGTGGTCGGCCTCGGTGGTCTGGGTCACATGGGCGTCAAGTTTGCCCATGCCCTTGGAGCCCATGTGGTGGTCTTCACCACGTCACCTAATAAGAAGCAGGACGCACTGCGCCTGGGTGCTGATGAGGTGGTCCTCTCCCACCATGCCGATGAGATGAGTCGGCATGCTGGAAGTTTTGATTTCGTTCTCGATACGGTCTCCTCGGACCATGACATCAACGCCTATATCAACCTGCTGGGACTGGATGGCAACATCACCCTGGTTGGCGCACCGGAAAAGCCGCTGGCCGTCTCGGCCTTTAGCCTGTTGTTCGGGCGGCGCAGCCTGTCCGGGTCGCTCATCGGTGGCATTGCTGAAACACAGCAGATGCTGGACTTCTGCGCCGCGCACGACATCACCTCCGATATCGAACTGATCAGGATTCAGGATATCAACCAAGCCTACCAACGGCTACTCAAAAGCGATGTCAAATACCGCTTTGTCATCGATATGGCCACGCTGCATCAGGAGTGACGCTGTGATGCAGAGCTGGCTTGGGCTAGTCGTTTTGTTGGCCATCGCCTGGAGTGTCAGTGAATCACGCCGACACATCCGGTGGCGCTATGTGGCCATGGGTGTTGCGCTGCAGTTCCTGCTGGCCCTGGTTTTGTTCAACTTTCCTGCGGTACAACGGCTGTTTTTGCTGCTCAATGACGCCGTTCTGGCTCTGGAACGTGCCACCCATGCCGGTACAGCCTTTGTGTTCGGCTATTTGGGGGGTGCTACCGTTCCCTTTGTCAGCCACGATCAAGGCAGCTCTTTCATCCTGGCTTTTCAGGCCCTGCCGCTGGTGCTGGTGATCAGTGCGCTCTCTTCCCTGCTGTTCTACTGGCGCGTTCTGCCTTGGGTGGTCAAGGGGGTTGGCCTGGGATTGCAAAAGGTGATGGGCATAGGAGGCGCGCTCGGATTTGGTGCCGCGGCTACCATTTTTGTTGGTATGATTGAAGCGCCGCTGCTGATTCGGCCCTATCTGCGCGACCTGACCCGAGGGGAGCTGTTTGCTCTGATGACCTGTGGAATGTCCTGCATTGCCGGAACTGTCATGGTGCTCTATGCCAGCATTCTCAGCCCGGTCATTCCCGACGCACTGGGCCACATCCTGATCGCTTCTCTGCTGAGTGCACCGGCAGCCCTAACCATCGCTGCCATCATGGTGCCGGAGGATCAGGCTTCAACAGCGGGTCAGTTCATGCCCGTTGCCAGTGCCAGCAGTTCCATGGATGCCATCAGCCAGGGCACCATCGATGGTTTGCAGCTGCTGTTGCAAATCGTGGCCTTTCTGATCGTGCTGGTGGCGCTGGTGGCACTGGCCGATGCCTTGTTGGCGTTGTTGCCCGAGGTCCATCAGGCCCCCTTGTCGCTGCAACGCATGATGGGCTGGTTGGCGGCTCCACTGGCGTGGTTACTGGGGATCCCCTGGTCTGAAGCGGCGACCGCCGGGGCCTTGCTGGGCACCAAAACGGTGTTGAACGAATTGATCGCCTATTTGGACCTGGCCGCGTTGCCGGCAGACAGTCTGTCACCGACCAGCCGTCTGATCATGACCTATGCGTTGTGTGGTTTTGCCAATCTCGGTAGCCTGGGCATTTTAGTCGGCGGGCTGGGCAGCATGGCGCCCGAGCGACGCAGCGAGATTGTCGGATTGGGTTTCAGGTCGATCCTGTCTGGCACGCTGGCATCCTGCATGACGGGGGCCCTGTATGGTATTTGGCATCCGTAATAGGCGCTACCAACGGTTCACGGTGTCGAGATGGGTTGCTGTCCTGGCGTGGCTAGTCCCGGTTCTGGGCTGGGCCGATCCGCAACGCGTGACGTTACTGCACTTTAACGACGTTTATCAGGTGGATCACTTTGCCCGACTGGAGACCATCAAGCGTCAGGTGCGTCAGCAGCATCCAGCAGCGCTGTTGCTGATGTCGGGTGATTTTTTGTCACCCTCGCTGATGTCAAGCATTGACCAGGGCCGCGCTATGGTCGAGCTATTCAACACCGTTGGCGTCGATGGCGTGACACTGGGTAATCACGAATTTGATTTTGGTCTGGAGGTGCTACGGGAAAGGATCAGGGAGTCGCGCTTTCACTGGATTGTCAGCAATCTGACCTTGGCCAATGGCCAACCCTTTCCCGGTAGCCAAACCCATCGGCTGCAACGCCTGCAGGGTGTCACCGTTGGTCTGTTCGGTATCCTGACGCCCTTCACCAAGACGCTGGTACCCGGGCTGGAGCAGGTCCATATCGATGCCATCGTGCCAACCAGCCAACGCATGGTCAGACAGCTCAAGGAGCAGGGTGCTGACATCATCGTGGCACTAACCCATCTCGACTGGCAGCAAGACCGCCAACTGGCTGCCAGCGTACCGGGAATCGACCTGATTTTAGGGGGGCATGACCACGAGGTCCAGCACCAACAGGTCGGTCGCACCTGGATCATCAAGTCCGGATCCGATCTGGCCAGCGTCAGTCAGGTACAGCTGACGCGCACCACCACGGCCGATTCATGGCATACCGAGATCGTCTCCATGCCGGTGGCATCGGTTGCTGAATCCAGTACCATCCGTGACCAGATCCAGCGCTACCAGCAGCAGTTGCACGAGAGTATGGGGCGCACCATTGGCACGACCGATCAGGCACTGGATACCACCGAGTTCCACAACCGCGGTCGAGAGACCAATTTTGGCAACCTGGTTGCCGATACGCTGCGCCGGGCGCTGCAAGCCGACGTGGCCCTGTATACCGGTGGCAGTATTCGCTCCAACAGGATGATCCCGGCAGGTGCATTGACCTTACAGGACATCCACCGTGCGCTGCCTTTTCGCAACAAGGCACTCAAGCTGGAAATCAGTGGCGCGCTACTGCGTCAGGTGCTGGAACATGGCGTGTCCGCGATCATAGAGCAACAGGGACGGTTTCTTCAGCTATCGGGGATCACCATGGTCGTTCATGCGCAACGACCCATTGGCCAGCGCGTCTCAGACGTCACCATTAACGCGCAACTGCTGCAACCTCACCAGCTTTATACCGTTGCTGTGACCGATTACATGGCACGCGGTGGCGATGGTTTTGTCATGCTCCAAGAGGCGCGACACCTGTTAGCCGATGACGATGCGCCCCTTGTCACCGACAGGGTCGTTGATGACATTCGCCGGTTATCGCCGATCTCGCCCCAACTGGAACAACGTATTCGCATGGAACCGGCGCATTGAAAGAAGACACCGAAGAAAAAGGCTGGCTCACTCAGGCCATGGCCGGGGATCGGCAGGCTTTTGCACGCCTGCTGGAGCATAGCTATGACCGCATTTACCGGCTGGCTTATCGCTGGTGTGGTGTGCGGGAAGATGCCGAAGAGATTGCCCAGGAAGTCTGTATCAAGTTGGCTCGGGCTATCTCCACCCTGCAACATCCAGAGGCCTTTTCCAGTTGGCTGTATGGCTTGGTGCTCAATACCGCGCGTGATTTTCACCGTCAGCAACAGCGCCAGCATGGCCAACAGGAGTATGGGCTGGATCTCAGCTGTTTTGCCAGCCATGAGCCCAACCCTGAACAGTCGTTGCAGGCCCGATTGATACACCGCTGCATTGCCTTGCTGCCTGATCCACTGCGCATGGCGGTATTGCTGGTGCATGCCCAGGGGCTGAATCACCGACAAGCCGGTGACACACTCTGCTGTGCCGAAGGAACCATCTCCTGGCGGCTGTCACAGGCCCGCAAGCAGCTCACCGCTTGTCTGAATCAAGGAGTGCCGCGTGGATAATCAACCCCATTCTCCCTCAGATCCCTTAACCACCCTGCACGATTTACCGATTCCTGCTCCGTCTGCTGCGGCCCGTGCCAGGGCTATCGACCAAGCACTGTCTGTTTTTGATCAACAGCAACTGGAAAAAATAAAAAACCGCCAAGGATTGACCACTCCCCAACGTCTTAAGCACAGGATAGATCGTCTACTTGAACGAATGGGAGATTGGAACATGAATCGCAGAACCTTGACTACTACTGCCGCTGCTGCCTGTGTCATAGCGGTTGTCGCCGTGGTGGTTACCCACCAGATTGCGCCCCTGGAGAAACAAAAACCACAACAAGATAGCAGCCTGAACCTTGAACCATCGCAGCGGCTGCCCGCCGCGACCATGGCCGCCGTCAAACCGTCGGCGCCCGTTGCCACCAAAACAGAGTCGGCGGAACTGATTTCCCCAGCGGCCCCTGTCCCAGCAGCTGGGCTAGCCAAACCCGAGGTGGCTACCAGGAAAAATCTGGCTGCTGAATCATCCCGCCATTCAACTACGGTGGCCAACAACCTTGCTGCTGATAAGGCCGTTGCTGCCCCAGCCATCCAGATGCTGCCAGCTCCTGCTGTGGGTGGCGAGCGCGATCAGTTCGACAGTGTTGAGGACAACCCGGTGCGGCAGGTGGCTGATCATCCGGTATCAACGTTCTCCATCGATGTCGACACCAGCTCGTACAGTTTCAACCGCCGTCTGATCCAGGGAGGACGGTTGCCTGTGCCCAATCAGGTACGGGTTGAGGAGATGATCAATTACTTCCGCTATGACTACCGCTTGCCATCGGATCGTAGCCGGCCATTCGAGCCCACTGTTGCGCTCTATCCGACCCCGTGGAATGATAACACCCGCCTGCTGCATATCGGCATCAAAGGATATGGTATCCCGGACGAGCAACGCCCCACCAGTCACCTGGTGTTCTTAATCGATGTTTCTGGTTCGATGAATGCGCCCGATCGATTGGAGC
This sequence comes from Magnetococcales bacterium, assembly GCA_015229115.1. Taxonomy (GTDB): domain Bacteria; phylum Pseudomonadota; class Magnetococcia; order Magnetococcales; family JADGCH01; genus JADGCH01. The sequence continues at coordinate 9,195 of JADGCH010000075.1, forward strand.
TGGTCAAGCAGTCGCTGGCCTTGCTGGTGGATGCCCTAAAGCCGGAGGATACGGTGGCCATCGTCGTCTATGCTGGTGCTGCTGGTACCGTGCTTGAACCAACGCCGATCCGTCAACGGCAGAAGATTCTGGCCGCGCTGCATAATCTGAAAGCTGGCGGGTCCACCGCTGGCGGCGAAGGCATCCAGCTGGCCTATGCCCTGGCAGAGTCCCATTTTGAACCCAAGGCTATCAACCGGGTCATTCTGGCCACCGATGGTGATTTCAACGTCGGTATCACCAACCCGGAAGAGCTGAAAGGCATGGTGGCTCGCAAGCGTCAAAGCGGTATTTTTCTGTCGGTACTCGGTGTGGGCCAAGGCAACTATAACGACCGCATGATGCAGCAGCTGGCCCAGAACGGCAACGGTGTCGCTGCCTACATCGATTCGCTCAGCGAAGCACGCAAGGTGTTGGTCGAAGAGGCCGCCTCCAACCTGTTCCCTATCGCCAAGGATGTCAAGATTCAGGTAGAGTTCAACCCCAGCATGGTGAAGGAATATCGTTTGATTGGCTACGAGACCCGCATGCTGCGCCGTGAAGATTTCAATAATGACCAGGTCGATGCTGGTGATATCGGTGCCGGTCATAGTGTAACGGCCCTGTACGAGATCGTTCCAGCCAGTAGCACGGGTCTGATCGAGCCGTTGCGCTACGCCACCCCCCCAAAAAACCAGCCTGCTACCCCAAGCAATGATCAGGAATGGGCCTTTCTGCAGATCCGTTATAAATTGCCTGACAGCCATAACAGCCAGCTGATCCGCTACCCGATCCGCCACCAGGATGAGAAACAGAGCCTCGACCAGGTCCATGGCGAGTTGCGTTTTGCCGCCGCCGTCGCTGCTTTTGGCCAGAAACTGCGCGGTGGTCGTTACCTGGGTCATTTTGGTTACGACCAGATGATCGCCATGGCCCACCGGGCCAAAGGAGACGATCTTTATGGCCACCGCGCTGAACTGGTCCAGTTGATGCGCATGGCCCAATCACTCGATGTATCAGGGGCACGGTGACACGGTAGCAGCTATGGAGAGAGAAATGGCCAGAACAAACCGATCAGGATTATGGATGCTCACGTTTGCTTTCCCTGTCATGTTCTATATGGCCATGCCTGTGGCAGCCGGTTGGGCTGGAGAGCCCTTGATCATTCGTGACGAGGGTTTTTCTCTCGAGCTGATGGCCTTGCCTCTCGATGCGGTAGAGGCCTTTTTTCTTGCCAGGGGATTTGCTCCCACAGCATCAAGAATGATTGCTGACAAGGGCTGTGTTCACAAGTTGGCGGCTGCTCATGACGCTAGCACCGACGAGAGATCTGTCACCGTGGACTTGGCTGCCTGGCGTGTACGTACCGCCGATCTCCCATGGCGACCGCTAGTTACCAAGGAAACATGGGCGCAATCCTGGCAAAAGATGGCTGTTCCCAGGCAGGCGCAAATCGCCTTCCAGAGCCTGTCTCCGAATGAGCGAGAAACACGACAGCTGGGGCGTGCTGACATCAAA
>JADGCH010000076.1 GCA_015229115.1 Magnetococcales bacterium
CAATATATTACTGTTTTTATCATGCCAAAACAGGCAAAATTATGTTAAACGTGGGTTAAGAAACAGGATAGATGAACATGAAGGTGTCCTGGCTGTATCGGCGGCGACAATTTATGAAACTATCACCTTGGCGCGCAAAAATCGCATCACGTTGAACCGTGCAACGGATGATTGGATCGAGCGTGCCACCCGTGGGGCGGATATCGAGATCATTCCACTCGACGCGTCGATTGCCTGGCAGGCCGGTAATCTCCCATTCCATCACGGTGATCCGATTGATCGCCTCATCATTGCCTCCGTGGTGTGCCAGAACTCCTTGCTGGCCAGCATGGACAGCCAATTTCGCCATTATGAAGCTCTTGTTGGTCGCTTGATCACCAACCAAGGATAAATCAATCCGCAAAGTATCATCCACACGTTAAAATAGATTGCAGTCTATGGCTGGTCGTGGTAGAGTGGGCCCATATTTTGCGATGCAAAATTATCTCGGGTTTCCTGTCAGGCTCAGTTTACGGGACAGACTGCATGTTACGACCGTTTTACCACTCTATCAACACGCTCTTCCTGGTCATCGGGGTAGCTTTGCTGGTGATTGGTTTTTACCCCTTTGTGCGTTCGGTCACTACGGATCACTGGCCTTTTGCCGATGGTGTGGTGGTCGTGTCGCAGGTTCATCCTGCAGGCGATACCGGTCTCGGTTTTCACTTGGCCTATCGGGCCCATATTGAATACCTCTATCAGGTCAATGACCAGAAATATCGCGGCAGGCGCATTGAGTTTGGACTTGGATCACAGTATTTCATGGCCCACGATTTTGCCTCACGCATCAGCGATCGCTATCCGGTCAACAAGACCATGCGCGTCTATTATAACCCGGAACAACCGGCAGAAGCCATTCTGGAACGCGCTCCTTCCATGGGTGCCAGCGTGGTGTGGGTAGCCTTCGGCATCTTCTTCACCGGTGTGGCCTTCTTCCTGCAGTTTTCCGATGCCCTGACCGGCTCGTCCCAGCATCCGGATAGGCGTCCCGTCGATCAATCTTTTTCCATCGATGACCACAACACCCGTTATGTTGTTTGATTATCTGCTGGATCGTTTGACCACGCAGCAGCTGCTGCGACCTCATTATCGGCGCCATGCGCTCGCTTTTGTCACTGGTTTTGTGCTGCTGGTAGCTGCTAACGGTACGGCGGCGCTGATTCCCTATCTGATGAAACTGGCGACCGAAGCCCTGACTGGCCAGCAACAACAGCAAGTCTGGTGGTGTGGAGCGGGTTTAATCGCTGCGGCCGCTACCAGTGGCTGTCTGCGTCTGTGGAGTCGGGTCCATATTTTCCGCATTGGCCGCCAGGTTGAGTACGATCTGCGCGCCCTTTATCATGCCCATCTGCAACGGTTACCAGCTTCTTTTTTTGACCAAGCTAAAACTGGGGATCTAGTAGCGCGCGGCACCAGCGACATCACGGCGGTACGCATGTTCATCGGTCCAGGCTTTTTGCAGCTCTGCAACACCGCCATGGTTTATCTCACGGTGTTACCGGTGATGATTGTGCTGGATCCGGTGCTGACCCTGGCGGCACTAGCCCCCTACCCGGTGGTGCTGCTGTCGGCCCGTTTTCTGACCCAGCGACTCTATCGCTGGAGTCGTCAGGTAGCCGACCGGTTTGGTGCCCTGTCAGGCTTTATTCAGGAGTCCATCGCCGGCCTGTCGCTGTTACGCACCTATCATCAGGAATCGCATTGGCAACAGCGTTTCAGGGCCGAGATGCAGCAATTTTATCATGCCAGCGTACAGCATGCCCGCCTGCAGGGGCTGTTCGGTCCGATGATGGTGCTCAACGGCGGACTGAGCGTCTGGATCATTCTGACACTGGGTGGTAACCGTATCGCCCGTGGCGAATTGACCGTCGGTGATTTTGTTGCCTTTACTGGCTATCTGTCGCTGTTGATCTGGCCTACCGTCGGTTTTGGCTGGATTCTGACTATTCTGCAGCGCGGTCTGGCAGCCCTGAATCGGCTGCAACAAGTCATCAGCGTCAGCCCAGACCATCCGGAACAATCGGTCGCGAGTCTGTCTCCCGACCGGGGTGTGGCCGTTACCCTTAGCCACCTGCATTTTGCCTTTCATGCTGGTCAGCCTGCGGTACTGAACAACATCTCCCTGACTATTGAACCCGGCCAGTTCGTCGGTCTGGTCGGTCGCATCGGCTGCGGTAAATCAACCCTGCTGCACTGCTTGGCGCGGTTACGTCCGATTGCTGACCAAACTATTTTCTATCAGGGTCACTGTCTGAATCAGATTAGCGAAACTGCGCTACGGCGTCAGGTGGCCATGGTGACCCAGGAAAGTTTTCTTTTCTCGCGCTCCATCCAGGATAATCTGCTCTATGGCCGACCAGATGGCGATGAAACTATGGCTTGGCTGGCAGCTGAACAGGCCTGTCTCGACCGGGACATCCGTCAGATGCCGCAGCAAATGGCGACGCTGGTGGGTGAACGGGGCATTACCCTGTCGGGTGGCCAACGTCAGCGCATGGCTCTGGCCCGTGCCCTGACGCTGCAACGACCGTTGTTGCTGCTGGATGATATCTTTTCCCATGTCGATGCCCAGACCGAGCAGCGCATCCTGACAACCCTGCGCCAGCTGCCCTTTCATCCTACCATTGTGCTGGTCTGCCATCGCATTGCCGCCCTCAGGCTGGCTGATTGCATCTATGTCATGGATGAAGGACGCATCCACGACGCTGGCAAGCATGACGATCTGCTGTCACGCTGCGAGCTCTATCAGCAGCTGCACCATCAAATGGCGCGGCAGGAGGCGCTGGAGATCCTGCAATGATGCCCATCACCACCGACACCGAAGAAACCCGTTATGCCGCCATGGACTGGTCGTTGCTGCTGCGTCTGCTGCGCTATACCCTGCCCCATCGCCGTCTGCTGCTGCCCGCCTTGCTATTACTGCCACTGGCGGCACTGATTCAGTTTGGCCAGCCCATGGTGCTGCAATATGCTGTCGACCACCATTTCGTGACCGGCAACATGAATGGCTTTGGCGGTCTGCTGGCGCTGTTTCTGTTGTTGATCGGTCTGCAGTTTGTCATTGGCTACAGCCAATCGCTGCTTAATGCCGTTCTGGGGCAGAAAGTTATTCACGACCTGCGCGCCGATCTGTTTGCCCACCTGCTATCGCTGGAAGCAGCTTTTTTTGATCGTCATGCCAGCGGTCGTCTGACCAACCGGCTCAGCAACGACAGCGAAGCCATCAGCCAGATGATCGGGGCCGGGTTGATCAACCTCATCGGTGACCTGCTGCTACTGATCGCCATCGTCATCGGCATGCTGTTACTGTCGCCACCACTAACCCTGATCATTGCCCTGACCATGCCGCTACTGATCGTCTCCACTCTGCTCATCGCCCGACGCATGCGCCTGTCCCAACGTGATGGCCGGTTGTTGCAGTCGCGCATGGCCAATCTGCTGACCGAGGAGATCGATGGTCGCGACGTAGTGCAGCTGTGCCAGCGACAAAGCCATAACATCGCTGAGTTTGACCAGCTCAACCGTGGCTACCTCAACGCTGCCGTGGTCAGCAACTTCTACGAGGCTTTGCAGGTCAGTCTGGTCGAAGCGATTTCGGTCACCATGGTGGTGTTGCTGTTCTGGTATGGGGCTACCTTGATGGACGACCCGGGCGCCATGGCCAGCGGTGGTGTCACCGTTGGAATTCTGGTGGCCTTTATCGATTACATCCGCCGTTTGTTCATGCCCATTCGCGACCTGTCCGGCAAGTTTACCACCATGCAGGCCGCCATGACGGCACTGGAACGCATCTTCGAGCTGCTGGACACGCCTGCCACCTTTGGGGACGGACCCCAGACACGCCCGGAACTTTCTTCACGGGTACGTCATGGTGCCATTACCTTACGCGGGGTCTATTTTGGTTACGGCCAGGATCCGGTACTGCACGCCATTGATCTTGACATTCGTGCTGGTGAGCGGGTGGCTCTGGTTGGTGCGACCGGTGCCGGAAAATCGACCCTGATTGCCCTGCTCAACCGTAATTATGAGGTCAGCCAGGGCGAGATCACCATCGATGGTGTGGACATCCGTGCCTTACCACTGCAACGGCTGCGACGCCTGATTGGCGTGGTACAGCAGGAGACTTTTCTCTTTTCCGGCACCATCGCCGACAACATCAGCCTGTATGATCCAGCCATTGCACCACAGCGCATCCGCTGGGCCCTGGAACAGGTTGGTGCCATGAGTTTCATCAACACCTTGGCCGATGGCATCCACACCCAGCTGACCGAACGGGGCAATAACCTCTCGTCCGGACAACGGCAGCTGCTCGGTATTGCTCGTGCCTTTGCCTTTGATCCCCTCATTCTGGTCATGGATGAAGCCACCAGCTCAGTCGACAGTGCCAGTGAGCGGCTGATCCAGCAAGCCATTGACCGGTTGCTGCAACAGCGCACGGCGTTGATCATTGCTCATCGTCTTAGTACCATCCTCGACGCTGACCGCATTGTTGTCCTGTCACGAGGTCGGATCGCCGAACAAGGCCAGCATGAAGCATTGATCCAGCAAAATGGCCTGTATGCCCAACTGTTCCGGTTGCAATTTGGCCAAGACTCCTAACTGATTGATGATGGACTCACATGGTGCGTTTTAATTGGTCATCGCTGCTAGGCAAAAAACCATCAAGTGCTGAGGAGGCAACACGCCAATTCCAGCAGTCCGTCACTGCCCTTCAGCAAGGAGACGACGAGCTGGCCTGGCGTCATTGTCAACAAGCCCTGGACCAGGATGATCGCCAACCCGAAATCTGGGTCATGGCGGGTATCCTCCATTTCAGGGCCAACCAGATGGATCAGGCCAGCCACTGCTATCGCAAGGCGACTGCTCTCAATCCGCAACATGCCGACGCTTGGTACAATCTGGCTGTGCTGATGCAGCAGCAGCACCGCGATGGCGAAGCGATGCGCTATTTTCTGGAAACAGTGCGCCTACAGCCCGACTGTATCGATGGCTGGTATAATCTGGGCATCCTGATGCAGCAACAGCAACGCTATCAGGAGGCCAGTCATTATTTCCACCAGGTGGTCGAACGACACCCGGACGATGCCAGCGTCTGGTATAATCTGGCCGTGCTGGCCCAGGAGCAGCAGTACTATGACGAGGCCATCCGCCATTACCACCAGGCTGCCACGCTGAGACCGAACGATGCCGCCGCCCTGATCGGTCTGATTCACACGCAACAGAAGCTGTGTGATTGGAGTGCGTTTGGCCAGTTGCGCCAGCTTTTGATCCAGCCGGCTCTGTCCTGGCGTGAGGATAGCAACCTTCCGCCGCCGGAACCGTTCCCGTTTCTATCACTACCAGGTATCACCGCAGCAGAACAGCAACAGATTGCTCGCTCCCAGTCCCTTTACAAACAAAGAGAGATCCAAACCTTACCTGCTGATGATCGTTATCATCGATCCGCTGGTGGCGGTAACAGACCCTTACGCTTGGGGTATCTCTCGTCCGACTTTGGCAATCATCCGGTGGCTCACCAGATGCTGGGAGTGTTTAAGCGGCACAATCGCAGCCGCTTTGAGATATTTGCCTACTCACTCGACTCAGACGACGGCAGCAGCTATCGTCAACGTATCGAGCAGGATGTTGACCATTTCATCGATATTCGTCTCCTCAACGATCAGGAGGCCGCTCAACGTATCCGGGATGATCAGATTGACCTGCTGGTTGATCTGAATGGCCACACCCGAGGTAACCGTCTGCCAATCCTGGCCCGTCGTCCAGCACCGATCCAGCTTTCCTGGATGGGCTATCTCGGTACTATGGGAACAGACTGTATCGATTATGTCGTGACAGATCGGTGGGTAACTCCCATGGAGCAGCAATCGTGCTACCACGAACAATTCCTTTATATGCCCCATACCTTTCTGGTCAGCGACCGTGAGCAGGCTGTTGCTGAGCTGACCGGGGGCAAAAGCAGTCACGGCCTGCCAGAACATGGTTTTGTGTTGTGTTGCTTTAATGCCCACTATAAAATTGGGCCAGAGATCTTTGCCGTCTGGATGGCGCTGTTACATGCGCTACCGGGTAGCGTGCTGTGGTTGATGGATGGCCCGGGACGCACCAACCTGCAACAATCTGCCATGAAGCAGGGTATTGCTGCGGAACGGCTGGTATTCAGTCCGTGGTTACCGAAAGAACAGTATCTGGCCCTGTATCGTTGGGCTGACCTGTTTCTGGATACACCCTACTACAATGCTGGGGCAACCGCCAGCGGTGCCCTGTGGATGGGCGTACCGTTACTGACCTGCCCGGGCCAAACCTTTACAGCCCGTGTCGGTCTGAGCCTGCTGCATGCCATTGGACTGGACCAGGAAGGTCTGATCGTCGACTCACTGGAGCAATACCGGGCACGAGCGCTGGAACTGGCTACCCATCCAGAAGAACTGAACCGCATTCGACAGAAATTACAGGCTAATCGCCTGACCCAGCCGTTATTTGACACGGACCGCTTTGTACGTGATCTCGAATCGATTCTGGAGCAAGTGTGGCGCTCTGAAGCAACCTCCTATCAGGTCACCAGTCCCGCCGCTGCCTCACACCGCAACCAAGCCATCCATCAACTGCAACAGGCCCTGGCAGCCTACAAGAATGGCAGTTATGATACGGCCTGGAACCATTGCCAGCAGGCACTTAAGCTGGACGAGACCCTGTCCGATGGCTGGACCGTTGCCGGTCTGCTGCATGATGCTGCCCAACGCATCCCAGAGGCTATGGCCGCCTATCAGCGTGCTATTGATCTGAAACCATCTTGTGCTGATCCCTATCACAACCTGGGCAATCTGTTTCATCAGCAAAATCAGGTTGAACAGGCTATTGGCTGTTACCAGCAAGCCCTACAACGACAACCAGACTGTGTCGCGGCCCATTACAACATGGGTCTGTTGATGCAGAAGCAGCAGCACGACAGCGAAGCAATACGCTGTTATCGACAGGCCCTTGATCTGCAACCGGATCATGCCGATGCCTGGTACAATCTGGGACTGCTGTTGCAGCAGGATCATCCCGACCAGGCAGCCCATCATTACCAGCGCGCCATGGCGCTCAAGCCAGATCATGCCGACAGCTGGTACAATCTCGGTCTAATCCTGCAACAGCAAAACCTGCTCGAAGAGGCGATCCGGCATCATCAACAGGCCATTCGCCTGAAACCGGACCACGTACCGGCCATCGCCTGTCTGATTCAGAGTCAGCAAAACATGTGTGACTGGCGTTCGTTCAAGCAGTTGCGCCAGCTGTTGATCGAACCAGCCCTCGCATGGCATGAGGGTCTCGACACCCCACCACCCGAACCGTTCCAGTTTCTCTCTATCCCGGAGATGACTGAATCGGAACAACGGCAGATTGCTAGCAATTGCTCGCGCTACAAGCAAGCTGGTATCCAACCGCTGATGATCGATCGTCGTGGTCAATTCACCCATTCCGATCAGCGACGGTTGCGACTTGGCTATTTGTCATCCGATTTTCGCAACCATGCCGTGGCCCATCAAACAATAGGCATTTTCAAACGCCACAATCGCCAGCGCTTTGAAGTATGGGCCTATTCGTCCGGACCGGATGATGGTAGCCGTTATCGTCGACAGATTGAACAGGAGGTCGACCATTTCGTCGATCTGCGCCAGGTTCGTGATCAGCAGGCAGCACAGCGTATCCAGCAGGATGGGATCGATATTCTGATCGATCTGAATGGTCATACCGCCGGTGCAAGACTGGCCCTGCTGGCCTATCGTCCAGCACCGGTGCAGATGACGTGGATGGGCTATCTCGGCACCATAGGCAGCGATGCCATCGACTACATGATCACCGATCGCTGGGTTACACCAGCCGATCAACCCTCCTGCTACAATGAAAAACTGCTTTACATGCCGCACAGCTTCCAGGTAACTGATGGTGATCAAGAAGCTGGCGCTACTGTCAGCAGCAGAGCTGAGCACGGTCTACCGGAACAAGGTTTTGTTTTCTGCTGCTTTAACAATCATTACAAAATTACACCAGAACTGTTCGACGTCTGGATGGCTCTGTTGCGGCAAATTCCAGACAGCGTGCTATGGTTGACGGAGGGACCCGGTCGAGCCAACTTACAGCGCATGGCAGCGGAACAGAACGTCCTGCCGACACGACTGATTTTTAATCCGCCCCTGTCCAAACCGGATTATCTGGCCCGCTATCGTCACGCTGACCTGTTTCTCGATACACTTCGTTACAATGCCGGAGCAACCGCCAGCGGCGCGCTGTGGATGGGTGTGCCGGTGCTGACCTGCCCGGGTCAGAGCTTTGCTGCCCGTGTGGGTTTAAGTCTGCTGCATGCCATTGGATTGGAACACGAGGGTCTGATCGTTGACTCGTTGGAGCACTATCAGGCACGGGCGCTGGAGCTGGCCACCCATCCGGAACAGCTCCAGCTCATTCGACAGAAATTACAGGCCAACCGTCTGACCCATCCGCTGTTTGATACCGACCGCTTTGTGCGTGATCTTGAATCGATTCTGGAGCAGGTGTGGCGTACTGAGGCGGCCCAGTATACGGTCACCCATCCTGCTGCTGACTCACGTCATGACCGTAACCAGGCCATCCATCAACTGCAACATGCGTTGGCAGCTTATCAAAAGGGCAGCCATGATACGGCCTGGAACCACTGCCAACAGGCTCTGCAATGGGACGAGACCCTGTCTGACGGCTGGACTGTCGCCGGCCTGCTGCATGAGGCGGCCCAGCGCATTCCGGAGGCTATGGCCGCCTATCGACGCGCCATCGATCTGAAGCCAAGCTGTGCTGACCCTTACCATAATCTGGCCAGTCTGCTGCATCAGCAAAACCAGGTGCAGGAAGCACTGGCCTGTTATCAGCAAGCCATTCAACAACAACCCGACTGTGTTGCGGCCCATTACAACAAAGCCTTGCTGCAGCAACAGCAGCATCATGACACGGAAGCCATCCAGAGTTACCGTCAGGTCATTGCACTGCAACCCGATCATGCCGATGCCTGGTACAATCTAGGTCTGATCCTACAACAGCAAAATCTGCTCGAACAAGCTGCCCACCATTACCAGCAAGCCCTGCAACAACGACCAGATTACGCCCAAGCCCATCTGAATCTTGGCGTGCTGGCTGGACAACAGCAGCGCCACGATGAAGCGATACGTCATTACCGCAAAGCGGTCGAGTTACAGTCAGACTATGCTGATGCCTGGTACAACCTGGGCCTGCTGTTGCAGCAGCGCAATAATCTCGATCATGATGCCCTGCACTGTTATCGTCAGGTCATCGCCCTGAGACCTGATTACGCCGCTGCGGCGGCTGAGCTGGTTCGCAGCGAGCAGATGATCTGTGACTGGCGTTCGTTCGATAGTCTGGGACAAAATCTGAGGCAACGGATGATTGAACCAGCCTTAAATTGGCAGGACGGCCATCACACCCCTCCACCGGCACCGTTCTGGTTTCTTGCCATACCGAACATCACGGAAGCTGAACAACTGATCATCGCACGCGCTTACTCGCGCTATCAACAGCGATCGATTCAGCCGCTGCCAGCCGATAACAGCCATCGTCCGGTGCATCGTGGTAGTCGGAGACTGCGCGTCGGCTACCTCTCGTCTGACTTCCGCAACCATGCCGTGGCCCACCAGATGCTATCCGTGTTCAGGCGCCACGATCGCCAGCGTTTTGAGATCCTGGCCTATTCCATAGGTCCGGATGATGGCAGCGTTTACCGTCGTCGTATTGAGCAGGATGTTGATTATTTTATCGATCTGATGGCACTGAATGACCAACAAGCCGCCCAGCGCATTCGCGACGATGGGATAGACGTACTAATCGATCTCAATGGCTATACAGGAGGGGCACGGAGCCAGATATTGGCCTATCGTCCAGCACCGGTGCAGCTTTCCTGGCTGGGGTATCTCGGCACCATGGGGACTGACTGTATCGATTTTATTATCACCGACCGGTGGGTGACACCCGAGCAACAGCAGTCGTGCTACCAGGAAAAATTCCTTTACATGCCGCACAGTTTCCTGATCAGTGATGGTGAGCAGGAGGTAGCAGACACTACTGGAAACAGAACCAGTCATGGCCTGCCAGAGCAGGGCTTTGTGTTTTGTTGCTTCAATACCCATTACAAAATTGGGCCGACCATCTTTGCCATCTGGATGGTCTTGTTACGAGAACTGCCCGGCAGTGTGCTATGGTTGATGGATGGTCCTGGACGCACCAACCTGCAACAAGCTGCCGTGGAACAAGACATTACCGTGGAACGGCTGGTGTTCAGCCCACGATTGCCCAAAGAACAGTATCTAGCCTTGTACCGCTGGGCTGACCTATTGCTGGATACGCCCTACTACAATGCTGGGGCAACCGCGAGCGGCGCCTTATGGATGGGCGTACCGTTGCTGACCTGCCCGGGCCAAACCTTTGCCGCCCGTGTCGGCCTAAGCCTGCTGCATGCCATTGGATTAGAAAACGAGGGTCTGATCGTTGACTCGCTGGAGCACTATCAGGCGCGAGCGCTGGAACTGGCCACCCACCCGGAACAGCTCCAGCATATCCGACAGAAATTACAAGCCAATCGCCTGACCTATCCGCTGTTCGATACCGATC
>JADGCH010000077.1 GCA_015229115.1 Magnetococcales bacterium
GCCTGGTTGTAAGTCGGGAGATATTGCCCATCTGAGGAGGGTATCAAGGTGGTACATTTGCGAGAGGTCCCTCTCTTCAGGGTCATCCTGATGATGGTGATGGCTATCCTGTTGCTGACGGATAGCCCGCCCGTGTGGGCGATGGGAGCTGCCGTGCCCCAACTGGAACCTGCCGCGGGCAAGCCCTGTGTGCGTGATCCTGCCTGGATGCGGCGTAATCATCCTGATTTTCTGAAACAGATGCGTGATAGAACCGTGCGGGAGGGGGTCCGGATTCGCAGTGAAAGTCTGGCGCAGTGTGCCAGCTGTCACCAGAGCCGGGCCCAGTTCTGCGACCGTTGTCATCAATATGCCGGGGTCGAGCCAGATTGTTTCACATGCCATAATTATTTATATACGAAATAATCTGACTTGAATCGTCTGCATCGTCATGGGGAGAGGAGCTGATGTCGTGATGGACAGAAGAACGGTATTGGAACTGGGTGGAGCGGCAGCCGTCGGGACGCTGCTCGCCCCTGGCATACAGTTGCTGGCATCACCGCGGCCGCCTGACAAAACCGAGGCAGCATCAGGACGTCGCTGGGCCATGCTGATTGATGCCAACAAGTGCTCTTCCGGTTGCACGGCCTGTCTCAGCGCTTGTCGGGAGGAGAATCACGTTCCCCTGTTCGGGGATGCCGGTCGCGACATCCACTGGATTCGCAAGGTGGAGCTACGTGATCGGGAGCACCGTAAGCCGGCACTCAGTCTGCCGGTGCTGTGCAATCACTGCGAACATCCCCCCTGTGTTCATGTCTGTCCCACCGAGGCCTCTTTCATCCGCAAGGATGGACTGGTGCTGATTGACGAGCATCGTTGCATTGGTTGTCGCTACTGCATGATTGCCTGCCCTTACAAGGCCAGGTCACTGGTCTATTTCTCGACCCAGATGCCTATTGGAGGCAACCCGAGAATACCGGTGCGGGCCAAGGGTGTGGTAGAAAAATGCACCTTCTGTGTCCATCGTATCGACGATGGTCTGCAGCCGGCCTGCGTTGAGGCCTGTGGCCATACTGGGGGAGGGGCCATGCTCTTTGGTGATCTCAACGATCCAAAGACAGAGATCAGTCAGCGTGTCAAGGAGCTGCGTACCGAAACAATACGCGAGGATCTTGGACTCAAGCCGCATGTTCACTATCAGGGATTATAGAGATGATCATCAGCGATTACACAACCATTGAGGGTCGTTCCAAGGAATACTGGCAACTGGTTGGTGGTCTGGGCCTGTTGCTGTTGACCGGTTTACTGGCTTTTCTGATCATTGAGATCAACGGGCACTCGATTACCAACATGACCAACCAGATCATCTGGGGCGCGCCCCATGTTTTTGCCATTTCCCTGCTGGTCATGGCTTCCGGTGCCCTCAATCTGGCCTCCATGGCCACGGTATTTGGGGCAAGCCATTACAAGCCGTTCCGTCGCTTTTCCGCCTTTCTGGCCATTGCCCTGCTGTGTGGTGGTCTGGCGGTGTTGATGCTCGATCTGGGGCGCCCAGATCGTCTGTTGCTGACGGTGTTGCATATGAATTTTCGTTCCATGTTCACTTGGAACGTCTTTCTCTACTCCGGTTTTGTCGTGCTCTGTTTCCTGTACCTCTGGACCATGTTTGAGCATGAAAAATGGGTCAAGATGGCGGGCAGTGCCGCTTTCGCTGGCCGGTTGATCCTGACCACCGGTACTGGTTCGATCTTTGGGGTCATTCACGCACGGGAGCTGTTTCACTCCGCCATTACGGCGCCTACCTTCATCGCCGTGTCCCTGACATCGGGCACGGCACTCTGTCTGCTGTTGCTGATCACCACCTTCCATCATACCGGTCGTGCCCTCGACTTCAAGCTGATCCGCGGTATGCGCAACATGTTGACCTTTTTTACCCTGCTGGTGGGTTACCTGTTTGTGGTCGAGAAGTTCACCAAGTTCTATTCGCCCGCTTTTTATGACGTTGAGCTCTGGATTCTAACGGGTCCCTACAGCCTGCTCTACTGGATTGGGGTGATTGGTTGCGGCATCGTTGCACCGTTGGCTTTGCTGTTCCATCAGCAACTGGGTAACAGCGAGAAGGGAATTGCTTGGGCTGCTGGACTGGCCATTGTCGGAGAAGTCGCCTTTGTGGCTCATATCCTGATCGCTGGTCAGGCTTACCCGTTGCAGCTCTTTCCCGGGTACGAGGTCACCAGCCTGTTCCAGGATGGTCAGAATGGCAGCTATTTCCCCAGCATCGTCGAGATCATGCTTGGTTTGGGCGGGGTCGGTATCGCTGGTTTGATCTACCTGCTTGGTCTGCGCTTTTTCCGCCTATTGCCGAAACAGGCTGCTGCTCCGGCCGGATGGGAACCCTGGAATCCCTAGTATGGGACTCGTCCATGCCGAGCTGTTGCTGAGGAATCCGCGCCTGGGGACGGAGATCGCGGTGCGCGCCATGGTGGATAGCGGCGCGCTGTTGATGTGTGTGCCACAACACGTGGCTATCCAGCTGCAACTTGAAACGCTGGAACAACGCGAAGTGACGCTGGCCAACGGTCAGCGTCACCTGGTTCCTTATGCAGGCCCCCTGGAAATCCACTTTGCCAATCGGCGCTGTTTCACCGGAGCGCTGGTGCTGGGTGATGAACCGTTGCTGGGTGTGGTTCCCATGGAAGACATGGATGTCCTGATCGATGTAGCGCGGCAGCAATTGACGGTCAATCCGGCCAGTCCCCATATCGCCGTCGCACCGGTCAAATGACGAGTTGAACGGCCTGCATCTGCCGGACCAGCTGGTCGGTTTCATCCGCCAGATGAGCGTCTCCCATGGCATAGAGCATCTGCTCCTCCTTGATGTTGTGTTGCTGCATCAGCATCAGCAGGGTGGAACTGGCCCGTAACACGGCGGCCAGATTGTTGCTGTCGAGTGATTGACGCATCTGCTTCAGGATGCCGCGTATCTGGTCGTGTTCCATGCGCATCACCGTGGTGGGCCCCTGCCGCATGCCGGTCTGTTGTTCAAAGGCCGGAAAAAACACCGTTTCTTCCATGGCAAAATGGTGCTGCATCCCCGTGGTAAAATCAGCCAGCAGCTGTTGCGTCTGGGGGTGGTCACCAGCATCAGCAGCTTGTTCCATCTGGACATAGAGGTCGTCGCAACGGCGGTGATCAAAGGTCATAAAATGGCTGATCTGTCGTGGTATTGCGTCATCATGGCGCTGTAACTGCAGGCGTCTGACGGTCGGCCGGGCTGGGTCGATGGCCAGATGGAACCACTCAAAACGGCCCCAGTGGGAACGCTGCAACTGTTGTAGCACATCGGCTGCCATGGTGCCGGCCAGTTCTACTGAACAGGACTGGCCCACGGCCCACTGGTCCAGCTGATCGGTGAGACTGGCAACGGCTTCGGCGGCTGAAGCACCGCTTAAGTCAAGCACTGATGTTGTATTCATAGACATGTATAGCATTTCCAATGTAGTTTTAACATTTTTAACGATACTGTTATGGAATGGTGACATCGAATCGGTCAGGAGTCAAGAGAGGGCGTGATCTGTGCTGCACATGGAGGAGGTGACGGTGCATCGTGGTGACCGCCTGTTGTGCCATGGTCTGAACCTGACGATTGCAGCTGGCAGCTGCTGGGTCATTCTGGGTCCCAACGGTGTGGGCAAGAGCACGTTACTGCACACCATGGCAGCCTTGCATCCCCTATCCGGTGGGTGCATAACCCTGCTAGGTAAGCCATTATCGAGCTGGTCGCGGCGCGATCTGGCCCGTGTCATGGGGGTATTGCTGCAGCAGCAGGAGACGCTGTTTCCGGTCACCGTGCTGGCCATGGCCCTGAGCGGCCGTTATCCACACCGATCGGCATGGCAGCATCGCAACCAGCAGGAGGATCTCGATCGCGCCCGTCAGGCCCTGGTGCTGGTTGAACTGGAGTCCCATGCCCATCGTGATCTGGACACCCTGTCCGGTGGTGAGCGTCGTCGTGCAGCGTTGGCCATGGTGTTGACCCAGGATCCGCCGCTGTTGCTATTGGATGAACCGACCACGCATCTGGATATCCACCACCAGATCCTCATCCTGGACCACATCACCCGCCGTTGGCGCGATCGGGGAGGAGCCGTTTGCATGGTGCTGCATGACATCAATCTGGCGGCTCGTTACGGCGATCATCTGCTCTGCCTGTTTGCCGATGGACAGCATGAGCAGGGCCCGACCCGGCAAATACTGCAACAGTCGCGTGTCAGTCGGCTGATGCAACGGCCCATGGTATCCCTGCAGGGGGCAGCGGGTCGACAGGCCTGGCTGCCAGAATAGAGGCGCCATGCTGCGTATTTCCGGAGGACAACTGTGTGGTCGGCGTCTGGCCTCTCCTGCCAAGGATCAGTCCTTGCGTCCGACCACCGAGCGGGTGCGGGAGGCGTTGTTCAGTATGCTGGCCGATCGGTTGCCAGGAGCGCAGGTGCTGGATCTGTTTGCCGGCACCGGCATGCTGGGGCTGGAGGCCCTGAGCCGTGGCGCCGGGCGGGTTCTGCTGGTCGAGCATCATCCAGCGGCACAGCGGCTGATCCGCACCAATATGGCCCGCTGTGGTATCGAGCCGTGTGGCCACCAACAGCGGGCCCTGCTGATGGCCGCCTCAGTCGGTACACCCACCGCGGTGACCCGATTGCAGGCCATCGCGGCCGACTGGGGACCGTTCGATCTGGTGCTGATGGATCCTCCCTGGCAGGAGGATCAGGCGCTGATTCCGGCAGCCCTGACGCTACTGGCCCATGACGCCGTGCTGCAGGCAGGAGCCTGGGTGGTCGCTGAACACGAAAGCCCCACCGTGGTGGCGGACGATCCGCCATGGCATCGGATCCGGCAGCGCCGTTATGGCCGTACCTGGATCACCATCTGGGCTTACGAACGCAGCTGTTCGGCCGCCTCAATGGCGTGATAGGTGATGATCAGGTCAGCCCCGGCCCGTTTGAAGGCGGTCAGGGTTTCCATCATGACCCGTGGGCCATCGATCCAGCCCTGCGCCGCCGCTGCCTTGAGCATGGCATACTCACCGCTGACGTTGTAGGCCACCAGCGGGACATCGCAACGGTCACGGACATCGCGCACGATATCGAGGTAGGCCAGCCCGGGTTTGACCATCACCATGTCGGCGCCCTGTTCTATATCCAGTGCTACTTCACGCAGGGCCTCGCGACGGTTGGCATAGTCCATCTGGTAGCTGCGACGATCGCCAAACTGGGGCGTGCTCTCGGCAGCATCCCTGAAGGGGCCATAAAAGGCCGAGGCATATTTGGCGGCATAGGAGAGAACGGCAACCTGGGAATGACCCTGATGGTCAAGCGCGCTGCGGATAGCAGCCACCATGCCGTCCATCATGCCGGAAGGAGCGACGATATCGGCTCCGGCAGCGGCATAGGTGACGGCCGACTGACCCAGTAGGGCCAGCGTGGCATCGTTGTCCACCTCCTGCCCCTGTAACACACCGCAATGGCCGTGGCTGGTGTACTCGCAGAAGCAGGCGTCGGCAATGACCACCAGTTGGGGCAATTGCCGTTTGATGGCGATGATGGCGCGCTGGATCAACCCGTCCGGTCGGCAGGCATCGCTGCCGGTAGCATCTTTCTGTTCCGGAATACCAAACAGGATGACGGCGCCAATACCAACCTCCCAGGCCCGTTGTGCCAGCAGGACGGCCTGATCAATGGAGCGCTGCTCAACACCGGGCATGGAGGCGATCGGGCGACATTGCCCCTGTCCCGGGATGATGAACAGAGGGTAAATGAGATCATCGGTCTGTAGCCGATTTTCGCGGACCAACCGTCGTAATGTCTCTGTACGACGCAGGCGACGAGGCCGGGTGATCAGGGCAGGGGGGGGTGACAGCAACTCCATGGGGGCTCTCCGTTGAAATCATCATGGCTCGACAGTGACAGATCCTGCTGTTTACCAGATTGTGTGCCATAATGGAAGTATCGGCGCCGTCAACCACAACCACAAGCATGGACCAGAAAGCGCAGACATGCCGTTGGCAACCCCTTTTTTGAAAAGAATCATCCTGTCTGATGTGGCCATGGCCGGGATGTTCGCGCTGTTCCTACTGCTGTTTGGCAATCAGCGGTTGTGGTGGGAAGCTTGGCATCTGGTTGACTTGACGGGCGGGGATCGGCTGCTTTTTCTGGCCTCCATGTGGGTGGTGTTGTGGTTGCTGTTCACTGGGGTGTTGTTGCTGGTGACTTGGCCTCATGTGTTCAAACCGGTGTTGTTGCTGCTGCTCCTGATCGCCACACCGGTAGCCTATTTCATGGATACCCTGGGTGTGCATATCAACCGGGAGATGATCCGCAACGCCCAACAGACCGATTGGCGCGAGGTGCTGGACCTGCTGACCCCTGGTTTAGGCTGGCACCTGCTGGTGTATGGCATCATTCCGGCCATCGGGGTCATTCATCTGCCGGTTCGCTACAGCCTCACGCCAAGGCAGATCCTGCGCAAGGGTCTGCTGGTGCTGGGTGGCACGCTGGTTGCAATCGGGATAATCCTGGCCCTTTATCCCAGCTATGCCTCCTTTTTTCGCAACCATCACGAAATCCGGCAATTGATCAATCCCAGCAATAGCCTTTACGCTGTTAGCAGCTACGTCAATCGCTGGCGCAAGTCGTTGAATCAGGAGCTGGTGGCCATCGGTGAGGATGTTCGGATGCGGAGTCCGGCTGGCGGTCGGCCCAGACTGGTTGTCGTCGTTGTCGGTGAGACAGCTCGTGCCGACCACTTTCAACTGGGCGGTTATGCCCGTCCCACCACGCCGCAGCTGAGCCAGCGCGAACTGTTCTATTTTACCCGTGTGCTTTCCTGTGGTACCGATACGGCGGTCTCCGTCCCCTGTATGTTTTCCGATCTGTCCCGCAGTGATTACGACGCCGATCTGGCCAGACATCGTGAAAACCTACTCGATACTGTCCAGCGTGCTGGCGTTCGGGTGGTATGGCTGGAAAACCAGTCCGGTTGCAAAGGGGTGTGCGACCGTATCACCACCCGGGATCTATCCCGGGCGAACGATCCGGAACTGTGCCGGGATGGGGTGTGTCAGGATGAAATTCTGTCCAAAACCCTGCAGCAGGTGCTGAACGAACCGGTACGATCTACTTTGGTCGTGCTGCATCAGATGGGTAGCCATGGCCCCGCCTATTACAAGCGCTATCCCAAACAATTTGAGCAATTCCAGCCTGTGTGCCGTACTCGGGAGCTGAGCGGGTGCTCCGCCGAGGCCCTGATCAACAGCTACGACAATACCATCCTGTATACGGATCATGTCCTGTCGGAGACCATCCGGGTGTTGGAACAGCACCAGCAGCGCTATGATGCGGCTTTGTACTACGTTTCCGATCATGGGGAATCCCTGGGTGAGAATAACCTGTATCTGCACGGAGCGCCCTATCTGATCGCCCCTATGGCGCAGAAACATGTGCCGATGGTTATCTGGCTCTCGCCAGGATTTCAGCAATCCGCCAGCGCTGACCGTGCCTGCCTGGCCAGTCGTCGGACCGAGGCACTGTCCCACCACAATCTGTTTGCCACAGTATTGGGCATGTTGGACCTGGAGACCCGGGTCTATCGTCCGGAACTGGATGTGTTGCATGCTTGTCGCAGGTAGTGGTCGTCAGCTGGGACTGGCCTGGGCCGCCTTGGTAGGGACGCTGTTGCTGGCCCAATACACCGATGTCGATCTGTGGTTGCAGGAGTTGTTGTATCGGCGCGATCAGCAACGCTGGTGGATTGACAGTCAGGATCCATGGCTGCGGCTGTGGTTTTATAGCGGACCCAAGGGCGCACTGATCGCCATCGGTGTGGCCCTGCTGGCCGTGGTGGTGGCAGCTTGGCGCGGCTGGTTAGCCCGGCACTGGCTGCGTCCAGCACTCTATCTGCTGCTCTGTCTGGGGCTGATTCCGGCGCTGATCAGCGCTTTCAAGGCTATTACCCACATCCCCTGTCCATCCCAGCTCACGCTCTATCAGGGTCAGCTGCCCTATCGACATCTATGGGAGGCCACACTGGTTGGAGAACAGGGACGCTGCTTTCCAGCCGGGCATGCCTCGGGGGGATTTGCCCTGATGGGCTTGGCTTTCGTGGGACGACAGCGTTGGCAACGGATGGCCGGAGCGCTGATAGCGCTGGCAACAGGCTGGACCATGGGGTTGTATCAGATGATGAAGGGAGCCCATTTCCTGTCGCACACCCTGGTGACATTTTGTCTGGCCTGGCTGATGGCGCTGGTACTGGCCCGTTCAATGGGGAATGGCCGTGACCTGCTCGACACGGCGCATCAGCACCATGATCAGGACGTTGATCAAAACATAAAGTGACGTGACGGCGATGAAGGCCTCGTAGGGTTGAGCGGTATAGTCGACCAGTTGCTGGGCCTGATGGGACAGTTCGATCAGACCGATGGTGGTGGCTACGGCTGAGTTCTTGAAGATATTGAGAAATTCCGATGTCAGCGGTGGAATGATTAATCGCAAGGCTGTCGGCATCAGGATGTAACGATAGGTCTGTGGCAACGTCAGTCCCAAGGCCAGTCCGGCCTGCTGCTGGCCGGGTGGTAGGGCCTGAATGCCGGCACGCACCTGCTCGGCGACGCGGGCGGCGGTAAAGCAGCCCAGGCACAGCCAGGCAGCGAAGAATTGCTGGGTCAGCGGATGCCACTGTTTGATGGCGTCGCCCCAGGGCTGGGGCAGCAGTTCCGGCACCACGAAATACCACAGGAACAGTTGCACCAGCAGCGGGATATTGCGAAAGGTCTCGACGTAACCGCTGCCAACCCAGCGCAAGCCGCGCTGGGGCAGGGTACGCAGCACGCCCATGGTCACACCCAGGGCAAGGGCCAGCAGCCAAGCCGTCAGTGACAGCAGCAGCGTCCAGTACAATCCCTGCAGCAGCCAGACTAGGTAACTGGTCTCACCAGACGGAACCTGTTCGAGAAAGATCGACCAGTGCCAGTGATAATTCATGCCAGAGGGCTATTCGAAGGCGCGATCATTTGGATTCTGGAACAGCTGCTGGACATCTGGAGACAGCGGAAAATTGAGATTCAGTCCCTTGGGTGGAATCGGTTGCAGGAACCACTTGTTATACAACGGTACCATGGCTTCCGACTGCATCAGCTGGGCGATAGCCCGGTCTACCACCTGCTTGAAGCCGGGATCGTCGCGCCGCATCATGCAGCCATAGGCCTCGTGTGATTGGGCTGTGCCGGTTATGGTCCACAGGGCCGGATTTTTAGCCTTGGCCAGCTCACCGTACAGCAGGGCATCGTCCATCATGAAGGCGACAGCACGGCCGGTCTCCAGCGTCAGGAACGATTCGCCATGATCTTTGGCGCTGATAATGTTCATGGCCATCTTTTTATCCTCGTTCATGCGACGCAGCAGCCGTTCCGAGGTAGTCCCAGCCGTGGTGACGACATTTTTGCCGGCCAGATCAGCAAAGTCGGTGACACCACCATCACGGCGTGTCATCAGTCGGGTGCTAACGATAAACAGGCTGTTGGAGAAAGCAACCTGCTTCTGGCGTTCGAGGTTGTTGGTGGTCGAACCACACTCCAGGTCAATCGTTCCATTCTGGACCAGCGTGATACGGTTGGCTGATGTGACCGGCATCAGCCGTACCTCCAGCCGCTCCAGTTTCAGCTCGGCCTGGATCGCTGCCACCACCTTCATCATGACGTCGTGCGAATAACCGATGACCTGCTGCTTGTCGTCATAGTAGGAGAAGGGGATGGACGATTCACGATGTCCCAACGAGATGGAGCCGCTTTGACGGATCTTTTCCAGCGTTGGTACGGCATCCGAGGCGAGGGCACCCTGAGGCAGGAGCAGCGCCAGCAACCCGAGAGCGATCCGGTATAAACGACCGAAGGAGTGAGACATGAGGGCAGTTCCTTTCGTGATCAGGGCGATTTTTTACATGGCATCAGCGGACATTGTGTCATAAAGGATGATTTGTTGAAAGTGATCTGTTACCATGGCCGGCAGTTGACCATCCAACACAGCAGGGAGAATAGGGGATGCAGCGTCTACCAGTAGGTTTGTCTGTCTTGAGCGTGTGGGCCACTGTGGCCGGTCTGGCACCGGTAGCCCACAGTGCTGATGTCAGTGTCAAGGACGGGTTGTATCAGATCAGCGTCAGCACCGTCATGCCCGGGTTGCCCGCTATGCCGCCTCAGGTGATGCGCCAGTGCATGACCCAAAGCGATCTGACCAATCCTAAGAATATGATGCCCAAGGATGGCTCCAGTGATGGTTGCACGATAGGCAATCTTCAGCAGGGAGCCAACAAACTCTCCTTCACCATCGCCTGTCCAAAAGAACGCATG
>JADGCH010000078.1 GCA_015229115.1 Magnetococcales bacterium
GTAGCCAACAACGGCTATTCTACCATATCATGAGCCCATTCTGCGACAGGCTCTTAATAGTCCATTATTTGTCAGTGCTGACTTTAATGCAGATGGTCACACCGATATTATTGACGATGATAGAAAACTTTTTGGAATATTTATTGATCTTGATTGGTATGATGATAAGGGCATATTTAATTTTGATAACATTACCAGCATAACCAGTGACTTAACATTCATCAGATATGATGAGGTTGAAACAGGTATGGCGGTTCTGTTTGACGATCGTAATGACAATGATCGTGTAGATGGTCATGAGGCCCTGGCCACCGCAGCTATAGTTGATCATGTTTGGTGTGCTGATCCTGTTACCCTGGCTGAAGGGACGCACAACATCAAAGCTATTTCGATCAGTTCGGCGGGACGCAGCACCATTACACCGGCGTTATCGGTCACGGTCGATACTACTGCACCACTGCCCCCATACGATCTTGATCTGGCAGCGGAAGATGACAACGGTGTCTCCAACAGCGACCATATTACCAGCAGATTATTTGGCTTGACGATCAATGGCCGTGGTGAAAATGGGGCTGGCCTGATGTTGTTTGATGACCAGAACAGCAATGGTCTCATTGACTCATACGAGTCGCTCTCGACAGGTGTCAATCTGATAGTCAACAACATTGCGAACATCGACGTAAATCTGACTGTAGGAACACACTTCATCAGGGCCATTCAAACTGACAGGGCTGGCAATAGCAGTGCAGCGTCGGCACCGTTGAAGATTGTTGTGGTTAAGCAGGAACAAGAACAACACATAGTGGCACGAGTGCAAGAAATATTTTCATCATATTCATATTTGATCATTGCTGACTTTAATGGTGATGGGATTGCTGATTTTGCCAGAGCTTCCGATGGCGGCGTTAAAGTACTTCTTGGTAATGACTCAGGAGGTTTTGTTGCTGTTACCTATAACACCAGTGCTTATTTTAATTCAGTCACCAGTGCTGATTTTAATGGTGATGGTCATATCGATCTGGCCGCTGTCAGCAGCTATGGTGATAGTGTTTCGGTTCTGTTGAGTGACGGTTCTGGAGGTTTTACGGCTGCCGTCAACTATGTTGTTGGTGACAACCCTACATCAGCCATCAGTGCTGATTTTAATGGCGATGGATTGGCTGATTTGGCCGTTGTCAACACCAGTAGTAATAATATTTCGGTACTGTTTAATAACGGTTCAGGTAGTTTCACAGCTGCTATCAACTATGCTTCTGGTAAATATCCAATATTGGTTACCAGTGCTGATTTTAATGGAGATGGTTTTGTCGATTTGGCCGTTTTTAACCGTGGCACGAGCGTTTCGGTTCTGTTGAATGACGGCTCGGGAGGATTTGGGGCTGCTGTCGTCCATGACATCATCAGCTACGGATATGGGCCATTTATCAGTGCTGATTTCAATGGAGATGGCCGTGCTGATCTGGCTGTTAGCAATGGAAATGAAGTTTTGGTGCTATTAGGCGATGGTTTAGGAGGCTTTGCGGCTGATGTTGCCTATACATTTAATGACTTCATAGGATTTGAAGCTGCTCTCAACTATACGCTTAACCATCCAGATGTCCAGCTGGAACAGATTAGTCTATATTATGGTGATGATACAGGCCATTCGGACCATGACCATCTAACTAACCAGACCAGCGATTTGACGATCAGTGGCATCGCGATGCCTGGAACCGTGCTGCAGCTATTCGACGATGGCAACGGCAATAACAGTGCTGATGAGGGTGAGGTTCTGGCCACTGTTAGTGCGGTCAAGGGCTTTTGGAGCACTGATGTTGCTCTGGCCGAAGGAACACACAGTATAAAAACCATGCCGCTCCATTCCCCATCTGGTACCCAACCTGCCGCCTCGGCAGCCCTGTTGATCACGGTCGATACCACGGTAGCACCCCCTCGTGACCTTGACCTAGCGATAGATGACGATAATGGCCCGTTCAACAGAGACCACGTGACCAGCCAAACATCGGAGCTCACCATCAGTGGTTATGCTGAAGCTGAAGCTGAAGCTGAGCTGATCTTGTTCGATGACCGCAACAACAGCAACACCGTCAATGTTGGTGAGCTGTTGGCCACCATCAGCATAACCGATAACCTTTGGCATACCGACGTATCTCTGGCTGTAGGAACCCATTTTATCAGAGCTATCCAAGCTGATAGAGATGGTAACCGCAGCGTGGTATCAGAAACATTAGAGATTGTGGTAGAAACACAGGCGATTTTTCTTCCTGCTAGAAGCTATAACGTTGGCTCTGCTTCTATATCGGTTACCAGTGCTGATTTCAACGGTGATGGTTGCATGGATTTGGCCGTTGCCAATAGAGATAGTGATAGCGTTTCGATTCTGTTGAATGACGGATCAGGAGGCTTTGCTGCTACTGTCAACTATGCCGTTGGTAATAGGCCTTACTCAGTCACCAGTGCTGATTTCAACGGTGATGGTTGCATGGATTTGGCCGTTGCCAATAACGGTAGTGATAGTGTTTCGATTCTGTTAAATGACGGATCGGGAGGCTTTGCTGCTGCTGTCAATTATGCTGTTGATTTCTACTCTCAATCGGTTACTAGTGCTGATTTCAATGGTGATGGCCGTGCTGATCTCGCTGTTGTTTCTGAGCGGCGCGTTTCAGTGCTGCTGAATAACGGCTTAGGAGGTTTTGCAGCTGCTGTTGACTATGCTGGCTATAGTGGCCTTGTTTCAGTCACCAGTGCTGATTTTAATGGTGATGGCCGTGCTGATCTCGCTATTGCCGCCAATTACAGTGGTAGTGGTCATGTCTCCGTACTGTTTAGCACAGCCTTAAATAATTTTGTAACTGTTGATAACTATGTTATGACTTATGACATTGCATCAATGACCATCGGTGATTTTAATAAGGATAGCCAGGCCGATCTGGTTGTTATCGGTGGGAATAGCGTTTCAGTGTTATTGGGACGATCATTCTTAGCAGTTGACCTCTCCTCTGCCGACGATACGGGCCAATTCAGTTTCGATAATCTTACCAGTCAAACCAGTGGTTTGACCATCAGCGGTACTGGAACATCCGGGGAAGTGCTGGTGCTGTTTGATGATGACAATAGCAACAATAGCATTGACGATGGCGAGGCACTGGCCACCACCACAGTGGTCGATAACGTCTGGCGTACGGATATTACCCTGACTGAAGGAACACACAGCATCAAGGCCAGCTCGGTTCACATGACGGTTGCCAATGTGGCCTCATCAACCTTGTTGATTACGGTTGATACCGCAGTATCTGCGCCCAATGAGCTTTCCTTGGCGGCAGAAGATGACGACGGTCTCTCACACAGCGACCTGATTACCAGCCTTACATCGGCCTTGACCATTACAGGTGTTGGTGAAACAGGCAGTCAGCTGATTCTGTTTGATGATAAAGATGACAATGGCAGAATAGGTCCAAAAGAGGAGCTGTCTACCGTGACAGTGGCTAATGGGGTCTGGAAGGCCGACCTTGAGTTGGCTGTTGGTATGCACCACGTCAAGGCTATTCAGACTGACAGGGCTGGCAATCGCAGCGCTGCATCGGCGGCATTGCCGATCAGAGTCAATGCGTTACCATCAACGACAATCAGTCATCGTGTTAATGTGGACATGAGCGGTGGGAATTGGTCAATTCTGGATGTAAATGGCGATGGTCAAGGCGATTGGGTGGGTACGAAAAGTGGCGCTGTTTCGGTATCACTGAATAACGGTTCAGAAGGTTTTTCGGCTGCTGTTGATTATGCTGTTGCTCAGGGTGGTTATGCTGATTTTGTCACCGGTGTTGATTTCAATGGGGATGGCTTGGTCGATCTGGCAGTGGCCTGTCACCGTTATGACGGTTATCTTTATCATGGTACTATTTCGGTGCTGCCAAACGACGGTAAGGGAGGTTTTACTGCTGCGGTCAGTTATGCAACAGCTGGTTATGCTCAATCAATGACGCAAGCTGATCTCAATGGTGATGGTCGGGTTGATCTGGCTGTAGCCAACAATAACGGTCAGATTTCAGTATTGCTCAATAATGGCAAAGGAGGTTTTACTGCTGCGGTCAATTATGCGGTAGCTGGCGATTATTCCTCACCAATATTAATGATCCCTTCTGATTTCAACGGTGATGGCCTAGTCGATCTGATAGTAGGCGGTTCTTTCTATTTTGTTGGAAATGGAAATAATTTTTATAACTCTCGTCTTTCGATGCTGCTGAATGATGGTAAAGGAGGTTTTACCGATGCGGTTGATTATGAAATGGACGGTTATTTGGTAGGTATAACCCCTGCTGATTTCAATGGTGATGGCTTGGTTGACCTAGCTATAGCTAATGGTAGGAATATTTCAGTGCTGCTCAATGATGGCGATGGCAAAGGAGGTTTTGCTACGGTCAATTATGCGATACCTAACGATCCTCGTTCAATGACGCAAGCTGATTTCAATGGTGACGGCTTGGTTGACCTAGCTATAGCCAGTGGTGGGAATATTTCAGTGCTGCTCAATGATGGCAAAGGAGGTTTTGCTGCTGTCAACTATGCGGTGGATAGTGGTACCTATTCAATAATCTGTGCTGATTTCAATGAAGATGGTTGCGATGATATCGCTTACGTAATGCAATATCAATACAACGACGGTTACAGTTACAGAGAGATTATTAATGTACTATTAGGTAGTCATTCGGGTCAGTTAAATAATTTTACTAACTATTTTGTTTTTAATTATGAAGGTAATAATTTAAATTATTATTTAGGTATAATAAATTTTGACTTCAATCATGATGGATATATAGATATTTTAGTAGGATCTGCCATACTATATGCGACAGCTCCATTGGATCTTGCCTCAGAGGATGATAGGGGCAATTCCAGTAGCGATAACTTCACCAACCAGAGCGATGGGTTAACAATCAGTGGCAATATAGGTGATTACGTACTTCTTCAGAGCGGTGGGCTAGTAGTCAGTGACAGCAACCGTGTGGTAGGCGCTCTACTGGTGCTGTTTGATGATCGCGACAACAATGCCCATATTGATGACGGCGAAGCCTTGGCAACCATAGACGTAACCGGCAGCAGTTATAGCAGCGATATCAGCTTGTTGTCAGATGGAACCCACAGCATCCGGGTTAGCCCATTAGGTCTTGATATAGCTTCAGCACCGTTGAGGATTACCATCGATACCACAGCACCGGAACCACCAACGGATCTCGGCTTGGCGGCGGAGGATGACGATGGTTTATCCAGCAGTGATCGCATCACCAGCCGGACAGCCGCTCTGACCATCCGTGGCCACGGCGAGTCAGGGGCCACGTTGTTGCTGTTCGATGATGACAACCATAATGGACATATTGATGATGGCGAACCGCTGGCCACCACCACGGTAACCGGCAACAGTTGGAGTGCCGACGTATCTCTGAGTGTCAACAGATACGACATCAGGGCTATGCAGATCGACCGTGCGGGCAATGCTGGTTCGGCGTCGGAGGCTTTGGTGTTGAAAACGACATCGGACTTCAAGGTAAGCTTTACCCCCTATTATAACAACACTATTTATAAAAGCACTACATATACTAGCTACCCTAATTTGGTTGCCAAATGTGATTTTAACGGTGATGGTCGCCAAGATCTTGCTGTGATCAATAGATACGACTACACAGATATTCTGCTCCTGTTGAGTCAGGCCGGTGGCGGTTTCGATGCGGTCACCTACAGGAACGTTTATGGGCTAGGTACGTTTGTTATTGGTGGTATCTCCCATGAAGCCGATTACAGACCCAATACACTTGTCAGCGGTGATTTTAATGGTGATGGCCGTGACGATCTAGCCAGCAGTGGTAGTGGTATGAGTATCGATGATAGTAGTAGTCGTGGTAGCAGTAACATTGTGATTCTGCTGGCAACGGACGGGGGAGGGTTCGATAAAGTCAATATCCAGTCTGTCGGCCTTGATATCCGGTCACTTGTCAGTGCCGATTTCAACGGCGATGGCTGCTTTGACCTGGCAAGCGCCAACTATGATGGTAACGATATCTCGATTTTACTGGCTCAGAAGGCAGGGGGCTTTGCTGATGCGATCCATTATGTTGCTGGGGATTCTCCAACCTCGATCGTCAGTGGTGACTTCAATGGCGATGGTTACGCAGACATCGCCTGTGCTAATAGAAGCTGGGATACTTCGGTGTTGTTGGGTGATGGTTCTGGCCGCTTTGGCAGTACCAGCCATTATGCGTATGATTGGTGGGACGATCATGTCATTTCAACAGCTGACTTTGACGATGATGGCTATGCTGATGATCCCGCTGTCGCTGTTGACGTCAGTGCTGATTTTAATGGGGATGGTCGTGTTGATGTTGCCAATATTAACGACGGTACCATCTCAATACTACTCAACACAACGGTATCACTCGATCTGGATGCTGAAGACGACAATGGCCTGCTGATCGACGACAACATTACCAGCCAGTCCAGTGGGTTGACCATCAATGGCCAGATGGGCGATCCGGATGGAGTGGTAACGCTGTTTGATGACCGCAACCGCAACGGCCAGATGGATCAGGGCGAGCGGCTGGCCGAGGTGACCAAGAGGGGCGACGATCCGTGGATGGTCGATCTGTCGCTGTCCGACGGGCCGCATGCCATTCGCGTGGCGTTGCCGCATCATATTTCCCAGCCACTGATGCTGCTGGTTGATCTGGAGGCACCAGTGGTGGCCACTGCCGTCGATAATACCACCCTCAGCGAGCTGATGCCGACCCTGACCGGCACCATCGACGATACCAGCAACTGTACCCTCAATGTGCAGGTATTCGATCAGACCAGCGGGCGTTATCTGGTGCGGCGTGCCGATGACCAGTGGCATGGTGACGGCACGGCGCAGGAGTGGACCTCTGTTATCTCGGCTACGGCCGCTGACTGGCGCAACTGGAGCGTGGCCACCGATGGCAACTGGAGCTACAACCATGTCTACCGGCTGACTACCCGGGCCATCGATCGGGCTGGTAACGAGACCCGGCAGATGTTCCTCTTTGGCTATGGCGAGAAGGTGGCCACCCAGATGGCCCTGAAGCAGTCGATCTATGCCATCAATCCCAACCAGACGGTCAACTTCGAGGGGCAACTGCTGCGTCGCGATGACAAGCCGTGGGAGATTGACCTGCTAGGGCAGACGGTGCGGTTGCAGGTCACCGACCCCAGTGGCAACGTCACCAGCTTTAACAGCACCACCGATGCTGCCGGCAAGTTTCGCTTTACCGGCTTGAGCGGCTTCAACCAGAAGGGCAATTACAAGCTACAGGCCATGACCGATGATAACCTGATTCTGGGGGCGGCCACTGGCTTGGCTGATGTGCGCGTTGGGCCTCCGGTGGGCTATGTCATACTGGTGCAGGGCAAGCTGCAGACCGGTTCGGACGCTGCCGAGGGGTTGCTGGCCCACAAGCGCAGCACCAACCGCATCTATCAGACCCTGTTGCGGCGTGGATTCACGGCTGACAACATTCGCTACCTCAATTTTGACACTGCTGGACAGGGACCAACGCCGGATGCCGGCAAGCTGGCCGATTATCGCAATCTGCCCGGCGTGGTGGCCGGCTCCAGTCTCAACCCGACGTCGTTGCCGACCCGAGCTAACATCCAGCAGGCCATTGAGAGCTGGGCCGCCGACAAGATGCTGGATAAGGCAGCACCGCTCTATCTGATCATGGTCGACCATGGCAGTCCGGAGACCTTTTATATCGGCAAGGACGATGCCGAAGGCCGCATCAGTTCCACCGACTTGGCCGGCTGGCTCAACAACCTGGACAACAAGCTGGTGGCCGCTTCGACCGGTAACGCCGGCCAACTGGCCCTGGCCCAGGATCAAACCGTGATTCTGGGTTCGTGCTATTCGGGCAGCTTCATCGATAATCTGGCACGCGATGAGGCCAACAACAAGAACCGTCTGGTGATCAGCAGTGCCACTGGCAAGGAGAAGTCGTACCGCGGCGCTACCGAGGCCGATGGCATTCAGGATGGCGAGCTGTTTTTGCAGGCCCTGTTTCAGGCTTTGGCACGGGGCAAGACCTTTTACGAGGCTTTCACCCTGGCGACCGAACAGACCGAGAAGAATCCCAGCATTGCTGGCAATCCGGCCAACGCCAAAGATAACAGCGCCATGGAGCGCATTCTGGGCAAGATCAGCGATAGCTCGGGCCAGCACCCGCTGCTGGAGGACAACGGCGATGCCATCGGCAGCAATGCCCTGTCGACCCAGAGCAGCCAGGATGGGGCCAGGGCCAAAGACCGGGTGTTGGGGATGACTCTGGCCAGCCAGAGCAACTCGCTCGAACATCAGGTGCAGGTGGCAACAGCGGCTCCGGCTGTTTATGACATCGGCACTGCTACCACTGCGCTGCTGTGGGCCAAAGAAAACAATGATCGTGGCAGTCCGGATGCTGCAGCAGCCTGGGTCACCATTCTGTCGCCCGATAGCAGCTCTGCTGCTGGAACGGCCAGCAATTTACAGGTCAGTATTGATCTGCCTACGGGCGATATGAACTACAACAGCGAGCTGAAACGCTGGGAGATCAACAGCCGTGACATCACCGGCTTTGGCGGTTTCAGTCAGCCGGGACGCTATCTGCTGCAATATGCCCTGCGCGATAGCGAGACCGGAGAAGTGTCGTTGCCGGTAACCCGTGCCATCTATAAGGGCAAGAGTGGCAACAGCGCGCCAACGGCTGCGACGTTGCAGGCTCCGGCGGCTGCCACGCAGGTAAGCCAGATTGGCCTGTTTAACTGGGACGATGCCACCGATCCGAATGGCGACCGGATCAGCTATAATCTGGTCATCAGTGCTGACCAAAGCGGTGGCAACGTGCTCTATCGGCAGGATAACCTGGAACTGTCCCAGGTCATGGTCGACTTCAAGGGCCTATTGGAGCAGGGCGACTACTGGTGGCGGGTGGAGAGTGTCGACTTTTATGGCAAACTGACGGCCAGCAGTGCCAGGGCTTTCAGCCTGACCTTCCAGAACGATATTCCCTCCATCTTGCAGGGAGTAGTCTACAACAACAGCGATTACAGCGCTGTGACCGGGGCTACCATCAAGCTCAATGGCCAGGTGATTGGCAACAGTGAGAGCAACGGCACCCTGTCGGCGTTTATCCCGACCTCAGGGGGGACGCTGACCATCGAGAAAGAGGGCTATAAGACCCAGACCATTGCGCTCGACAAGGTCGGTACCGGATCGAATAACCAGATGATTTTCGGTCTGGAGGGTGGTGGTGTTGCAAGCGGGGTGCGCTATCGGCTCAATGGTGGCAACGAGGTCACGGCTGCTTCAGTGGTGGGCAGCAGCAAGAGC
Organism: Magnetococcales bacterium; assembly: GCA_015229115.1. GTDB lineage: Bacteria > Pseudomonadota > Magnetococcia > Magnetococcales > JADGCH01 > JADGCH01. The sequence continues at coordinate 9,368 of JADGCH010000078.1, forward strand.
GATACCGTGACCTTGCTGGCCTCGGGTCAACTGGCCATCCGTGATGTGGAAACGGTGGTGGGCAGCAGTGGTCGGGATAGCATTACCCTGATGACGGCAGGTAAGGTGGTGGTGCGGGATATCGAGACCGTGCTGGGTTCGAGCGCAGCCGATACCATCACCCTCTTTGTGGGTGGCAACACCACCCTGATCGGTGCGGGCGGAGCCGACAAACTGACCGGAAGTGCTACCACGGCCAACGTCTACCGTTATAACGCTGTGGCAGAGTCATCCCCTGCGGCCAAGGATACTCTGGCCAACTTCAATTTTAGCCGTGATGTGATCCAGATTCTGGCCAGTCTGCGCAGCGGCAGCTGGAACAGCAGCAGCTTCTTCATCGGTTCGTCAGCTTTTAGCGGCACCGGGCTGTGTCAGGTGCGGTTTGACGACAAGAGCAAGCTGCTGGAGATCGACTTGGATGGCAACAGCAGCAAGAAGGCCGAGATGGCCATGACCCTCACCGGGGTCAAACTGGCCGACCTGAAGTCCAGCAACAGCTGGCTGAGCTGGAGTGGTTGAGCGGTTTTATTCCCGGGGCGATGCCCCGGGATAACCATAATGAAAACAACCCGTTCAATTCACCTCAATCACGCTGGGGTTTTTGCCGCCCGGGTTACCGG
>JADGCH010000079.1:0-2253 GCA_015229115.1 Magnetococcales bacterium
GCCTTGGTGGCCTCTAGCTTGGCGTCAAGCTCTTTCCTGGTGACCTCTAGCTTGGCGTCAAGCTCTTTCCTGGTGACCTCTAGCTTGGCGTCAAGCTCTTTCCTGGTGACCTCTAGCTTGGTATCAAGCTCCTTGATATCACGCACAAGCTCAGCTTTGTTGACCTCAGCATCACGCACAAGCTCAGCTTTGTTGACCTCAGCATCACGTTGGAGCTCAGCCTTGGTGGCCTCTAGCTTGGCGTCAAGCTCTTTCCTGGTGACCTCTAGCTTGGTATCAAGCTCCTTGATATCACGCACAAGCTCAGCTTTGTTGACCTCAGCATCACGCTGAAGCTCAGCTTTGTTGACCTCAGCATCACGCTGAAGCTCAGCCTTGGTGGCCTCCAGCTTGGTATCCAGCTCTTTCCTGGTGACCTCTAGCTTGGCGTCAAGCTCTTTGATATCGCGCTGAAGCTCCATGGCACGCAGATCGTAATTCTGTTGCCCAGTGACAATATCCTGACGTGAGGCCCGGCTTTCGACCAGATCACGCAGCGAAGCCAGCTCCAGACCTATATCCCCGGGAACCATAGCCAAGCGTTTCGACTCTTCCCTGTGCAGGATGGTGTGGACCAACTGACTGAAAATACGCAAAAACGCCTCGGATTGTTCCGGTGCAATACCGACTTTCTGCAGCTGCTGTGTCAACTCCTGTTCTTCAACAACCGCCAGCGAAGCAGACATGGTGGACACTCCTGTCACGTTGTGACTTTCATGGTAAAATCTCTTCCGCATGGGGCCATTGTAACTGGGGGGACAGGTCCCATGCAATCCTATTACAATAAAATCCGTTCAATGCCGCCATGACGTGCCTGTTCGATAAAGCGCGGCATCCAGTCCCGCCCCAGCAGTCGTCGTGCTATTTCGATGACCATGAATTCCGCTGTGACCGGCAGATCGCTGCGATAGCGCGACAACCCCTGCAGGCAGGATGGACAGCTGGTCATCAAAGGCACCGGACGTGTGGTTGTGGGCAGCTGCTGCAAGCCAGCCTGCAGCGACTCTTCCTTGCGAAAACGGGCTTGGGTGGCAATATCAGGACGGGCAACGGCAAACGTACCCGCCTCACCACAACAGCGATCCGACAGCACGGCCTCCCCTCCTAGCAACTGGGAGGCCACCTGAAGCGGGTTGTGGATGTGGCTGGGTGAATGGCACGGGTCGTGGTACAGGAATGGCTGACCGGCTGTACCATCCGCTGCCACGGTGCGCACACCCTTCTCCATGAGATATTCATGGATATCCATCACCCGACAGCCCGGGAAAATCCGGTTGAACTCATACTGCTCCATCTGCCCCAGACAAGTACCACAGGAGACCAGCACGGTACGGATATCGAGGTAACCGAGCGTAGCCGCCAGACGGTGGAACAGCACCCGGTTGCTGGTGACAATCTGACGCGACAGCTGCGGGTTACCATTAGCGGCCTGCGGAAAGCCACAGCAGAGATAACCGGGCGGCAAAACCGTATGCAGTCCCAGATGAGTCAACACTGCCAGCACCGCCAGAGCGACATCGCTGAACAGCCGTTCGCAGCCACAGCCCGGGAAATAGAACACCGCCTCGTTAACTTCAGCCAGATCGGCCTTGCGGACAATGGGCACCAGGTGGCTATCGCGATCCAGATTGAGAAAAGCACGACTGCTGTGCAGCGGCAGACGCGCTGGCAACGGCCGGTTGACCAGATGGATCACCTGGGCCTGCAATGAGGGTGGATGATTGGTGGCCGGTGGACGCTGCTGCTTCGGCGCCAGCCAAGCCATTCGCCTAGCCATGGCGTGGGCGGTGCGCTGGCCGGTATAGCCCCAGCGCAGGACGGTATCGCGTAGCCATTCGATGGAACGGGCATCGGTGATGGTCAAAAAAGCCATGGCCATACGGCTGCCCACGGCGCTGCGCTTCTGTCCTCGCACCCGCAGGATATCGCGGATGAGCATGGTTACCTGACCAAAATCGATGTTGACCGGACAGGGAACGACGCAGCGGTGACAGATGGTGCAATGGTCGGCCAGCTCGTTCAACTCGTCAAAATGGCGCACCGACAAGCCGCGACGGGTCTGTTCCTCATAAAGAAAGGCCTCGATGATCAATCCGGCCGCCAAAATTTTATTACGTGGCGAAAACAGCAGATTGGCCCCCGGCACATGGGTGGTACATACCGCCTTGCACTTGCCGCAACGCAGACAGTTGCGGATGGCGTCGTTGAGATCGC
>JADGCH010000079.1:2349-5580 GCA_015229115.1 Magnetococcales bacterium
ACAGACCGCCTTGCACTTGCCGCAACGCAGACAGTTGCGGATGGCGTCGTTGAGATCGCCCAAGGCGCTCTCACGCAGAATCAGCGCCTCTTCCTGCACCAGTCGCAGCGATGGCGTGTAGGCATTGTGCAAATCGGCTCCGGGCAACAGCTTGCCACGGTTGAAGTGGCCGTGCGGATCAACCTGGCTCTTGTAATGCTGAAACTCGCTGATCTCCTGCTGATCGAGATAGTTGAGCTTGGTCATGCCAATGCCATGCTCTCCGGAGACGCAGCCCCCCAGATCAACCGCCAGGTACATGATGCGATCGACCATGTGGGCCGCCTGTTGCAGCATCTCATAGTCGTTGGAGTTGACCGGAATGTTGGTGTGGACATTGCCGTCACCGGCGTGCATGTGCAAAGCAGCAAACAGGCGACTCGATTTGACGGTGGTATGGATCTCCTCCACCTTGCGCCATAGCGGCAGCCAGAAATCACCGACCCAGATGCTCTGTAGCGGCCGCTCAATCTCGGCGCGGTAGGAAATGCGCACATCGCGGCGCAGCAGCAGGGATAACAAGGTATCACCAGCCGTGATGCGCTGCCGTTCCTCCTCATGCAGCAGCCCGGTATGAGCGTCAGCCTGATCATCGAGATGGGTCAACAGACCCTGCCAGCGCTGCTCGACACGATCGAGCAGCTCCAGTGCTGCTTCGATTTTACCGGCTGCAATGACATCGTGCTCCTGACTGATGTTATGGGAAGCGGGCCACAGGCGCTGAATCGATCCATCGGTCAGGAAGGTACGCAACTGCTGGATCAGCACCAGTTTGTTGTGGGTCGACTGCTCAATGTTGATGCGTTCGATACCGCGGTTGTACTCGGCCAGCCGCTCCAGCGGAATGACCACATCCTCGTTGATCTTGAAGGCATTGGTATGGGCGGCAATGGCAGCGGTGCGGGCGCGATCAGCCCAGAAACGGTGGCGCGCCTCGGGCGTGACGGCAATGAAACCCTCGCCATCACAGCCATTGGCCAGATGAACGATATGGGAAGCAGCCTGGGCCACCTGCTGCTCATCATCGCTAACCAGATCAGCCAACAGCACCATCTTCAGCCGTTCGGTACGGGAGGCCTTGGTGTTGTAGCCAATGGCGCGCACATAACGCTCGTCGAGGTGTTCCAGACCGGCACAATGAACGGTATCATGACCATCGAGGTAGTTCTTGACAGCGACGATAGCGGCAACGGCCTGCGACAGATCGGCACCAAAAAACTCAAGACAGACGGTACGTAGACAACGGGGCATGCGATGCAGGATAAAAACGGCACTGGTGACCAGACCGTCGCAGCCCTCTTTCTGGATGCCCGGGATACCGCCCAGAAACTTGTCGGTGACATCCTTGCCCAGTCCGGTCTTGCGCAACTGCTCGCACGATACCGTCAACAGCTGCGGCGCACCATCGACTGTGATGCCATCGTCCCGATAACGCACCACCTGAAATTGTGCCTCAGGCAAGGCGTGAATCTTGCCCAGATTATGGTTGAGCCGTGTTACCTCGGTCCAGCGACCATCGGCATCGACCATGCGCCAGGAGACCAGATTATCGAGCGTGGTACCCCACAGCACCGCCTTCTTGCCGCCGGCATTCATGGCGATGTTGCCACCAATGGTGGATGAGTTCTGTGAGGTGGGATCAACAGCAAAGACCCAGCCAGCCTGTTCAGCCGCTTCGGAAACCCGTTTGGTGACCGTACCAGCACCAACCCGAATGGTGGCCACCGGATCGGGGCAGCCGGAAACCTGCCGCAGCATGACCGGCTCGACCTGGTTGAGCTTCTCGGTGTTGATGACAACGGTATCAGGGAACAGCGGCACCGCCGAAGCGGTGTAGCCAGTGCCGCCGCCGCGCGGGATGATGGTCAGTCCCAGGGCGATGCAGCATTGGACAATCGGCGCCACTTCCGCCTCATGGTCGGGAGTAATGACCACAAAGGGATATTCGACACGCCAGTCAGTGGCATCGGTAACATGGGAAGCCCGGGCAAAACCGCTGAAGTCGATGTTATCCTTCTGGGTATGATGGGCCAGCTTGCGTAGCGTCTGCTGGCGCAGTTCCAGCTGCTGCTCCAGCCAGGAAAGCAGATTCTGGACCGCCTGTCGCGTCCGCTCCACCAACCGTAGCACCAGCGGGTTCTGGTCGGCACGGGTTTCAATCTGTTCGACACGCTGCCAGAGAGTTCTGAAAAAGGCCTCGCGCCGTTTGGGATTTTCCAGCAGGTCATCCTGCAGAAATGGGTTGCGCGATACGATCCAGAGATCGCCCAGCACCTCAAACAACAGCCGTGCCGAGCGTCCAGTACGCCGCTGCCCGCGCAACTGATCAAGCACCTGCCACATCTCCTCACCGAGAAAACGGCGCACAATCTCGCGGTCAGAAAAGGAGGTGTAGTTGTAGGGAATCTCACGGATGCGAACCGCCGTTCCCTCAACAGCTGCTGCTGCCGGTAACGGTGCGGTCATGAGCGCTGCTGCCCCTGCTTGAGCACCATCGGCGCACGCAGACGGGCCGTAACAGCCAGCGGTGCTCCCAGCAACGGTGCCAGATAGTGGCAGAAGGCCGCGGTGACATGGGAACCACTGTCATCGATAAACTCCGTTGGCATGACACGGGTTTTGCCGGCCACGCTCGACAGCGGCACCAGGCGGTAATCGACCTGATAGTTGCCGATACGGTGGATGGTGACGCTGCCGCTCTCTCCCTGGCTATAGCCAAACTGGATCGCCTTTTCCCCCACCTCGCGTGCCTCCGACTGATCGACTGTGGAGACAACACCGGCAAAGGAGCGCTGCAGATAGCCCAACGTATCGCCCCGCACCCGCTTGATACCGAGCCTGTTTTTGATCAGGCCGGTCAGCAGGTCGGCCAGGGCCCCGGTGCCGGACAACTGCACGTTACCGTGGGCATCGCGTTCAACGCTGTGCTGCAACCGCGTCACGATGGGCTGGCCGTTGGTGTCATGGATCCCCTCTGAAACAGCGATGACACAGCGACCGAGACGATCATAAACCTGCTTGACGTCCGACAGAAACCGTTCCTCGTCAAAACTGCGTTCCGGCAGGTAGATCAGGTGGGGACCATCGTCCGGATGCTGCCGCGCCATGGCTGACGCTGCGGTGAGAAATCCGGCGTGACGCCCCATCACCACCGCGACATAAATCCCGGGCAGGGCGCGATTGTCCAGATCA
>JADGCH010000079.1:5677-9806 GCA_015229115.1 Magnetococcales bacterium
GTGACGCCCCATCACCACCGCGACATAAATCCCGGGCAGGGCGCGATTGTCCAGATCAACCCCGGCCACGGCCGATGCCACAAAGCGGGCTGCCGAAGGGAACCCGGGGGTATGGTCGTTTTCCATCAGATCGTTGTCGATGGTCTTGGGGATATGAATCGCCGTCAATTCATAATGGGCGCTGCGGGCAAAGTCGCTGACAATCCGGAGCGTGTCCGAGGAGTCGTTGCCACCAATATAACAAAACCAGCGGATGTCGTGCTGCTTCAGCACCCTGAAGATCTCGGCGCAATAGTTGGCATCGGGCTTGTCGCGTGTCGAACCCAGGGCCGAACCCGGGGTCGCCGCCACCTGTTCCAGGTTGTGCCGAGTCTCCTGACCCAGATCGACAAACTCTTCATCGACGATACCTCGTACACCGAAGCGGGCACCATAGACATGCTGGATGCCCGGGAAGCGGCGCGCTTCCAAGGCTGCTCCCACCAACGACTGGTTGATGACAGCGGTAGGCCCGCCCCCTTGGGCGATGAGCAGATTTCCGGTTTTCATGGTTGCTCCTGTTTCAAAAAGTGCTCAATATTTTCGTTTCATCCTACCACATCTACCCTACCGCAGGCAAAAACATTGGCGGCAGGCAACCCTGCCAGCTACCACGTGCGTGGCACGAACGATTGATCGTTGGCAATGTGGACCGTTTCGCCAGACTGCACAATCACGAACAGCCCTTTGTTGATGGCAAACCGGTCGGCGTCTGCGTCCACCACAATTCCAGCCACAGCACCGTACACCTGGCAACCGGCATAACGGGGAAAAAAGGACTTGAACCGCTCCAGCCGGTCCAGGTGGTTGCGCACATCCTCAACCTTCAGATTGCTCTTGACCTCAACTAATATTGCCGCAACGGTGTTGGCTACCAGCAGATCAATCTCCATATGCTGACCAGCAACCGTCTTCTTGACGCGAGGATAGACCTCATCAACCTGGATGCCCCGTTCAGTAAACATGGCGATGCAGGATGGAGCAATCAGCCCCTCAACAAAATCGCCCCAACGACCGCCCAAATGGCCTATCTGGGTTGATACCTCCTTGATTTTGCGATCCGTCTCCTGCATCCGCACAGCCGTTTCCTGCATCTGTCTGTCAGTCTCTTGTTGCCGCAAGGCCGTTTCCTTAAACAAGGCCCAGATCTCGTCCAATGTAACACTATTGCTCATGTTTTCCCCCTGTTGGATGGTCAGCCCCCTGCACCCGCAACTTCCCCGACATCAACTTGGGCAGCAGGGCGTCACGGATAGCGGCAAGGGTTTGGGATTGTTGCTGCTGCTCTGATACGCTGGCTAAAATCGGCATAATTAAGTCATGAAATGACTGCATGACCACTTCATCAGGCAAAACGCATTGAATATCCATCACCACTTCTGGACGCACAGCAGGATAAGCTCCCCCATCAGCAACATGGGCAAGATATTCAATGCTTGAGCCTTGTGTGACGGACAAAAAAATAAATTCAGTGTATGAGATCCTGGTTGGCCGCAGCACAGCAAAGCCGGTACTTGCAGTCAGGTCATTAGATGGTTTGTAAATTAGGGCAAAGGATCGATTACCGGGACGTACTGTCCCAACAATGGTATCTCCATCACGTAATACCCGCCGAGCACGGCTGGGTGCTTCACCAAATGGATAATGGGTGATGGTTGAAATAACGTTGTCTTTGGTGTTGGCCAAGTCAATATAGGCTACTTGGGCTGGATGGCGTTTTGCCGTCCATGATTCAGGATTCAGTGTTGCCAAATCCGCCAACGTGCCAACCCTCCACCCCTTCGGGATCGGCCCCAGTTCCGATTCCTCAAAGCTATCCGGAAACAGCGCGGCAGTGGCCTCGTCCATTCCTTCGGGGATGCGGCCCTGCTGCTTGGAATGGACCGGATCAAAATCAACAAACCAGGACTTGAAAATGGCCTGGGCCATGGCTTCGAGGGTGGCGTTGGTTTCGCGCAGGAGGGCGATGCGGTCGTCGAGGGCACCGAGGATGGAGGAGACGCGCTCCTGTTCGCTCAAACCAGGAAGTATGACTGGAAGTTTATAGAACTCATCCCTACTTGTAGAGGGTATCGCTGAACCAGAGTCCATTCCGTTGATGTCATATGTCAACAGGCAGTAATAGGCCCATTTTATATGTAACAAGCCCTTAGGCTTTAGATAGAAAGCAGTGTCGATTACAAAAAATGGTTTATTGCTGTAATGGACACCACGATAGGCTCCTTTTCGCCCAATTACGACTCCGTCTGAATGGCACAAAGACTCGTTATGCCAACCAATCAACCCATTGGTACCATAAACCGGGAATTCACCTGAGGCATTCTGGTAACCACGAATTGCTTTTCCATATTCAAGAGTAGCTACTTCTCCCCAGGTAGTTTCATGCCACCCAGACCCTACAATCTGCTCCCGCCTCCCCTCCTGCACCACCACCTTCCCTGCCTCAATAATCTTCCGGAACGATACGCTGGTGGTGGCCCAGTCCACCACGTCGACCTTGAATGGCAGAGCGGATTCGCTGAAATCCTCTTCCAGTCCGGCCAGAATACCCAGAGACAGCGAATCATCGCCCAGGATGGCCAGATCCAGGTCGGAATAGGGTTTAGCTGTCCATTTGGCGCGCGAGCCGAAGGCCCAGACCTCGCGGTCTGGTACGTGGCGTTGCAGGATGCCTTGAACGATCCCCCAGTGGTCCGGGCGGATGTCGATGAGGGGTGGTTGGCTCACACCTGCCCCGTGCGCTGGCGTAGTTGCTCCATACAGAAACCTTGCTTCATTTGGACCGGCTCCAACAACCCAATCCGGCCCTTGGCATCAATTTCTGCCTCGTAGGAGTACATCATGACCTTCTCTCCGCTAACCACGCTAACCACGACTAACCACGCTATTACCGTCTATGGTTAGCTATAAAATCATTTATAAACAATTTTTTATAACAACTCTAACCAAATTACCACGCTAACTACGAGAAAGCGGTGTCTGAGATGGAAAAGGATGACAATGGCTGCAACGGGCAGCCAGGGCGCGCTGACGTTGCTGTTCAACGCTTAGTTGATTCCAAACCTGCCGGTGATCGACTGGAAACGATTGGCGGCATTGAGGACAGTCGCGCATGACGCGATCACCCTCGAAGAAGACGGTGACCATGCCGTAACTCTGGGCCAGGGCCGGATTGTTGAAAGTTGCACGGAACCTCAATTGCATGGTACCATCCTCTCATGCTGGAGATAAAGAAACATGTTGCAGACCAATAGGGCAAAGTGAATTTCCTGTATGGATGATCAACCCCTACCACCCCAGGACGAGTACGACAGCCCATGGAAGGAAGTGATCGAAGAGCTGCTCGACGATCTGCTGGCCATGCTGCTACCCGATCTTCATGCCCTGATCGACTGGTCGCGTGCTCCGGAATTCCTCGATCAGGAACTGGCCCGCATCCTGGTTGATTCGGCTACCACCAACCGGCGGGTGGACAAGCTGATCAAGGTATGGCTCAAGGATGGTCGTGAGCATTGGATTCTACTGCATGTCGAGGCGCAAGGCGATCGGGTTACCGGATTTGAAGAGCGCATGTTTCAGTGCTACTACCGTATCTACGACCTGTTCCGCAGGATGGTAGTCGGCATCGCCCTGCTGGCCGACATGGACGAGGGCTGGCGTCCGCAGGAATATCGTTCCGGACTGCTCGGTAGTCAGGTGGTCTATCAGTTCAACGCCATCAAGCTGCTCGACTTCATGAACCGTGAAGAGGAGTTGAGGGCGTCGGACAATCCTTTCGCCGTCGTCCTGCTAGCCCACCTGTACGCCAAAAGAACTCGGGGTGATGCCGAGCGACGCTATCAAGTCAAGAAGGAGATCATCCGTGGCCTGTACCAGAAGGGGTTTGATCACCAGAAGATCCGGCAGTTGTTGCGCTTCGTCGATTGGGTTTTACGGTTATCAAAAGTCGCTAATCAACAGCTCTCACGCGAGCTGGCAGAAATGGAGGAAGTCAATAAAATGCCATCTTATGTGACCAGTTTTGAGCAGATTGCTATGGAAAGAGGCATGGAAAAAGGCATGGAAAAAGGCATGGAAAAAGGCATGGAAA
>JADGCH010000007.1 GCA_015229115.1 Magnetococcales bacterium
AAAACCCGAACCCAAGCCCGAACCCAAACCGGAGCCAAAACCCGAACCCAAGCCTGAGCTGAAGGTCAAGCCGGAGCCCAAGCCAGAACCCAAACCTGAGCCCAAGCCGGAGCCCAAGCCGGAGCCCAAGCCGGAGCCCAAGCCCGAACCCAAGCCTGAGCCCAAACCGGAGCTTAAGGCAAAACCGGAGCCCAAGCCGGAAGTCAAAAAGCCTGAGCCTGTCGTTGAGCCCAAACGTCCGGAGCCGAAGCAGGTGCCCGCGGCAGCTGTGGCGACCGCTAAACCAGCCCCTGAACCGGCCAAAGCGACGCCGACAGCAGCTGCTAAACCGGTCGTGGCAGAGGTCAAGGAACCAGCGAAGAAAAATCCACCCGACAACCGCAAACCGGGTGATTTTAGTGATATCACGGCGGCTGTCAACAAACACGCACCGGCTAAACCGGCTTATGACCCGAGTCAGGCTATTGCCCAGCTGGCCGCCCAGCAAGCTGCAGCGACGCCACAGTCTACCGCTGCCCATAGCAGTAGCCGGACCGAGAATGTATCCAAGCCGTCCAAATTACAGATGGATATTTACCAGCGCACCATTCAGAGCCTGGTGCGCAACAACTGGATTCCTTCCGGCGTGCGCGACAAAAAGCTGGTGGTCACAGTCAGTGTCAAGGTGACACCGGATGGACAGATGTCCAATCCAAAAATCACCCGTTCTTCGGGTAACAGCACCTTTGACCGGTCGGTGCTGAATGCCATTTTGAAAACCAACAATCTGCCACCTCCGCCAGCCGGATTGACAGAAGATGACAAATGGATTGAGTTTAACTTTGATAATGAAGAATGACGCATAGATGAATGAGATCAACAATATGACCAATAACATGACTGTCAAAAAACAGAAGCTGCTCCTGATGATACTGGCGGTCATAGGCTGCTGCTGGCTGGCATGGATTCAGCCGGCTGCTGCCGCCATGCGTATCGATATTTCCAAAGGCGGTCTGGAGGCGATGCCGATCGCCCTGCCCTCCTTTGTTGATGACGGTGCCGCTGGGCAGGGCTATGGTCAGCGTATGGTGCAGGTCATCGCCGCCGATCTGGAGAGCTCCGGATTTTTCAAGGTGCTGGATCAGAAGTCGTTTCTGCAGGAGCCTGGTTCCCTGATGCGCGAAGGGCCCAATTATCGCGAGTGGCGTTTGATCGGTGCCGAGGCGCTGGTCTCCGGTGCCGTGCGCTCCTCTGGTGATCAGATGGCGGTTGATTTTTATATCTACGACGTCTTCCAAGGGCAACTGTTCCGCCAGGGCCAACGCTTTTCCGGCCCAGCCAGCAACTGGCGCTACATTGCCCATCGGGTTGCTGACGAGATCTACCATCTGCTCACGGGTGAAAAGGGCTATTTTGCCTCACGCATCGCCTTCATCGCAGAAAAGGGAGGACAGAAGTGGCTATCGCTGATTGATCAGGACGGTACCAACCGCGTCGATCTGATGCGTGGTAGCTCGCTGGCGCTGACGCCCCGCTTTGCACCGGATGGTAACAGTCTGTTCTATGTTGCTTTTGAAAAGGATGCCACCCGCATCTATCGTTTCGACCTTTACAGCGGTCAGCGTACCCCCCAGGGGGATTATCCCGGTTTGAATATCTCACCCGCTATCTCGCCGGATGGCAGTCGCATGGCCATGACACTGAGCAAGGATGGCAATCCGGAGATTTACGTCAAGAACCTGAATGATGGCCAGATGTTTCGCCTGACCGATAACAACGCCATCGATACCTCTCCCTCTTGGTCACCCGATGGCCGTCGTATCGTCTTCAATTCCAACCGTGCCGGATCACCCCAGCTCTACATTATGGAGGCCATGCCAGGTGCAGAGGCGAGACGCATCACGTTCGAGGGCAGTTACAACTCGGCTCCCTCCTGGTCACCTCAGGGCGATCTGATCGCCTTTGTGCACGGCGGAGGGGGCAAATTCCGCATTGCCGTCATGGATGCCAACGGCGGCCGTATGCGTGTCATGACCGATTCGTGGATGGACGAATCTCCGGTGTGGTCACCCAATGGACGGGTGATTCTCTTTTCGCGCCAGGTTGGCAATCTGACACGACTTTACACCATCGATGTCACCGGTCATAATGAGCGGGCTGTACCAATGGAGTCCGGTATTGATGCCTCCGACCCGTCGTGGTCACCGTTGGTGCGTTAGGTTTGCGTTAGGTTTAATGTAATATCAGCTTCATCGTTGAGAGAGGATTGGCAATGGGTCACTTTAAATTATTGTGTGTTGCTGTGCTATCCATGGGACTGCTGGCTGGGTGTGGAGCCAAACCCGGACCCAATGCCGACGGTAGCGGTGATGGTAGCGCGACGGACGGCAGCGGTCAGGGCATTGGTCGTACCGGTGCAGGGGAATCTTCGCTGGGCGCTGACGGTCGTCGTCGCGCTGGTGCCGGGGGATCAGGTTATGGCGATGGCGGCGGTAGCTGGTCTGGCCAGGAACCTGTTCATCGAGTCTTCTTCGGTTTCAATGCTGACAGCCTGTCCGATGAGGCAGCTCGTATCCTGACCGACAACGCTCGCTGGATACAACAGAAGAAACCGCAGGAAATCATCGTTGAGGGCCATTGTGACGAGCGTGGTACACGCGAGTTCAACTTGGCTCTTGGCCAGAAACGGGCCGAAACTGTCAAACAGTTCCTGAGCACCCAAGGCATCGATTGGAGCCGCATCCGTACCGTCTCATTCGGCAAGGAGCGTCCCCTGGTTCATGGCCATGATGACTTTGCCTGGTCACAAAATCGGCGTGCTGAGCTGGTAGTACGCTGAATCCTGTTATCCTGATTGTTGTCTTACAGTACTGGGGAGTTGCCATGAGGAGATTGGTGCTATCATTACGGATCCAGCCATGGACGGCTTGTGGTTCACTGTTGCTGCTTGCCGCCTGTGCTTCAACGCCACCGCCGGAACAGATCCAACAGGTTGAAGAAACCAAGCGCATTGGTTCCGAACTGGTGCGCGTCCAGGATAGCACGCGCAACTCCCTGTCACGTCTGACGCAACGCATGGATCAGGTGGAAAAAGAGCTGGCCCGTCTGCGCGATGAGGTCGATATTACCCGCCATCAAAGCAGTCGATTGCAGGAGCAGGTAACAACGATCAAGGAAGATCGTCAGGCGGCGCCCGTTCCGGCCGCCGCTACTACGCCGCCCGTGGAGGAGGCCGTACCTCCAGCTGCCGCTCCGCCAGCAGCGGTCTCCCAACCAGCGACACCAGCTGTCAAACCAGCCAAGCCGCCCTCATCCGCCAGCGAGGCTTATCAGTCTGCCCTGGCTGCCATTCAGGCTGGTCATTACCCACAGGCCATTGAAGGTCTGAACGTAGTGCTCAAGCAGTTTCCGACCGATCCTCTGGCCCCCAATGCCCAGTACTGGATTGGTGAGTCACACTACAAACAGCGTGCTTTTGCTGAGGCCTTGGTGGCCTACAATCAGGTGCTGATTCGCTGGCCTGCCAGCGACAAGGTGGCGCCATCCCTGCTCAAGATTGGTTTTTCCTTCTTTGAATTGGGCGATCTGGTCAATGCCAAAGCCAGTCTGGACCGGCTGGTTAACGAGTTCCCGGATGCTACAACGGTTAAAAATCTGGCCCAGGAACGGCTGAAAAAAATTGACGAGACGATGAGAGCCAAGGCTGCGCAGAAACCTGGGCCAGCGGTGGTTCCCAAGCGATAGTTCGACCAACGATCTAATGAGGCGCACCCTCGCCATTCCCATCGTTGAGGTTACCGACAACGGTACCCCGTCACGTGTTGCTGGTCATTTCTGTAGCACACTGGATGCTGTGACGACGGCAGAACTGGAGGCATTGGCCCAGTTGCGCCGTTTGCACCAACAGGCTCAGCAGCTGAAGCAGCAACTATCACGAGCAAACGAGACAACCGCTCAGCCGTTACAACAACAGCTACAGATGCTGCGTCAAGAAGCCAAACTCTGGCAGGAACGCCGCCGTCAAGCCAGCTTTGACAAGCTGGTTGCTCTTGGCCACATCTCGTGACCGATTGTCGTCCATCCATCTTTTTGCGTTGCAAAAAGATGATCAATGACCTTCATTTTCTGTCAAGTCTGTTTTTTTGCGTTGCACATAAACGGAACCTTTACCTGCATCGGGTGTCTTGTTATAACGGAAGTATTCTTGTGACTTTCATGGTAAATTCTTCAGGGTTGGCTGGAACCTAAACAGCGGTCAGACAGAACAGATCAAGGAGCTGCGTGGATGAGTAAAATAGAGGTCGGGCAGCAACCGCTCTACCCCGGCATTCCGGGTACCGGAGATGGTTCAGATGCCGTTTCCTACGTGGAGACACGAGCAACCGATGGAGCGGCTGCATATCCCATTACATCGTCAACAATCATGGGTCAGCATTTCCAGGTAGCTGTTGCCAACGGCTTCAGGAATGTCTGGGATCGTCCACTGGCTTGGTTGGAGCTGGAGTCGGAGCACTCGTCCGCATCAGCCTGCGAAGGTTTTGCCAGTGCCGGTGGTCGCATTGCCAACTTCACTTCAGGCCAGGGACTGATCCTGATGAAGGAGGTGCTCTATACCATCGCTGGTAAGCGTTTGCCCATGGTATTGAATATTGGCGCCCGCGCCCTGACGTCGCAGGCCCTCAACGTTCATGCAGGTCACGATGATGTCATGGGAGTGGCCGATTGCGGATGGGGCATTCTGTTCGCTCACAGCATCCAGGCCGTTGCCGATCTGTGTCTGATTGCCAGGCGTGCCTCCGAGGATGGTTTGACGCCCATCATGAATGTGCAAGATGGCTTTCTTGGAACGCACACCATCGAAAATCTCAACTTTCCCGAAGATGCCCTGATTCGTGACTATCTGGGCGATCCGCGTCAGCGCATGCGGGCGGTTTTTGATCCAGCCGCTCCGTTACAGGTTGGTGTGGTACAAAATCAGGATGCCTACATGCAGGGCAAGATCTCGCAGCGCTTCTTCTATGATCGGTTGCCGGATGTGATTGAGTCGGCCATGGATCAGTTCCATCAACTGACCGGACGCCGTTACAACCTGATCCAGACCATCAACATGGACAATGCTGACTACGCCATCATCGCCATGGGGACACTTTCGGAGACGGCAGCCTCCGCTCTAGACACCATTCGTGAGCGTCTGGGTGTGCGTGTCGGTGTGGTTAATGTCACCTGTTTTCGGCCATTCCCGGCCAAACAGATTGTGCGTGCCATCAAGAATTGCAAAATGGTATCGGTGCTGGAGCGGTGTGACATTCCCACCATGGTGGACAATCCGCTGACGACCGATATCGAGGCAGCTCTGGCCAAGGCCATGATGGGCATTGAGGGATTTGATACCCTGACGACCATGCCTTTTGTCTGCTCCGGCGCCGCTGGTCTTGGTTCGCGCGACGTTACCCCAGGACACATGATCGCCGTAGTGCGCAACATGCTGGCTGCTGCAGGCGAGCGCAAGCGCTTTTTCTCGCTCGGTATCGACCACGCAGCTACTGCTTTGGTACCGGAATCGGAACCGGATGTACGGCCAGCCGGATCTTTCTCGGTGCGGGCCCACTCGGTCGGCGGTTTTGGTTCAGTGACCACCAACAAGGTCATCGCTACCATGTTGGGGGATATCTTCGGGTTCAAGGTTCAGGCTGCCCCCAAATATGGCTCGGAAAAGAAGGGGTTGCCAACCAATACCTATTTGACCGTTACGCCTCCGCCAGGCAAGATCCTGACCCATTGCGAATTGCAACAGGTTGATTTTGTGCCTTTGATGGATCCGACAACGTGGTACATGGGTAACCCGCTGGTCGGTCTACGGGATGGTGGTATTGTTTTTCAGCACACCGACGAACCAACGCCTCAGGAACTGTGGGAGTCCCTGCCTCCTTACGCCCGCTATTTCATGCAGGCCAACAAGATTCGTTTTTACGGGGTTGACACCATTGCCATCGCCCGCAGCTGCTGCAAGTCGGATCTGTCGTTGACCCAGCGTTTTCAGGGCGTGGTGCTGCTTGGGGTGTTTCTGCGCGTTACCCCATTCCAGGAAAATGCCGGCCTGTCAGAGCAGGAGTTGTTTGAACACATACGCAAGCCCCTGTCCAAATACTTTGGCAAGCGTGGTGGCCAAGTGGTGGACGACAACCTCGACGCCGTGCGTCGCGGCTATCAGCAGGTTATGGAAGTGTCGCAGGAGATTATGGATGCGACGCCACGGTCCGTACTGGATCAGGGTCAGGCAGACTGGGAGGCAAAGGGCAAAGATGTCAATGCCTTCTTTATTTAGGAGGAACATCCCATGAGTACACGGGCAAAAATCTATACCGAACCAGCACCGCAGTGGTATGATGTCAAGCGGGCGCGTGAGATCATGCAGGCTTACAACAGCGGACAGGGTTCCGGTCAGCCGGCCGACATTTTCGTTGCCCAGTCAGCGGTGCTGGCAGGTACCGGCTCCCATCGTGACTTCTCCTACATTGCGCCAGATCTTCCGGAGCTGACAGCCGAGAACTGTGTCGCCTGTATGGAGTGTGTCCAGAACTGTCCCGATGCGGCCATCTGGGGCAAGGTCGTTACCCCAGCCAAACTGGGTAACGACCTTGCGGCCATGACCGACGATGACGAACGCACCCTGGTACAACGCCAGCTGGTCAAGACAACCAAATTCTGGAAAACCTACGAAAAGCGCAAAACCGATGACCCGGCTGCGCCAGGCGGTGCCTGGTTCGGCATCTTTATCGATCCCACCAAATGCAAGGGCTGTGGTGAGTGTGTTGTGGCCTGTGGTGAACACAATGCCTTGCACATGATCAAAAAGACCAAGGATAACCTGCCGCATTATTTCTCCCTGTGGGATTTTTACAAACGGGTTCCGGAAACATCGGGCGATTACATCAATCCGAAACTGAAAGTGGACATCATGCTCAAGGATGGTGCCAATCAGTATGTCGGAGGGGCAGGATCCTGCATGGGTTGCGGTGAGGCTTCGGTCATCCGGCAGCTATTGGCCATGACCTATGAGAAGTTCAACTCCCGTTATGGCATTGTTGCCGCAACCGGGTGCAACACGGTCTATGGTTCGACCTATCCCTACAATCCCTATCGCGCACCATGGATCAACTCGCTGTTTGAAAATGCCCCGACCGTGGCCATGGGCATTCGCGCCCTGTGGGATCAGACCGACCGACAAGATCATGCCCTGTGGGTGTTCGGTGGCGATGGTGCCATGCTCGATATCGGCTTTCAGGCGCTATCACGCATGCTGGTATCCGGCATGAACATCAAGGTTCTAATTATGGATACACAAGTCTACTCCAATACCGGTGGACAGGCTTCAACCGGATCGTTCGTCGGGCAGGAAGCCAAGATGTCCATTCACGGCAGTGCCGTGCCTGGCAAGCAGGAACTGCGCAAGGAAATCGGCAACATCTGCATCATGCATCCGCGGGTGTTCGTTGCCCAAACCGTTGGGCCGTTGACCAGCCATTTTTACAAGTCGGTGGAACAGGCGCTTGAGTTTAACGGCCCGGCCGTGATCAATGTCTTCACCACCTGCCAGCCAGAGCATCAGGTCGCTGATGATAAAGCCTATGATCAGGCCCTGTTGGCTGTTGAGTCGCGTGCTTTCCCTGTGTTCATCTACAACCCCGATGCCGGGTTGACCATGGCGTCCCGTCTGTCATTGCAGGGCAATCCCTCCTCAAAACGCGATTGGCACCGCCGCAAAAACAAGGATGGTGAGGAGGAAGTGGTCAATTTCATTACGTTTGCACGCAGTGAGGGCCGGTTCAGCAAGCACTTCGACAAGAACGGGCAGGCCAGCGTTACCTTGCATCAGTCGATGAAGGACCGTCTCGACAACTGGCGGCTACTGCAGCAGCTGGCCGGTGTCGAAAACGGCGATTTTCGCGCTGAGATTGATGCCCAACAGATACGTCACGCAGCGTCTGATTCATGAATCCTGCCATTGAGCAGACCATCCGCAGCCATTTGATACGGTCAAGAAACCTGGCAGCCAAGCAGGCGTCTGTCATCTGCACCCATCTTGACGGGGATGATCCCCTGGAAAAGTTGGCAGACGTCTCTTTTGGCGCCCTGGAAGAATACGAAATTGAATGGATGCTGGCCGGCCTCTTTACTCCCAGCGATCAGGACCGTGTGATTTTCGAACCATGGTTGCCTGTGGCTGGCTTGACTGCTACCCAGCTGGACGATCTGATTGATGCTGTTAGCAGTCATTCTCCCTTTTGTACCCTGACCTTTGATCAACGCAGGATCACCCTGTTGATTCCTTCGATCCTGATCAACCGTTATGTACGGTTGCTGCACCTTGATCACCCCCTGGATGACGCGATTGCATCCCAACTGCACGAGATCGCTGACCATCCTTACCCTATCGCCAGTCTGGCACGGCAGGATGTCTGGCAATCACCACCACAACATCAGCTGCTACGTCAGATTGTATCGACGCTCTGCAACCGTTCCAGCCGGATTGATGGGGATCTGTTCAGCTTCCTGACCGAGATGGTTTACAGTGGCCGCCCCCATTCTGTCGCTACCTTGCTGACCCAGTTGCGCAACCTGCTGGAGTCCTATCGTCTGGAACAGGAACATCCGGTTTACAATCCACGTCTGGAGGAATACCAGGGCAACTCGGTCCGTTCATCGCTGTGCGGGGAGCAGGTCAAAGCGCGTCGATTGGCCATGACCCATAGCTGGATCGAGCTACTCATTGATCCGTGATTAGACTGGTCATCTTCGATTGTGATGGCACGCTGGTCGATAGCCAAGCCGGTATTGTCTCGGTGCTGCGACAGACGCTGGATGATTTTCGTCTGGGACAGTCGTGGTCCGACCGGCAACTGGCCCATGTCGTTGGCCTGTCGCTACCGGAAGCGATGGCGGCGCTCTGCCCCGAACAACCGGCGGACATTCATCACCAACTGATCCTCCGCTATAAGGCCCTCTACCAGCTGGCCGCCGATCGTGCCACTCTGCATACCCCGCTGTTTCCAGGCGTTACCGATCTACTCACCACGTTGCAGCAGTCCGGTCGGCAGATGGCTATAGCCACTGGCAAGTCCCGACGCGGTCTGGAACGCACCCTGCGCCAGCACCAGCTTGATCCTTTCTTTCCACCCAGGATGCGGATGACAGCCGACGATGCCCCGTCCAAACCCCATCCAGCCATGATCCTGCAGCTGCTGCAAGTCAGCTGCGTCCCGCCGGATCAGGCGCTCATGGTTGGAGACACCACCTTCGACATCCTGATGGGCCACGCGGCCGGAGTCAGCACCTGTGCCGTCACCTTCGGCTGCCACAGCAAAGACCAGCTCGCAACAGCTCAGCCCCACCACTGGGTTGACCAGCTGCATCAAATCTCCCTGCTATGTGAATAAGAATTAGTTCTATTTGCAATTGTATAATGAGAATTACTTACAATTGACAGAATATTTTTATTATAAATTTCTTGACCTGCCATGATAGAGCTGCTAATCTTTCCCCATTCCTGAACATCCAATCTGCGGAGGTGTCCATGACTGACGGGAACGACCGTTCCATCCTGGTGTGGGACCTGCCGACACGCCTGTTCCACTGGCTGCTGGCCGGTGCCGTCCTGGCGGCATGGCTGACCGGCGAGGCCGATGCACTACTGGCGTGGCACGTGTTTTTTGGCACAGCCGTCCTGCTGCTCATTCCCTTCCGGCTGGTCTGGGGCATCTTGGGCAGCCTGCACGCCCGTTTCTCAAATTTCATCCAGCCTTGGCCGGTGGTGCGCCACTATCTGCTGGCCCTGCTGCAACGCAAGGCACCCCGTTACATCGGCCACAACCCGGCTGCCGGATGGGCCATTGTGCTGCTGATGACTCTCAGTTTTCTGACGGCACTGCTCGGATTTGCCTCCATCGGTGGTGAAGAACAGCGTGGACCACTGGCAACCCTGCTGAGCTACTGGCAAGGCAAGCTGTTCGGTGAACTGCATGAAGGACTGGCCAATGGACTGATGGCACTGGTGATCGTTCACCTGACCGGTGTGATCGTTGGCAGCCTGGTCCATCGGGAGAATCTGATTGCCGCCATGTTGCATGGTCGCAAAATAGTCAACGATCGCGATGAGCCCGTCGCCATCATTCGACCCTATCGCGCCGTGGCCATCCTTCCGATCCTGTTGTTATTGCTGGCAGCCTGGCAGACCCCTCGTCTGTTGGCCACCACACCTCTGGTTCAGAATGACAGCTGGAATCGCGCCTGCAGTGACTGTCATCTACCCTTCCACCCCAGTCTGTTGCCCCGGGATTCTTGGCTGGCCATGCTGGAACCGGGTGCCGCTCATTTTGGCGATATCCTGGCACTGGATGCAGCCACCACCGAAACCCTGAAACAATTTGTCCTGGCCCATGGCGCTGGTAGTGGCTCGATGACCACTGGAGCAGGCAATCGGATCGTCCACAGCATTGCTGCTGGAAAGACTCCATGGCGCATCATCGAAACCCCTTACTGGTTGCGCAAACATCGCAAAATCAAGGACTCATTGTGGAACCATCATGAAGTTCGCAGCAAGGTCCGCTGTGAAGCCTGCCACAAGGATGCTCGTACCGGATTGTTTGAAAAACAGGCCATTCAAATGCCACAACCCTGAAGGAGACAGAATCAATGAGATTGATACATGGCACCCTCACCCTAGCGGGGATAGGGCTAACCGCGGTGATTTTCACCGGTCTATCCTGTCCGGCGGCCGCTTCATCAATGGTGGACATGATGCTCACAAGCTATCAGTCACAGGGAGCTGCAACCTTTGATGCCAGAGCAGGCTACCAGCTGTGGCATCGCTCTTTTGGTCCTGATCCAGAGGGAGGCTATGATCGTGTCTGCACCAGTTGTCATGGTTCTGACCTACGCAAGCCAGGAATCCACCGCCAGACCGGTAAGGTGATTGATCCGATGGCTCCCAGCGTCAATCCACAGCGTCTGACCGATCCAGCCAAGATCGAAAAATGGTTCCTGCGCAACTGCAAACAGGTGCTCGGACGTGAATGCTCACCACAGGAAAAAGGTAATTTTCTGCTTTATCTGAAGGATCAGTAATCATGTACAATCCATTATACCGCATAGTCGCCATGGCGCTCCTGGTTCTCGTGGTTGCCATGACAACCGCTACCCCACTACTGGCAGACAAAGGCCGGTCAGGCAGTGGCGGCA
The DNA here is from genome assembly GCA_015229115.1 of Magnetococcales bacterium. Taxonomy (GTDB): domain Bacteria; phylum Pseudomonadota; class Magnetococcia; order Magnetococcales; family JADGCH01; genus JADGCH01. The sequence goes on from JADGCH010000007.1 coordinate 11,218, forward strand.
AAGGGAGTAACCGTCACGTTGTTGCCGCGGCTGTTGATCCGCTCTATCTGAAAGAGTGTGGCAGTTGCCATATGCCTTACGCCCCTGCCTTGTTACCGGCCCGTTCCTGGCAACAGATGATGGCACACCTTGACAAGCATTTTGGCGAAAACGCCGAATTACCGGTTGCCGATAAAAATTCCATCCAACAATACCTGATGGCTAACAGTTCGGAACAGTCAACGGCTCCACTGGCTAAAAAAATACTCGTTTCCATTCCTGCTGCGGAAATACCAGCCAGCATCAGTACCACACCCTATTTCATCAGGGAACACCGTAAAATAACGTTGCAACAGGTCAGAGAGAATCCTAATATTCGCTCGTTTGCTGCCTGCCAAGCCTGCCATACCCAAGCCAATGCAGGCTCTTTTGATGAACATGAAGTCCTGGTGCCCACCGCAGCACAAGGCAAACCCTAAATAGGAGAGTTAATCTATGGGACCCGAGGAAACTACCCTACAGGACCAGTCCGGTCACAACAGTGAGCAGTATATCGTTGCCAAACGGGTCGCCCTGGTTGGTACTGTCGGCGATACCTTCCTAACCCTGTCCAAACTGAGCATCGGTATATTGGGCAATTCAGCGGCCTTGATCGCTGAAGGCATCCATTCCGGTGCCGACCTGATTTTCGATGTGGTCGTGCTGATCGGCATGCGCATGGCGCGAGCCAAACCGGACGAGAGCCATCCTTATGGCCATGGTCGTTTTGAGAGTCTGGCGACGCTCATACTGGCCCTGCTGCTGCTGTTGGTGGCGTTCGAAATCGGTGTACAGGCCGTGGCCAAAGTACAGGCCCCGGACCTTGAAGCACCTGCCATGATGACACTGGTCATGGCCGGTCTATCGATGGTGATTAAGGAGTTGCTCTATCACTATACGGTACGGGCTGGACGCCGGGTCGGTTCAAAGATCACCATCGCCAATGCCTGGCACCACCGGGCTGATTCCATCGCCTCCTTTGCTGCACTGATTGGCATCGCGGGCGCTATCCTCGGTTGGCCTCTGCTGGATCCGGTCGCTGCTATTGGTGTGGCCTTTTTTGTCGCCAAGGCCGGTGTCGAGATTGCCCATACCGCACTGCTGGACCTGACCGAAGCCTCCTCAGCGGTTGACAACGAGGTGCGCGATACCCTGAATCGGTTGATCTATGAGCATTCCGATATCCGTTCGGCTCACATGTTGCGCGCACGCCGGTTGGGACCCGATGTCATGGTGGACGTCCACGTCGTGGTCAATCCATTTCTATCCGCCTCCGAAGGACACATTATTGCCGACAGCCTGGAACTGGCCATTCTGCGCGAAGTGAACGAAGTCACGTCCGTGATTGTCCACATTGACGTCGAAGCCGATGACAAGGTGGATCGCAACAGCAACCGGGAACCACCACTATCACGTCAGGAGCTGCAACAGCTGCTGGTCAAACAGGAGCCCCTGCCCCAACCACTGGTAACGTTGCATCATGTCGTCCCTCACTACAGCCGTGACGGTATCACTGCCGACCTGTTTTTTACCGCCCAGCCCCACGCCACCGTAGATGAAGTCAAGACCATGGCCAAAGGATTTGGTTATCGTACAGTGCAGCATTATCGTGATCGTCAGACGGGCTGCCGGGCTGTCAATCTGCATCTGTTTTTAGGAGAGATTGGTACGCAGGACAAGGCTTAACTCAATCCAAGGATGTCTAACAGCAGCAAACGACCCAAGCATCGGTCCAGTCACGAAGATGATTAAATCTGGCAAAATCATATGAATACATTTCAAAAACGTACCGCGATTCGTATTGCAGCGGTGAGTTTTTTTCTGGCATCTGTAGCGAGTCCAATCTCCTGGTTCGTTGCGCGTGATCGGGCAGAAGAAAGCGTTGTTGCACTGGCCATTGAGGAGTCAGAGCGATTGTTGCATTACCACAACGCACTTGACCTATCTGGACCGAAAGCAGGAGAACATGCGGCGGCAGCTGCGAAAACCATCGCCGGTGGTTTGTTCGACATTGCCGAGATCTATGATAACCGAGGCAATAAGCTCGCTGAATCAATGACCCACGAAGGTGAGATGATTGAAGCATCTCTGCCAAACCATGGTAGTCCCTCCTACTCTGTAGCCTCTTTTGAAAGTTTAAAATTGTTTGGAGACCGTTGGGTTTTAAGGGTTTTTGTTCCCTTACGCGTGGCTGCTACCGGTGTCAATGGTCAGGTTACCGGTTATTTTGAGGGAGTCCGTGTCGTTCCTGCCTGGCAGAAACAGCAAATTGTGTTTTCTGCCCTGGCTACAGCCGTGATGGTCTGTTTGGCGTCGTTGCTGTGTGGTATGGCGATCTATCCTGTGGTCGTTTATCTCTCGTCTGATAATGAGCGCAAGGCTCGTGAGGTTCTGGACTCCCATCTCTCCATGATGGAATCCCTGGGTCGTGCCATTGCCAAGCGCGATTCTGACACCGGTGCCCATAATTACCGTGTGGCGTGGATTGCGGCACTGATTGCCGAACGCATGGGAATCAAAGGTAGTGATATGCAGGCCTTGATTGCTGGCAGCTTTCTGCATGATGTTGGAAAAATTGGTATTCCTGATGCTATTTTGCTGAAACCTGGTAAGTTGGATCATGAAGAGCTGATGGTCATGCGTACCCATGTCAATCAGGGTGAAGAAATTGTCTCTGGGATGGGTTGGCTTGATGGAGCCCATGCGGTGGTTGCGGCACACCACGAAAAGTGGGATGGCAGCGGTTATCCGCGCCAACTGGTTCGTACAGAAATACCTCTTGCAGCACGTGTTTTTGCTGTTGCCGATGTGTTCGATGCCCTCTGTTCAAAACGTCCCTACAAGGAACCATTACAATTTGAGGCCAGCATGGCCATGCTCGAACAGGGTATTGGCACTCACTTCGATCCATCGGTGATGATTGTTTTCCGTTCAATGGCACAAGAAGTTTTTACACGTTTGGCAGGTAGCAGTGAGATGAGTGCTCGCGAACTGCTAGAACAGCGTATACGCCACTATTTTGATGTATGAAAGGACCCCTAACATGCCATCCCTTAATCGTGAAATCGCCGATATTTCCCACTGGTTGCAAAAGGGTCTGAGCGAAAAAGAAGCCGCTGCGCGCTTGCAGGCCGAAGGAGCGAATGAGCTTCCCTCCAGCCGAGGCCATAACCTGCTGGAGATCATCCTGGAAGTGATGAAGGAACCGATGTTCCTGATGCTGGTCGCCTGCGGTGGGGTTTACTTCCTCATGGGTCGTGAGCACTGGGGTGATGCCTTCATGCTGCTGGGCTTCGTCGTACTCATCATCGGTATCACGGTAGTCCAGGAGTGGCGAACCGACAAGGCGCTGACTGCCTTGAAGGATCTTTCCAGTCCCCGTAGCCTGGTGTTCCGGGATGGCCAGCAGAGCCGCATTCCAGGAATGGCGGTGGTGCGTGGCGACCTGATGCTGATCGTAGAAGGGGACCGAGTACCTGCAGACGCTGTGGTACGACAGTCACTCAATTTAGCCCTTGATGAGTCACTGCTCACTGGCGAGGCCCTGCCAGTACGCAAAACAGCTACTCTGGATACGCCACAGGCCGTTCGTCCCGGCGGTGAAGATCTGCCTTTCGTTTATTCTGGCACCCTGGTAACACAAGGACAGGGTGTGGTGGAAGTGGTTGCTACCGGCATTCGCACCGAGTTAGGCAAGATCGGCAAGTCTTTGCTAGAACTGGCTCCCGAGACGACTCCGCTGCAGCGGGAGACCGGTCGACTGGTCACTGTCATGGCCACCGTTGGCCTCACACTGTGTGCTATGCTGGTGATAGCTTACGGACTGACCCGAGGCAACAGTGTGGCAGCCTGGCAGGAAGGGCTGCTGGCTGGTATTGCCACCGCCATGGCTATCCTGCCGGAAGAATTTCCGGTCATCCTGACCATCTTTCTCGCTTTCGGGGCATGGCGCATTTCGCAAAACCGGGTGTTGACTCGGCGCATGCCTGCTATTGAAACCCTGGGAGCCGCTAATGTCCTATGCGTCGATAAAACCGGCACCCTGACCCAAAACCGTATGACGGTAAGTCAGCTATGGAGCTGGCAAAACGGCGCATTGTTCGACGCCAACGCTTCCGACCACACCAGCCTGCCAGAGTCGTTTCACACCCTGATGGAATATGGCATCCTCGCCAGCAAGAGGGAGCCTTTCGATCCCATGGAAAAGGCCCTTAAAGATCTGGGAGAAGCCCTGCTGGTGAAAACAGAGCATCTCCATCCCGACTGGCAGATGTTGCACGAATACCCTTTGTCGCAAAAACTGCTGGCTCTGTCCCATGTCTGGATTGCCAAAAAAGGAACCGATCGAGTGATCGCTGCCAAGGGCGCACCAGAAGCAATCGCCGACCTGTGTCATCTGCCATTGGAGGCCATCTCCCGACTGGAACAGCAGGTAACGGCCATGGCTGCCCAAGGTCTGCGGGTGTTGGGGGTTGCCAAGAGCACCCTAACCGGAGACACCACTCTACCGAGTGATCAGCACAGCCTGACCTTCGATTTCCTGGGGTTGGTAGGATTGGCCGATCCGGTACGACCAACCGTTCCGGCAGCCATCGCCGAGTGCTATCGGGCCGGGTTGCGGGTCATCATGATCACCGGCGATTACCCTGCGACCGCCAGCAACATTGCGCGCCAGATTGGTCTCACCTCTCCAGGAGAAGTGATTACAGGTCCGGAACTGGCTGCCATGGATGACGCTGAATTGACAGCCCGTATCGGCCAAGTTAACATCTTTGCCCGGATGGTGCCGGAACAAAAATTACGGATCGTCAACGCCCTCAAAGCGACTGGGCAAGTCGTGGCCATGACCGGTGATGGCGTCAACGACGCCCCGGCCCTGAAATCGTCCCACATTGGCATTGCCATGGGAGGACGGGGTACCGATGTGGCACGCGAAGCAGCTGATCTGGTGCTGTTGGACGATGACTTTGCCTCCATTGTCGGTGCGGTTCGCCTGGGACGACGCATTTATGATAACATCAAAAAGGCGATCGCCTACGTTCTGGCCGTGCATGTTCCCATTGTTGGACTGGCCATGACTCCCATTTTGCTGTTGGACATGCCTCTGCTGCTGTTACCGGTCCATATTGTCTTTCTGGAGTTGATCATTGATCCAGCCTGTTCCATTATTTTCGAAGCCGAGCCGGAAGAACCGGGTATCATGGACCGCCCGCCGCGCTCTCCTGATGAGCACCTGTTTGACCTGAAATCCATCGGTCTGAGCCTGTCGCAGGGGGCGGTGGTATTAGGCGTGCTGTGGGTCATTCTATGGCTGGGACGTGATTGGGGACATTCAGAAAATGCTGTTCGAGCTGGTGTGTTCGCGGCCATGGTGGTAGCCAATCTGTTCCTGATCCTGACCAATCGTTCCTGGATGCGCACCATTGTGGCGACCCTGAAAGTACCCAATCCAGCGGTATGGTGGATCGTGGCTGGCGTAGCCCTGTTTCTGACACTGGTGCTGTCCGTACCGGAGTTGCGCACCCTGTTCCACTTTGATCCGCTGCATCAGCTGGATCTGGTGGCCTGCCTCATCGCTGGAGTCGTCAGCATCTCATGGTTCGAGGCCTTGAAAGTGATTCGCCGATGATTCGTGCGCTGATTGCAGGCTTGCTGCTGTTGCAGATGATTTTGGCCTATCCGTCCGCTGCCAACGATGCTTCAACCGGTGAGATTCGCCTTGGTTTGTCAGCCGCGTTAAGTGGATCAGCCGCTGCTTTGGGACAGGGCATGCAGCAAGGCATCGACTGTCTGGTGCAGCAGGTCAACGCCGGGGGAGGAGTCCACGGACAGCCGCTACGACTGTTGTCCATGGACGATGGCTACGAGCCAGAACGGGCCGTGGCCAATGTACAGCAGTTGCTGGAACGGGATCAGGTGCTGGCCTTGGTCGGCAATGTTGGTACGCCCACTGCCGTAGTCACCGTGCCCATGGCCAATCGTCACCGCACCCTGTTATTCGGGGCCTATACCGGAGCCGGTCTGCTGCGTCGCAGCCCTCCAGACCGGTACGTCATCAACTTCCGCGCCAGCTACGCCGAAGAAACCATGGCCATGATCGATGGCCTGCTCGGTCGTGGCATTCGACCTGAAGAGATTGCCTTTTTTACCCAGAACGATGGTTATGGCGATGCCGGTTACCAAGGCGCTATCCGGGCCCTTAAGTCCCACGGCTACGCTGCTGCTGAGGCGTTGCCACATGGGCGGTACACGCGCAACCGCATCCATGTCGAGAAGGCCTTGGGAACCATTTTGGACAGTCCCATGGAACCAAAAGCCATTATCATGGTCGGAACCTACAAGCCAACGGCTGCTTTTGTTCGATTGGCCCGTCAGGAGCTGCCACGGACCCGCTTTTTGAGTGTATCCTTTGTTGGCAGTGAGCCATTGGCTCAGGAACTGGGACCGGATGGGGATGGGGTGGTGGTCACCCAAGTGGTACCCCCCATCGATACCGATTGGCCGGGTGTGCGCGACTATCACAAGGCTATGGCTACCTGCGGCTATCAGCCCGGACTGGTCTCGCTGGAAGGTTTTTTGGCAGCGCGTCTGTTGCTACTGGGACTGGAGCGAGCCGGGCCGCAACCCACCCGTGAGGGAATTATCCAGGCGCTGGAATCGTTGGGAACGGTGGATCTTGGTTTGGGTGCCCCCCTGATGCTCAGTGCCCAGGAACATCAAGCCAGCCATACGGTCTGGCCCACTGTATTGCGACAAGGGCGTTTTGTCGCTGTGGATTGGAATAACTTCTAGCTGTGACATCCTTTCATTTAACCATCAAACGGCTGATGACTTTCATTGTTCTCCTGAGCAGTCTCTCAGTACTGCTGCTGACGGTCACGGCGTTGTTTTCGAATGAGCGCATCGCCAATTACCAACGTGAGCTGCTGGCTGATGCCCTGCCGGTCAGTGAGGCCAACCGCCACATTGTCCATATCATTGACCGGGTCAAGGAACGCCAAAATGAAGCCATGGTGATGACCGCCAGGGCTGAACTGGATGTATTGCAGGCCCGCCCCCCTTTGGAACAGGAATACTACACCGCGCGCGCCCAGTTTGATTATCTGACTTCCAGGTTTCCAGCCATGATCCAGATTCTGGCCCAGATGGACAACACCTTTGCCCAGTATGTTGCCACCGATCGACAACTGTTAACACAACACCAGATCCGCATCACACGGATTGAACAGATCACACGACAGACCGCCCTACTAGAGCAACTCATCGCTGGCATCAGTGATCGCATCGAAGCCCTGGTGGGCCATGTCTACCTAGCTGGAAAAAAACAGCGCCGGTTGTTGCGTCAGATGATGGAACGCTCCGCAGAAGCCTCTGAAATGCTCCCCCTGATGCGTGACGAACTACTGGGAACACGAGCCGATATCCGTGATGTAACGGCCAGCATCCAGGATGGCGTCATGACTCTGCGTCTGTTGACCCAGCAATTGCTGCTGGAACACCAGGAAGATCTGTTGGCCAGCATCAAGGGCAATTACATGGATCAGTCTCTCAATCTGGTGCAGCAATCACTGGAAAAACTGGGAAAACTGGTTGTGGGGGGAGATCCTGCCCTGCAATCCATCGTGGCCGATTTGCAACAGCACCTGGTACAACTACCCCAGCTGCTCACTCATGGGGAGCAGTCCCTGCTTGGCCTGCGTCATCAACAACTGGCACAGGTCGCTGTCATCGAAAAAGGCCGGTTTGAGATGGAATTGTTGATCGCTGTCCTGGTTGGACAACTGGCACAGCTTGACTCTCCAGCCGGAATGCTGCGCAACGAGATCACCCACTCGATTGCCACTGTGGTCAGCACCAGCCGAGCGTTGCTGCTAGCGGTTACTTTTCTGGTTCTGATGGGTACCCTGACCACAGCGTCCTTCCTGATACGCCTGATTATCCAGCGCAGCAATCACATTGTCGATGCCCTAGGGGTGTGCGTTAAAGGTAATTACAACCATCTCATCCCCGTCCATGAGACCAGCCATGCTGATTCCAGTTGCCTGGACCAGATTGCCGCCATGGTTAACACGCTGGTACAATCGCTGAAAGAGTCCGAAGAGATGAACCTGCGTGCCATGACCTCACGCATCGCCATCAGCGCCTTGCTGGAAGTCTCTTTGGCACCTCTGTCCCTGAAAGAGTATCTGAAAGTGGCTCTGCAGATCATTCTGGCGGTACCGTGGATGAAATTACAGAATAGCGGCGCTGTTTTTCTGACCGATGACCACAACCAGCTTGCTTTAGCAGCCTGCCATGGTATCGACGAAGAGGACACGGATAAGCTGCTTGATAGCTCGGACGCAGAGGGCCACTATCGTTTTCCCATCGTCGCTGGCAGCCGGTCACTGGGTGTCGTCACGCTGGATTTAGTCGGGGGATATCCTCCCACCAGTGAACGTGAGGTCTTTCTCAGCACGGTTGCCAACACACTGGCTGGCGTCATTGAACGCAAAAAAGTGGAGGAGCAGCTGCAGCATTTAGCGCACCACGACACACTGACGGGACTGCCCAACCGGGTCCAGTTCAACGAATATCTAGCCATGGCCCTGACCCGTGCCGTGCGTTCACGGTCGGTCCTGGCTGTCATGCTGCTGGATCTCGACCGATTCAAACAGGTCAACGATACCCTGGGACATGCCGCTGGGGATCAGTTGCTGGTTGCTGTTACACACCGGATCAAAGGCTGCCTGCGTTCTTCAGATTTGCTGGCCCGGTTAGGTGGCGATGAATTCGTCGTGGTCCTGCAAGAGATTGCCCATGCCGATGACGCCACGCTGGTCGGCACCAAGATGATTGATGTCCTGGGAAGACCCTTCGAAATCACGGGGCAGAATTGCGATATCGGCGTCAGCATTGGCATCAGCCTCTACCCCAATCATGGCACCACCGCCGAAGAGTTACTAAGCCAAGCCGATCAGGCCATGTATGCTGTTAAAGAGGGGGGCCGCAACGGTATCCTGTGCTATGGATCCGTTGCGGCACCGTAAAACAGGATGGTGAATTATCCTACCAGCGCTGCCCACTGATCACTGGGTAGATTCACTCTCATCCCACTGGCTACACCGCTATCGGCCATGACCTGGCTACCGTAATCCTGGAGCATACGCGCCAGATTAGCCGTCTTCTTGACACTCAAAGCTGCGGAAGCCTTGCTGACATTACCGGCCAGATCGCTCTGGATGGCTTTGATGTTGGGATAGGAACCAGAATTCAGTGACACGCCAACACTCCAGCTACCCGTAGCGGCTTCGACCATTACTTGACCCAGACTTTCGCCACTGTCAACGGTGCCATTTTTGTTGGCGTCGTTGAAGACGGTCACGGTCGCCCCCTTCTCACCCTTACCGGTCACGGTGCTATCGGTACTGTTGAACTTCAAACTTGAAGGGGCGGCTGGTGCAACGGCATCGACACTGATGGCCAAAGCTGCGGAAGCTGGACTGGCGTTACCGGCCAGATCAGCCTGACTGGCTGTGATGCTATGACTGCCATTACCGACCTTGGCAAGTGTCACGCTCCATCTGCCATCCGCACCAACCAGACCGGTCCCCAGGCTCTTGCCCCCTTCCAACAGGGTCACGCTGGCTTTTGCCTCACCGCTGCCGGTAATGACCAAGCCGCTGGTCTTTTTGGTGATGCCGTTGCCAGCAAGGGCATCAACAGTCGGAGCCGTCGGCTTTTCGTCATCGATCACGATCGTGAATGGGGTCGAAGGTTCGCTTTCAACACCACCCGCACTATTGATCTGGGTGGCCGTGATGCTGTGCTCACCGGCCTCTAGGTTGGGCAAATCAACCTTCCAGGCTCCCTTCGATACGGTCGTCGTAGCAATTGGCCCGTCATAATCGTAGATCAGCACTTTGAGCCCGCCCGGAGCGGTACCAGTCAGGGTGAGGCCGGAAGTCTTGCTGGTGATGGCATCGCTCTTCGAAATACCGGTATCATCTGCGGTGTCCAGTTTGAGTCCACCCGGAGTTGCAACAACGATATTCACTGCGGCTGAAACCTTGCTAGCGCTACCAGCCAGATTGGTCTGAATGGCCTTGACGGCATGGGTACCGCCAGAAAGACTGAAATCGACCGACCATTCCTGTCCATCAACAACCGTGTTGGCTGAAGGTTCACCGGCATCCAGCTTGCCGTTGTTATTGACATCACCGAAAACCACCACCGCTGCTCCATGGATCCCGGTTCCGGTGACCTGCAAATGGCTTCCACTGGTCAGTGTCTGACTGGCCGCACCATTACCATTGATCTTCAAGGCCGCCGGAGCTGCCGGTACCGAAGTATCCACCGAGATCACCAGCGGCTCCGAATCACCGCTGCTCTCACCACCGGCGAGCTGACGTGCGGTCAGACTATGAGACCCTGCCGTCAGGCTGGCGATTGTGGCTTTCCACTTACCGTTGTTATCGGCCGTTGCCATGCTGCCGACGGGCTTGCCACCTTCAAACAAGGTGATCTTGCCACCTGGGCTGGCCGTACCAGTCACGGTCAATGCCTTGGATTTGCTGGTGATGTTGTCTCCAGCCACTCCGGTATCATCAGCTGCCAGCAGCGCCAGACCGGTTGGAACCGACGTCACCTGCTTAACCGACAACTTATAACCGCCCGTACCGTAGCCCTTGGCCGAAACGGTATAGGTGCCATCGGCGGTGGGCGTATAGAAGAAGCGTGCGTTCGCACCTGTACCACCGTCATCCGAGGCAGCAACAACCTCATCATTGCCTCTCGTGATCTGTAAATAGGGATCCAGTTGTGCGGCAGCCGCGCTCTCCAGATCAAATCGATAGGTCTTATTGGCTGTCAGAGTGACGGTAAACCAATCTTCGTCGCCGGCTTTCTCAAGGCTACCACTGACCGATCCGTTCACCAACGCCCGTCCCGTGGTATTGCTGTTGGACAGGTAGTCGTCCTCAACGGCCAAAGAGGCGGACAGACGGTAACTGCCCGTGCCATAGCCACTGGCAGCGATAAAATAGGTACCGTCCTCAGTGGCGGTATAGGTCAGTTGCGGATTGAGATCGGTGCCACCGTCATCGTCGGCGTCAATCTCCTCTCCATCGGCATCCAGCAATTGCAGATAAGGATCTTCCAGAGAGCCTTGTCCGGTCGATTCGCCCTCCAGGTCGAAGACATAGCTCATGCCAGCCGTAAGGTTGATGGCCAACCAGTCCTCATCTCCATCCGATTCGAGCTTACCGTTGACCACCTGATCGAGTGATAACTGATCCGTGCTCGTCGCATCATCCGCATAATCATCGGTCTGGTGGGTACGATTGACCATGGATACCAGATAGCTTCCTGTTTCATCACCATGGACGGACAGATAATAAGTGCCGCTGCTGGCTGCTGTGTAAACCAGGGTGGCACCAGGATCACTAGCCCAGGTATGGGCGGTACTCACTTCCTTACCGGTACCATTCATCAGGGACAGCTCCAGCCAACCCTCATAGTCATCGGGACTCACCTCAAAGCCGTAGCTGACTCCCTCAACGAGGGTCACGGCAAACCAGTCGGCATCGGCTGTGGTTTCGATGTGACCCAGTACGGCATCGACACCCTCAACCAATTGACCCGTGGTGCCAGCATCGCCAGCGTAGTCATCGTCTATAGGTTCTGCTTTGGCCATCGACAAACGGTAACTGCCGGTGTTGTACTCACCATCCTCGCTGTCGGTGAATCCCAAAGCCACCAGATAACACAGGCCACTGCTGGTTGCGGTGTAGAGGATCCGCGCATTGCCGTTGGTATCGCTGACATCGGCGTTATAGGCCAGCTCCTCGCCATCTTCATCCAGCAGGACCAAGTAAGGATCGGCCAGGTTGCCCTGTGAGGTGGCCGACCCTTCCAGATCAAAGGCATAGGTCTCCCCATCGACGAGGGTAACGGTAAACCAGTCTTCATCCTCCATGGTCTCAATGTTACCGGTGACAGATTCACCCACCGCCAGCTGACCCGTGCTACCCGGATCATCGTCATAATCATCGTCGTGCGAACCGGCTGTTGCCATGGTTGCTGACAAACGATAGCTGCCGGATGCCCCGACAAAACCCGATCCACTGACAGCCAAGGCATAATCACCATCTTCGGATGGGGTGAAGACGATGCGTGCGTTGGTACCGGTACTGCCATCATCGTCCTCCGCTACCACTTCATCATCGGCACCCATCAACTCCAGATGAGGATCGGACAGCGTCCCCTGCCCGGTCGATTCCCCTTCCGCATCGAAGGTATAGGTCATGCCAGCCGTCAGAGTCATGGTAAACCAGTCGCTATCCTGTGGCGTCTCAAGATTGCCCTTGACAGGGCTGCCCACGGCCAGACGGCCTGTCGTGGTGACGTCACTGACATAATCATCAATGCGCGTGGCATCGACCGCTGCTGACAGACGATATTGACCCGTTCCAGCCCCCATGGCGGCCAGAAAATAGGTGCCGCTTTTATCGGGTGTGTAGATGATCTGGGCGTTCGGGCTGGTAGCAACGTCATCGTTCGCTATCAACACCGTGGTGCCATCACGATCCATGAGCTGCAGGAACGGATCAGCCAGCGAGCCCGCTGCAGGCGTTGCTGCATCCAGGTTGAACAGGTAAGCCTTACCTGCCGTCAGCTTGATGGCAAACCAGTCCTCGTCCGATAGCGCTTCAATTTTGCCGGTGACAGACTTTCCGACCTCCAATTGTCCCTTGGCGCTGTCTGGATAATCGTCGGGACGGGCAACTGAGGATTGTTCTGCTGACAACCAGTAACCACCGGTCTCATCGCCCTGGACGGACAGGTAATAAGTACCGGCGCTCTGCGCCTTGTATTGAATCGTTGCAACAGGATCATCGTATCCGGTACGAACATCGCCGGCACTGACCTTGTTCCCTGAACTATCCTTCACGGCAAAATGGAGCCGACCTTCGTAGTCGGACAAGCTGACGTCGAAACGATAGTCCGTATTGGCGGCCAGTGTAACCGCAAACCAGTCTTCATCTCCTGGCTTCTCAATGTTACCGGACAGCGCCGCGCCGCCTATCGTCAACCGACCAGTCGTGCCACTGTTGCTCGAGCGGTCATCGTTGGGTGTCAGTGTTGCAGACAGATTATAGCCCCCTGTTTTCTGCTCCGCTGATCCCGGAGCAGCGACGCTGCTTCTGTTACCAGCACTTTGTACCAACAAAACATAATTACCGTTGCTAACAGCCGTGTAGACGATACGCGAACTAGGGCTGGAACTACGGGCATCATCCATCGCCACGATCGCCCCACTCGGATCAAGCAATTGCAGCACCGGCTTGGTCAAAGTACCATGGGCGGTAGGCTTGCCTGCCAGATCAAAGGTATAAGAGACCCCAGCGTTCAGGGTCACCACAAACCGGTCGCTGTCCCCTGGCGTCTCGATGTTGGCTGTTATGGGCCTACCAACCGTTACCGAGCCCGTGCCACCGGCCTGATCATCCTTTACGGTCGCAGCAAGCCGATAGCTACCCGTGCCATGGCCACGTGCCGACAAAAAGAAATTGCCGCTGATGGTGGGCTTGTAGCTGATGCGTGCATTGAGGCCGGTACCACCGTCTTCGTTAGAGATGATGACAGCGCCGCCACTGGGATCCAGCAATCGCAGTGAGGGATCAGCCAACGTTCCCTGTTGGGTGCTCGCCCCTTCCAAGTCAAAGACATAGTCCACACCAGCCATCAAGGGGACGACAAACCAGTCCTCATCGGTGACTATGCCAATGTTGCCAGTCGCAGGCTGCCCCACAGATAGCCTGCCGACGGTGCTGCTGTCAGCCGCATAATCATCCACTTGGGTGGTATCCCTTTTGCTCGACGCGGACAGGTTATAGCGGCCTGTGCCACCGTCGATGCTACCGGTAGTGAGATAATAGGTACCGTCGGTGGGGGCGGTATAGACAATACTCCAGATCCAGGATGCGTTACCCTGATGCTGATTGATATAGAAAGGCATGTTACCGTCGTAGCGTTCGATCTGCTTTCCATCGCTGTCTCTCAACAGCAGGCCAGGAAGCCATTTAGCCTGACCCTGTGACGCCGGTCGACCTTCCAGGTCGAACTGATAGGTTTTTCCGGCCGCCAACGTGATGGCAAACCAGTCGGTATCCTCACCTGTTTCGGTGATACCTGTGGTGGAACCTCCCATCGATAACCGCCCGGTGGTGGTTTTATCACCGGCATAATCATCGGTCTGTGTGGTAGTGACCGCCAAACGATAGCTACCTGTGACCTTACCGGTCCCAGTGGCAGCCAGGTAGTACAGGCCGCTGCTGGTGGGCGTGTAGACAACACGTGCATTGGCACCCATGCCATTGTCATCGTTAAACGCAGCAACAGCGCCATTCTGATCGAGCAAACGCAGATAAGGATCGGCCAGGGTACCCTGAGACGTTGCGGCCCCTTCCAGATCGAAGGTATAGGTCACCCCAGCCGTCAGGTTGATGGCAAACCAGTCAGCATCGTCCACGGTGTTGATGTCACCATTCTTCCTGTATTGCTGGGGAGAAAACCGACCGGCGGTGTTGGCGTCACCGGTATAATCGTCGGTTGGTGTTCTGGTCGCGACTGCTGCCGACAGACGATAACTGCCTGTGCGGGCGTCATAGTCCCGGGCGGCGAGAAAATAGGTGCCATCCGTGGTGGGTGTGAAGCTGATGCCGGCGTTGCGGTTAACATTCCTGTCACGATCGTCATTTTTGCTAATCTCGGCGCCGCTCGCGTCCAGCAAGCGCAGGAAAGGATCCGCTAACGTACCCTGTGCCGTTGCTGCCCCTTCCAGATCGAAGTTATAGGTCACTCCGGCTGTCAGCGTGACCGCAAACCAGTCCTCATCCTTGGCCAGCTCGACGTTACCGGTGATGGATCCACCGACCGCCAACCGGCCGGTGCTGGCCATGTCAGCGGCATAATCATCCTTGACGGCTGCCGACAGGCGGTAGCTACCGGCATGAAAGGCTTTGCTAGCAGCGGTATAGCCCCAAGCTGCCAGGTAGTAGGTCCCATCAACGGTCGGCGTGTAGCTGATTCGGTCATTATTGTTGGAACCGCTCACGACATCCGCACCCGTGCTGACCGTGGTAGCACCTGTGCTATCCATCAGCTGCAGATAAGGATCGGACAGGCTGCCTTTGGCGGTAGCAGACCCTTCCAGATCAAAGGTATAGGCCACACCGGCCGCCAGAGTGATGGCAAAATAATCGGCATCGCCCCAGCTATCGGCGGCAGCGTCGATGTTACCGGTGACGGAGTCACCCACCGTCAGCTTGCCGGTGGTACTGGTGCTGGCCAGATAATCATCGGCCACAACCGACAGGCGATAGCTACCGGTGCCATCACCGACCCCTTTTGCTTCCACAAAGTAGCTGCTGCTGTCAGCCAAGTAAGCGATCCGTGCACTCGTGCCAACACCAGTCGCAACTGATGAACCACCTGCATTCAGCAGCTGCATGGAAGGACTGGCCAAGGTACCCTGTGAGGTGGCCGATCCCTCCAGGCTGAAGAAGTAGTTGACGCCGCTCGTTAACGAGACTGCGAACCAGTCGGCATCGGCTGCTGTCTCAATTTGGCCCGTGGCCGGATTGCTGGTCGACAATACCCCTGTGGTACTGCTGTTGTCGGCATAATCGTCGGTTGACGTGGTCGTCGTGGCCGTGGCCGACAGACTGTAACTGCCTGTGCTGCGCGTTTGGTTGGCAACGGTATAGCCCCACGCTGCCAGGTAATAGGTGCCAGCAATGGTGGGCGTGTAGCTGATGGCCGCATTGTTGTTCGAGCTGCTGACATCGGCGTTGTAGGTGATGACGGTACCGCTACTGTCCACCAACTGCACATAGGGATCGGTCAAGGTACCCTTACTGGTCGCCACGCCCTCCAGGCTAAAATTATAGGTCGTGTTGGCCTGCAACGAGACAGCAAACCAGTCGACATCGGCCGAGGTCTCAATGTTGCCGCTGACCGAACCACCCACCGTCAGCTGACCCTTGGTGCTGATGGTGGCGGCATAGTCATCTGCCACCGCTGACAAACGGTAGCCACCAACATTGAAGGCCTTACTGGACGGGGTATAACCCCAGGCCGCCAGATAGTAGGTGCCACTACTGGTCGGAGTGTAGAAAACTCTGGCGTTGCTGTTCGAGCTGCTGATATCGGCCTGAGTGGTGACGTTGGTGGCCACAACGGCGCCGTTGCCGTCTCTCAGATCGAGGAAAGGATCGGACAGCTTGCCCTGGGTGGCGGTAGCGAAGCCCTCCAAATCAAAGGTATAAGCCACATCGGCCGTTAACGAGACCGCAAAATAGTCTGCATCGCCCCAGCTGTCTGCGGCAGCGTCGATATTACCGGTAGCAGAACCACCCACCGTCAAGCTGCCCGCCGTGCTGGTCGTGGCCAGATAATCATCGGCCAGCACCGACAAGCGATAGGTTCCCGTACCAGTCGCAACCCCCTTGGCCGAAACCAGATAGTTGCCATCCTGACTGACAAGGTACTGGATTTGTGCGTTCAAACCTGTGCCATTGTCATCATCAGAGACAATCTGGGCACCATTCGCTCCCAACAGCTGCAGGAAAGGATTGGCCAAGGTGCCCTGCGAAGTAGCCGATCCCTCCAGGCTGAAGAAATAGTTCTTGCCACCCGTCAAGGTGACGCCAAACCAGTCAGCATCGGCAGCCACCTCGATGTTGCCGGTGGTGGGTGCGTCAACCGTCACCTTGCCGGTGGTGCTGGTAGTGCCGGCGTAGTCATCCGTGACCTCAACCGTTGTCGTCGTTACTACAGTCTTGTCGGTAAACCGGAGCTGTTCAACGGCTGTGATACGATCGACACCGTCACGGTCAGCAGTGGTATCGGTAACGGTTACACTACCATCTTCCAGTCTGACGATGGTGTATTGACTGCTGCTACCTGAAAAAACGACGGCATCGTTACCGGCACCACCGTTGATGGTATCGTTACCCAGACCACCGGTCAGGAGGTTATCGAGACCATTACCGATGATGGTGTCGTTACCCTTGCCAGCCACGGCATTCTCAATATCGCATCCGTAGGCGATCGAGATGTTGTTGTTGACATGAACCTGGGCACCATCGCTGGAACGGGTGTAGTAATAGCCGGTATCGAGAGCACAGGCGCTGGAAAAAGAGCCTTGATTCAGGTTGATGACTTCATCCTGGCTGTAGCCCGACAAGTTCAGTGTATCGATGCCACCCCCATCCCAAATACAGACCACGCGCTGGGTCATGTCCGAGAAATTGAATTCTTCCGCGATGCCTGCCGTGGCTCCAAAGCCATAGACGGTATCACCGCTGCGTGTCGTCTTGTTGGCACCATAAACGGCCTGTATCGCGACAATATCGAACAGCAGCGGCGTACGGGCAAAATTGCTGCCGTGGAAGGTTTTGTTGGCACCCTCGGCATCATCCCCGGCATTCCAGTACGACATCAGCGAATATTGTCGGGTATCGTTGGTAAAGATCGCATCGCCCTTGTAGGTGGCACCGCTACCATTGTATCGACCGGGATGGCCCAGACCGATCGAGTGACCCAGCTCGTGGATGGCGCACATGTTCTCGTAAGAACCCAGGGTGGCCAGTTTGGTGAAGTCGTAGGCGGTGGTGTTGTATTCGATAAAATTGGAGGTGATGACTCCATCCGACACGGTCGAACCAGACCAGGCATAAGGCGGCTCGGCATTTCTTCTGAATTTCATCTGGGCGACACTGGCATTGGTGGCCATCTCGAACTGGATGTTACAGACATCCGACCAAGTCCTTAAAGCCGTTCTCTTGGCATTGATATGATCACTGCTCCAATCGCCCTCAACGGCCCAAGTCACCGTTGGCGTGCCGCTGCCCGCCGTGCCCCAGCGCCGACCCGTAGCATCCCCCCCGGCTGTCCAATAGCCGGTATTGAGGTAATCAGCAAAAATGGCTGCGGTAGCCGTAATCTTGGATTTCGCCACAACATTGGCACTGTTTCCACCGGTACCTGGACCAGCAGCATCCGGCTGCTGACCACCAGGCACATCGGACAGGCTAAGCGTGTTAGATTGAAGTTGGCCTGTAGTCATCGTGTTCTCCATGCTGATCACCCTTCATTCGAGTAGTGTATTCCAAGCCCAATCGATCAATATCTTGACTGATATAAATCGGATGTTGATCTTTGTCGTTATGCTCGTCTATCTTCGACCGGTCGAATTCTAACATAAATGCAACCATAAAAGTCAACCCGTGATCAATCCAGAAGTTTGGCAGGACCCATCGGACAAAAACGCTGGCAGTCAAAAAATTAGGCTTGACGCTACGACCAGGACTCCATACAATGTGGCGCCAAGTGGGCGATGGGCGGTTAGCTCAGTGGGAGAGCACTACCTTGACACGGTAGGGGTCGCTGGTTCAATCCCAGCACCGCCCACCATTGGCCATGCAAAATAACCTCACGTGTACAGGTTTCCATCCGTTGAGCAAGACCATTCAGTCCAATCCGTCCGGTCAATCCAATCCGTCCGCCAGGTTCTGTCACCATGAACCCGATCTGAACGATCGTGCCATCTTGGTCACCGGTGGCACGGGATCCTTCGGACGCCATTTTATCCGGACTGTACTGACCCGTTACCGGCCGCGCCGGCTGGTGGTACTGTCGCGTGACGAGCTAAAGCAGTTTGAGATGCAGCAGGAGCCGCTATTCCAGCATCCGGCGTTGCGTTTCTTCATCGGTGATGTACGCGACCGCGATCGGTTGGAACGGGCCTTCTCCGAGATCGACATCGTTGTGCATGCCGCGGCCATGAAGCAGGTTCCCACTGCCGAGTACAATCCTTTTGAGTGCATTCATACCAACGTGCTGGGGGCCGAGAATGTGGTACAGGCTGCCCTGCGTGCCCGGGTCAGCCAGGTATTGGCGCTATCGACGGATAAGGCTGCCAATCCGGTCAACCTGTATGGTGCCAGCAAGTTGGCCTCGGATAAGATCTTTGTCGCAGCCAATCATCTTAGTGGCCACATCGGCACCCGCTTCGCTGTGGTGCGTTACGGTAATGTGGTCGGTTCACGCGGTAGTGTCATTCCGTTTTTCCAGAAACTGATTGCCAACGGTGCTACTTCGCTACCGATTACCGACGCTCGTATGAGCCGGTTCTGGATCACTCTGCAGGAAGGGGTCGATTTTGTTCTCTCCTCTCTTGAGATGATGCGCGGTGGCGAGATTTTTGTGCCAAAAATTCCCAGCATGAACATCATCGAACTGGCCCGTGCCATGGCGCCACAACTGCCGCATCACATCGTTGGTATCCGCCCCGGTGAGAAGCTGCACGAAGTCATGGTCACCGAAGATGACTCTCGCACCACCGTAGAACTGCACGATCGTTACGTCATCGAACCGGCCTTTGCGCTCTGGTGTGACTACGTCTCCCATCGCAATCAGCCCGACGCCAAGCCCGTTGCGGACTCGTTCCGTTATGCCAGCGATACCAACCCCCAGTGGCTGGACCACCAGAGTCTGCAGCACATGCTGCTAGAATCCTCTCTCCTCCATGGATAGTTCGTCCACAGTCGTTGTGCTTCCCTACGGTCGACAGCAGATTGAAGAAGATGACATCGCTGCTGTAACGCAGGTGTTGCGCAGTGACTACCTCACGACCGGTCCGATGGTCGCTCGCTTCGAACAGGCTCTGGCCCAGGTCACCACAGCTCGCCATGCCGTTAGCTGCTCGTCCGGAACGGCTGCTCTTCATCTGGGCGCCATGGTGCTCAATCTGGGACCCGGGGATGGGGTCGTAGTACCTGCCATCACCTTTTTAGCCACGGCTAATGCTGTCCGCTATGTCGGTGCCGAGGTGATCTTCGCTGATGTCGACAGCGCTACCGGTCTGATGGGAGCCGAGCAGCTGTTGGCAGCCCTGCAACGTGCCGATGCCATGGGCGTAACCGCCAAGGCGGTGATACCCGTCCATCTCAATGGCCAGTGTGTCGCCATGGAGGAGATCGCTGCCGTGGCGCAGCAACGGGGGTTGGCCGTGCTGGAAGATGGTTGCCACGCCTTGGGAGCCCGTTATGGGGCGCAGCAGCAGCACCATCCGGTCGGTTGTTGCCACCACAGCGATCTGGTGGCCTTCTCTTTTCATCCGGTCAAGACCGTGGCCATGGGCGAAGGTGGGGCGCTGACCACCAACCGGGACGATCTTTATCGCCGCCTGCTGCGGTTGCGCAATCACGGCATGACCCAGCAGCCCGATGAGCTGCAACAACCCGAACTGGCGCTGGATAGCACGGCACAGCCCAATCCCTGGTACTACGAAATGGCTGAACCGGGCTATAACTACCGTGCCAGCGACATCCACTGTGCTTTGGGTCTCAGCCAGCTGGGCAAACTGACCCGCTTTGTTGCCCGACGGCAGCAGCTGGTGGATCGTTACGACGCCCTGCTTAAACCCTTGGCACCCACCGTCCGACCACTGACCCGTGTTGCCAACGGTCGCCCAGCCTGGCATCTTTACGTGGTGCAGATCGATTTTACCGAGCTGATGGAGCGCCGCGGCCTGGATCGGGCGGCGTTGATGCGGCAGTTGCGTGTCCATGGCATCGGCACCCAGGTCCACTATCTGCCGGTGGCCTGGCAACCCTACTATCGCCAGCGCTACGGTATGCTGCCTCTGACAGGGGCTGGACATTATTACGCCCAGGTGTTATCCCTTCCACTCTTCCCCGGTCTGTCGGATGATGACGTCGACCGCGTCGTGGCAACACTGCAACAACTGGTAAGCTAACTGGAGCAATCGAGGATTGGAGAGACCATGGCATTGATGAAAACAGGTCAGGCAGTGCTGGTGCTGGAGGATGGCAGCCGTTTTGAGGGCATCTCGATCGGTGCCAGTGGCGAACAGGTCGGTGAGGTCTGCTTTAATACCTCCATGACCGGTTATCAGGAGATCATGAGCGATCCCTCCTATGCCGGGCAGATTGTGGTCATGACCTGCAGCCAGATCGGCAACGTCGGTATCAATCCGGAAGACATGGAATCCTCCCGACCCTGGATTCGCGGCTTTGTCGTGCGCGAGTCAGCACGGCTAGCCTCCAACTGGCGTCAACAGGAAAGTCTGACCGCGTTTCTGCAACGCCATCGCATTCCGGCCATCGCCGGCATCGATACCCGGCGTCTGGTGCGCATCCTGCGTGAAAAAGGGGCCCAGCGTGGTATTCTCTCGACCGAATCGGACCACACCAAACAACTGAGTGCCAAGGCGCATCGCTGGCCCGGTCTGCAGGGCATGGATCTCACCGGTGAGGTCAGTTGCCGTAGAGCCTATTCCTGGCGCAGTCGCCTCTGGCAGATCGGCCATGGCTACCCGGAGCTGGCCGACGCTGATGTCCGCTTTCGTGTTACAGCGATTGATTTTGGCATCAAACGCAACATTCTGCGTTCTCTGGCTGAGATCGGTTGTGATATCAAGGTGTTGCCATCGACTGCTAGCGCACGCCAGGTGCTGGCCAGCAAGCCGGATGGTATCTTTCTGTCCAACGGTCCCGGTGATCCCGATGCCGTCCAACAGGGACTGGAAACGGTGACCACCCTGCTGCAGACCAGGAAACCACTGTTTGGTATTTGCCTGGGACACCAGATCTTGTCGCTAGCGTTAGGGGCCCACACCGTCAAGATGAAATTTGGCCACCGTGGTGGCAATCATCCGGTGCAAAATCTGCTGACCGGATCGGTAGAGGTGACGGCCCAGAATCACGGCTTCGTGGTGGACGAGGCCACCCTGCCGGAAACGGTCTCGGTCACCCACCGCTCGCTGTTTGATGGCAGTGTCGAGGGCATCCGTCACAACAATGACCCGGTCTTCTCGGTGCAGTACCACCCAGAGGCCAGCCCGGGACCGCACGACTCACACTACCTTTTTCACCAGTTCGCCGACCTCATGAACCGGCAGCGTTAAACCGGAGATCCAGCAGCCATGCCTAAACGTACTGATCTCAGGAAAATCCTCATCATCGGTTCTGGTCCGATTGTCATTGGCCAAGCCTGTGAATTCGACTACTCGGGTACCCAGGCCTGCAAGGCGCTGCGTGAAGAGGGTTACGAGGTGGTGCTGGTCAACTCCAATCCAGCCACCATCATGACCGATCCGGAGCTGGCGTCACGCACCTATATCGAACCGATCACCCCGACCATCGTCGAACAGATCATCGCCCAGGAACGCCCCGATGCGTTGCTGCCCACCATGGGGGGGCAGACTGGCCTCAATATCTCGCTCAAGCTGGCTGATAACGGTGTGCTGGAGCGCTATGGTGTGGAACTGATCGGCGCTTCACGCGCTGCCATCGCCAAGGCCGAGGATCGCGAACAGTTCAAAAACGCCATGGCCAAAATCGGTCTGGATACCCCCCGTTCCGGCTTTGCCCACTCGCCGCACGAGGCACAGCAGGTGTTGGCCGAGATCGGTTTCCCAGCCATCATCCGGCCCAGTTTCACCCTCGGTGGCACCGGTGGCGGTATTGCCTACAATCCGGAAGAGTTCGAGGAGATGGTGCGTCGTGGCTTGGCCGCATCGCCCACCTGTGAGGTGCTGGTGGAAGAGTCGGTGCTGGGATGGAAAGAGTTCGAGATGGAGGTGGTACGCGACTGCCAGGATAACGCCATCATCGTCTGCTCGATCGAGAACTTCGATGCCATGGGCATCCATACCGGTGACTCCATCACCGTGGCCCCGGCCCAGACCCTGACCGACAAGGAATATCAGATCATGCGCAACGCCTCGATTGCAGTGTTGCGTGAGATCGGGGTGGATACCGGTGGCTCCAATGTCCAGTTCGCCGTTAATCCGGCTACCGGACGCATGGTGATCATCGAAATGAACCCGCGCGTGTCGCGCTCGTCAGCGCTGGCCTCGAAAGCTACCGGTTTTGCCATCGCCAAGGTCGCTGCCAAGCTGGCGGTCGGTTATACCCTGCCGGAAATCATGAACGATATCACCGGTGTCACGCCCGCCTCGTTCGAGCCTAGCATCGACTACGTCGTTACCAAAATCCCGCGCTTTACCTTCGAGAAGTTTCCCCAGGCCGAAGCGCTGCTGACCATCCAGATGAAATCGGTTGGTGAGGTAATGGCCATCGGCCGTACCTTCAAGGAGTCGCTGCAAAAGGCGTTGCGCTCGCTGGAGATTGGCCTGAGTGGATTCGATGAGATCCTGCAGGAGCAATCGACCAAGTCAGAACGCAAGGACATCCTGAAGCAGCAGCTCAACCGCCCCGGGCCGGATCGCATTCTCTACGTTGCCGAGGCCCTGCGCCATGGCAAAAGCATCGACTGGATCCACCGTGAAAGCGCCATTGATCCCTGGTTCATTGACCAGATTGCCCAGATCATCGAGACCGAACAGCAGCTGAAAGAGCAGTCGCTGAAATCGATCACCGCCCGACAGATGCACTTCCTCAAGGCGATGGGCTTTTCCGATCAGCGTCTGGCCAAGCTGTTGCGTACCGACAGCGCCAAAGTGCAGCGCAAGCGGCTGCGTCTTGGGGTGCAACCGGTCTACAAGCGCGTCGATACCTGTGCCGCCGAGTTTGCCTCCCGCACCGCCTATCTCTACTCAACCTATGAAGAGGAGTGCGAGGCCGAACCGAGCCAGCGTCAGAAGATCATGATTCTGGGTGGTGGTCCCAACCGCATCGGCCAAGGCATCGAGTTTGACTATTGCTGCGTCCATGCCTCATTCGCCCTGCGCGATGCCGGCTATGAGACCATCATGGTTAACTGCAATCCGGAGACGGTCTCGACCGACTACGACACCTCCGACCGGCTCTATTTCGAGCCTCTGACGCTGGAAGATGTGCTGGCCATTGTCGCCAAGGAGCAACCCAAAGGGGTGATCGTGCAGTTCGGTGGCCAGACGCCGCTGAAGTTGGCCAAGGCACTCGAAGCAGCTGGCGTGCCCATCATCGGCACCTCCCCCGATGCCATCGACATGGCCGAGGATCGTGAACGGTTCCAGCAGCTGCTGCACCAGCTCGATCTGCGTCAGCCACGCAACGGGTTGGCCCGCTCGGAACAGGAAGCCATTGCGGTAGCCGCCACGGTCGGTTATCCGGTAGTGGTGCGCCCCTCTTACGTGCTGGGTGGCCGCGCCATGGAGATCGTCTACGATGAACGCGACCTGACCCACTACATGCGCACCGCCGTGCGCGCCTCACCCGATCATCCGGTGCTGATCGACCACTACCTGCGCGATGCCATCGAAATTGACGTCGATTGTATCGCCGATGGTCAAACGGCCCTGGTGGGTGGCATTATGGAGCACATCGAAGAGGCTGGCGTCCATTCGGGCGATTCAGCCTGTTCCCTGCCGCCCCACTCGCAGAATGTGCTGGAACTGGTACCGGAAATAGAACGCCAGACGCTGATGCTGGCCCAGTCTCTTCATGTGGTCGGTCTGATGAACGTTCAGTTTGCCATTTGCGACGGGGTGATCTATCTGCTTGAGGTCAACCCGCGTGCCTCACGCACCGTGCCGTTCGTCTCCAAGGCCACCGGTGTGCCACTGGCCAAAATTGCTGCCCGTCTCATGAGCGGTCAGTCGCTGGCTGATGTTGGGCTGCTGGCCATGCCGCAGCGGTCTCATAGTGCCGTTAAGGAAGCGGTCTTTCCGTTCGAGAAGTTCCCAGGCGTCGATACCGTGCTGGGACCGGAGATGAAATCGACCGGTGAGGTGATGGGACTGGCCGATAGCTATGGTGTGGCGTTTGCCAAAGCCCAGTTCGGTGCCAGCACCTTTCTGCCCCAACCCGGTGAGCTTAAACCGCAACAGATGATCTTTGTCTCGGTCAAGGACGAGGACAAACCGGCTGCCATTGAGGATGCACGCCAATTGCTAGCGCTGGGGTTCCGTCTGTGTGCCACCCGTGGCACGGCCACGGTGCTGGAGCAGGCCGGTCTGACAGTCGAGATCGTCAACAAGGTCAACGAGGGCCGTCCCCATATTGTTGATCGTATGAAAAATGGTGAAATCGCGCTGGTCTTCAATACCACCCAGGACAAGCAGGCCCTGGCCGATTCGTTCCCGATCCGCCGCACCGCTCTCATGAGCCACATTCCCTATTTTACCACTCTGGCTGGCATGCACGCCGCTGTGGCCGCTATTACGGCAGTCCATCAGTCTGGATTCCAGTGCAAGGCGTTACAGGATTATTATTAAGGACCGCAACGATGACATCACAGAAAGTTCCCATGACACTGGAAGGAGCCGAGCAGCTCCGCAACGAACTGAAACACCGGCGCATGGTCGAACGCCCGCGCATCATCGAGCAGATTTCCGAGGCACGGGCGCATGGCGATCTGTCCGAAAACGCCGAATATTCTGCTGCCAAGGAGCAGCAGTCCTTTAACGAAGGACGCATTCAGGAGATCGAGGCCAAGCTGGCTAACGCCGAGATCGTTGATACCAGCCGTCTGCGCGGTAGCAAGGTGGTGTTCGGAGTCCATGTCACCCTGCTGGATGAGGACAGCGAGGAAGAGATCGCCTATCAGCTGGTCGGTGTCGACGAAGCCGACCTGAATGCGGGCAAGATTTCCTATTCCAGCCCGCTGGCACGCGCCCTGATCGGCAAGGAGGTCGGTGACTCGGTCACCGTAATGGCTCCCGCTGGCAAACGCCAATATGAAATCCTTAAAATCCGCTTCTGATGGGACGAGGTTCCAGCTCCCGGTGGCTCCAGCAACATGTTTCCGACCCTTATGTGCGCGCCGCCCAACGCGACGGCTACCGCTCGCGCGCTGCTTATAAATTACTGGCCCTGCAACAGGGTCTGACCGACTCCAAGGGCGTGATACAGCCGTTGTTACGCCCCGGCATGGCGGTCATCGATCTTGGCGCTGCCCCGGGAGGCTGGAGTCAAGTCGCTGCCCAGCTAATCGGACCCACCGGCCTGCTGCTAGCGGTCGACCTGCTCCCCATGGCCCCCATCGCCGGTGTCACCGTACTACAAGGCGATTTCCTCGCCGAGCCGACTCAGACCGCCATCCTGTCCCACCTCAACCAGCATCAGCGCGATCGAGTTGATGTGCTGCTGTCCGACATGGCCCCCAACCTGTCCGGTATCCGCACCACCGACCAGGCCCGCATGGCGCAATTGGTGGAAGAACTGCTGTCACTGGCCCCGCTGCTGTTGCATCAGGGTGGCAGTCTGGTGGTCAAATTATTCCAGGGTTCCGAAATCCATCCGCTATTACAGCAGGCACGACAACTGTTCCGACAGGTCCGTCTCATCAAACCAGACGCCAGCCGTGATCGTAGTGCCGAACACTATCTTGTTGGTTCGCGTTTCTGTGGTACGGTGAAATCGTCGTAGTCGGCCTTGTTCATCGTTTCGGCCAGTCCTTATACCTGGGGCGATGCCCCAGGAAATGGAAGCCGCAGTTGGCCGAAACGATGAACAAGGTTGACAAACCCAACAAACAACAAAGGCACGGAGTGCAACCCCCGTGCCTTCGCACATCGAACAAGAAAGGGAGGCTGACGTTACTGGTTCATCTTCCAGTAAACATCCGTGACCGTCTCCAGTCTCTCAGTAGCATTGACCTGATTGGCTGATCCAGCGGCGGTATTGGTCGTATCCCAATCAAGCCCAGCATAGCGCACAACACCGTTGGTGGCATCGACACGACCATCGATGATCTGGTCCATGGTGCTTACCAGCGTTGGTACCATGTTGATGATTTTCATCATGTTACCAGCCATGATGCCACTCACTGTGGAAGCCGCTGATCCATAAGTGAAACTGACCTGCAACGCATGGGGAATACCGGACTGGTCGAGATAGAGGTAGGAACTCTCATCAGAACCAGCTGTGGTAACGGCCGTATCGCCTGCAGCAGCCGTTGACTGACCGGAACCGGTTGGCATGCGGATGCCATATTTACGCATCTCCGCCACAGCGGCACTAGCGGCAACAGAACCAGTCGTACCACCCACCTTGCCACTTGGAGCACTCTGGCTATCCAGCAGCACCACCCCGGTACGCTCGTAGTACTGATTGTAAGCCTGGCCCCACTGGGCAATGAACTTGTTGACGATTCTCTTGTACTCAGCGTTACGCTGCAGATCTTTACCGATCGAAACGGCGCCCAGAACCAGACCGATGATGACCAGTACCAAGGCCATCTCAATCAGGGTGAAACCACCCTCACGGCGTTGTTGATCGGCCAGTTTGTTGATAAGTTTTTCCATGACTTTTACATACTCCGTTTGAAATAAAACACGCTAGAACAGGACGAACTCAAGCTAACGGTCATCACGATTTTCGTGTTGGTAGATTAAGGCACCAAAAAATAGACTTGTAACGAGAAGATTTGGCAAGGAGTGTGAATAAATTGATGAGAACTCTTGCCGTCTCCCATCGTTTGGTTATACATTAACACGGATGGAAGATGCAAGCAAAAAATAATGCTCAAAAAAATATTCTCTTGGTATGGCAAGTGACCCAAACTATTGACACTCTGCAGAATCTGACGGAGATTTTTCGGGAATGGTTGTAAAATATGTTTACTTGGTCATGGCGTTGACTGGGGCTGTCGCCATGCCTGTGCTGCTGGACAATTTCCTGAAGGCCTACCAGTCCTGGCGGACAGCTGAGCAGGGGTTGGTCAAGGCCAGGGAGGAGAAGTCGGCTGCCGATGCCTACCGTAGTCGTTATGAGGCCTATCGTGCCTATGCCACCGAGGTCGATCAGTTTGCCAAGCTGGCCCAGGAGGAACGACTGGTGCGTAATGCCTGGACATCGTATCAGATCAAGGTCGATAACCGACCCATTCCGGTCATGGATCTGCGCCAGTTGTTGTTGAGTACCCGCAATGGCATGCACCAGTATTTCAAGCCCAAGAGTGTTGAGATCAATTCGATCACGCTGGCTGAGCTGGAGAAACTGGGTAACTCGGCTCAGGACAACACCAGCAACCAGAAGGTCGATCCTGGCCTGGGTGGGCTGAACCAGCTGAACCGCAAGGCCCAGGAGACCTTTAACAAGAGGAAGCCCGATCCTGGTATGGCCGTCTTCTTTTCCATCGAAGGGGAATATCTGGTTCAGCACCAGTAGATTGACAAGGCAGTAGATCCTGAAGAGGCAGTATGAAAAAGAAACCTTCTGACCAGCTGGTGATCGAACTCGATGGCCGTACGGTGGTTTTTGATGGCCGTAAGGTAGAAGCGGTCGATGATATCGGTACCATCCGAGGCAGCAAGTGGGTCGTCACCGACTTTCGCGACAGCGTCCCTCGCTTTATGAAGATCGACGCTCCTGTCAAGTTCGCCGAGACGCTGTTGCAACGGCGTTTGCAGGAAAGCGGCGAAACAACGGATCAGGCGCGCATTGTCACCCACTCCAAAAGGGCCCTCAACAAGCAGTCGACCGAGCTGTTTTTTACGGCTGTCGATGCTGAACTGGCTGATAGCTATAACCTGCGCAGCATCAGCGATGCCGATCACCAGCTGGTTTTTGCCAGCAACAGCGTTTTGTTGGCCTGTTTACGTCAGTTTGCCGGTACCAGACTCACCCTTGTCATTCTTGAACACGATCGTCATGCCGACTACCTGATTGGGCGTCAGCGCCAGTTGTTGGCTGCTGGACGTGTATCGACTTACGATGCCACAGCACGCCACTCCCTCGGTGGTGCCATGACCGAGGAGCTGCGTCGCCTCGGTAGTGGCGCATCGCCCATACGGGTCGAACAGGTGGTCCATCTTAACTGGCTGGTTGGCCAGGCCGCTGTCGATCTCACTTCGACCCAGGCGGCCCGCAGGGGACTGTCCGATACACAGAACCTGACAGGGAACCTCACCGGTGGTCCAGATCAGAAAAATACCGGTTGGGCCACCGGTACCAAACAGGACGCCCTGCTCACCAGCCACGAAATGGAACAGGTCTCTTCGGAGTGGGTCGCTCAGATCGCCAAAGAACTTCAGGCCGACTATCAAGCCCTGCCTCCGCGCCGTTTTGACCTTGGTGAGGAATTTATTTTTACCTCCCTGCCAGATGCCATTACGACCTATCTGCAGGACGGTGATAGTTGCTCGCCACCCTTGTCGCGCTTCCAGTACCTGTCGCAGCGACTGGTACCTGCGGCTGTTTTTATCACTTGGGGCCTGGTCATTCTGTTGCTGTGGGGTAACCTGCTGGTCCAGCAGCAGATTGATGAAGTCGAGGCAGAGCAGACACGACTGCGATCAACCACCGTTAATGTCACCAATCCGGAGTTCGTTGCAACGGAACGGGTCAGCACCATTCAGTTTATCAAGCAGCTGGCCCAACTGTGGGACATGCCATCGGTCAACCAGATTCTGGCCGAGCTGTCGCAGGCCAAACAGGATGAGCTGTTCCTGGATCGGGTACTGTTTGAATTCAGCGACCAGGGTCAACCTACCTTAACCCTGGTTGGCCGGCAGCTGGCCCGGTTTGAACAGGCCAGCCAGCAGTATCACAGTTTTCTGTCCGTTCTGCAAAGTCGCAACTTTCGCCTGCTGGAAAACAGCTCTTCGGCCGATATCAATGAGTTGCGGTTCACTGCCAAACTGGTGTGGGAAAAGCCATGAGACAAAAACAGCTTGGTCTGATTTCAGTAACCTTACTGCTTGGTTCCTGGATAGCCACTGCTGGCTATTTCGGCTGGCAACATAACCTATCGGACCAGACCAGAAAGATGGCCCAGCTGCGGTTGCGTCAGCAAGAACAATCAAAACCTGATGCAGCCAACAAGAGGCCTGAGATCCCTGCCATTGATGCCTCCATCCGCGATATCATCGCCCGGTTGCAACCACGCATGCGGGAACTGCGTCAGCCACGTCAGGAGAGCGCGGAGCCCATCAAGATGGAAATGCTGGGTTTTTCCGATCAGGCGTTGATGCAGGAAATGGTTGCCGCCAAGGCCACCGTCGATCAGTTCAAGGCCCAGGTGATCATCTCCATGACCTTTCTGTCAGGAGATTATCGTATGGCTGTCATCAATGGCCGCCTCTATCGCGAGGGAGAGACGCTGGAGGGGTCCAATCATGCCCAGATCCATACCATCACACCGGACAAGGTGTTGCTGGCTAGCCGTGACATGCGGCAGTGGATAGAGGTCAGTAACAGTGCCAGCGTCATCACTTCCAATAAGGACACGGCCACTAACGCTGCACCTCAACAGGACAAGACCTCCCAACAACCGGCCCAGGGTAGTGGCGCTGCTGCGCCAGCATCCGCTGCCAACACCGTTGAAGACATCAAAAAAGCCCAGAGTGCTGTGTCCGATGTACTCAAGGAACTGAAGGGTGGTCGTTAGGCGTTTGACGCATTAACACAACCAGAATCAGCACCCCTGGCAGGGCGGCAATGGTAGTCAGTATAAAGAACAGCGGCCATCCCAGCCATTCGACCAGTAATCCGGCCGAAGAGGCTAGCACGGTGCGACCAAAGGCCGTCAGTGACGAGAGCAGGGCATACTGGGTGGCGGTGTAAGCGGTGTGGCAAAGCGATGACAGGTAGGCTACCAAGGCTGCGCTGCCCATGCCTCCGGTCAGGTTTTCAATGGCGATGGTCATCACCAACAGCTCGCTGTCCCGTCCCGTCCATGCCAATAGGGTAAACATCAGGTTGGAACCCATCTGCGCCACACCACACCACAGCATGGCTGCCACAACGCCACTGCGATGCACCAACCATCCCCCCAACATGGAACCCAACAGGGTTGCTGCCAGACCGAACAGTTTGGTAACGTTAGCAATTTCGACCTTGGAGAAGCCCAGATCGACCAGTAGCGGAGCTGTCATCACCCCCGCCAGCGCATCTCCCAGCTTGTAACACAAAATCAGCAGTACCATCCAGACCCAGCCCGAACGCTGGATCAGGTTGCGCAAAGGCTGCACGATCATGGTATCCATGGACGGACCTGCCTGTTGTAGCGGTGGTTCCGGTGGTTCCGGACCATACCAGCTGGCTATCAATCCGATGATCATGGTAGCTGCCATGATGGCGTAGGTAGCCGACCAGCCCAGGCTGGTAGCCAGATAGAGTGCCCCAGCACCGGAAATCAGCATCCCTAGCCGGTACCCAAACACAAAGGTGGCAGCCCCGGCCCCATATTGGTGCGGCTGCAGGATTTCAATCCGATAGGCATCCAGCACAATATCCTGACTGGCTGAACAAAAGGCGGTCAACAAGGCAGCCACCGCCGTCAGCAAGGGTTGCTGGTCCGGGGGAATCCACCCCATCACCAGCAGGGCCAGCATAACACTGATCTGGGTCGCCACCATCCAGCTACGACGACGGCCAAGCCAGCGGCTCAGCCCGGGCAGGCGAACATGATCGATCCAGGGCGCCCACAGGAATTTGAGCGTATAGGGCAGCCCCGTCAAAGCAAACAGGCCGATGGTCGATTTGTCAACACCCGCCTCGGTCAACCAGATGGCCAGGGTACTGGCGATCAGGGCCAGTGGTAAACCACTGGCCAAGCCCAGTGGCCACAGCAACAACAGACGTGGATGGGTATAGAGATGCCACACGACTGGCTATCTCCTAGCGATCAACAGGGTCATCGACACAGTAGAGCACCTTGGCAGCTGCCCCAGGCCTTTCTCGTACCAGCCGTGGTACGCCGTAGCCAGGCAGATCGGCCTGCATCTGTGCCAGCAATTGGCGCGCATGCTGTTCTGGCACGGCAAAATGGCCGGCTCCAGTGACCGGATCGAGTAGATGGAGATAATAAGGCAGAATCCGCAACGTCAGCAGCTGTTCACTCAAGGCCACCAGCACTGAGCGATCATCGTTGACACCGCGCAGCAGTACCGACTGATTCAGCAGCAACAGGCCACAATCGGCCAGCTTAGCCAAGGTATAACGGGCTGATTCGGTCAATTCTCGCCCATGATTAACGTGCAAAACCATGAAGGTCCTGATGCGCTCATGACCAGTGATAGAGGATAGCCAGCCCAGCAAATCGGCATCGACACGCTCAGGCCATACCACTGGAACACGGCTATGGATGCGGATGCGGCCCACGTGCGGGATGGCAGACAGGGCTTCTGTCAGCTGTATCAGCAAACGATTGGGTACCATCAGGGGGTCACCACCGGAGAGAATCACTTCCTGAATCGAGCTATCACAGGCAATGTAACGCAGCGCCGGTTGCCACTGCTCCAGAGTATGGGGCAGTGGCGCTGACGTGGTTCGGGTCTGACGGCGGAAACAGTAGCGACAATGAACAGCGCAGGCCTGTGTCAGCAACAACAACACCCGACCCCGATATTTATGGATCAGGCCTGGCAATGGCGTGGCCGACTGCTCTGCCAATGGATCATCCTGACAAGCCTGATCATCAACCAGCTCAGCAGCCGTGGGCAAAAACTGGCGCCGCAACGGATCGTTCTCATCCTGCCAATGAACGGCCTCAGCCAATTTCTGCGGCATCAAAAAGGGAAACTGCTGCAACCGGCGCTGTTCCTCCCGCGACCAGGCCCCTGCTATCTCAACAGGCGGATGCAGCAAAAATCGTGATGGCGGCAAACAGGTCAAATAGTCCATATTTCTTCCTATCATAGATCAGGAAATCATATTATCATGGATGGCTGTTGACCGACACCCTGTTCCAACCAATTCGTTGAAGAGTTGCCATGGGCCTACCTCTCCTGGTTCTGGTTATCGATGACAATGCCGTCGAAGGAGCCTTGCTCTCGGGTCTGCTCAAGAAGCTGACACGCTGGGAGATCAGTCCTGTTGTCCACACCAATGGTACCCGTGCCATGGAATGGCTGGGGTCCCATCAACCCGATCTGGTTTTCATGGACTATATGCTTGGCCATGAAAGCGGCACCACGATCATCCGCCAGATGAAACAACAGGGCTGCCAAGCCGGGTTCATCCTGTTCACCGGACTGGAAGGAGAAGAGGCCATCGTTGAGGCTCTGCGCGCTGGTGCTGACGATTACCTGCGCAAAACAGAACTGAACATCGAGACCCTGAGCCGCTCGATCCACCACTCGCTGGAACGCGTCAACGCCGATCAGATGCTGCGCAAGACCATGCAGTCGTTGCAGCAAGCCAAGAAAGATCTGGAACAGCGGGTGATGCAGCGGACCCAGGAACTATCCGAAGCGCACGAACAGCTCAACATCATCACCTCATCGGCCCGTGATGCCATCGTCATGCTAGACCCAGACAGTCGCATCATTTTCTGGAATCCAGCCGCCGAGCGGGTATTCGGTTTTGCGTCCGAAGATGTCATTGGTCATGAGATCAACTATATCCTGGACCCCGCCACCCATACCATTACCCTGGAACACCGTTCATCCCTGTCCGATAGCTACGGTTCTTCCCTGTTGGACACCCTGGTCACCCTGGCCACGTCGCAGCCGCCCCAGACAGTCGTACATTCTCCTCATCACCACCAAACGCCCAGCATGGTGATTGAAGCCACGGCGACCCACAAGCAGCGTGAACGCTTTCCAGTTGAAGGCTCTTTTTCCGCGGTACGGTTACGCGATGCCTGGTACGCCGTTGGCATCCTACGCGATATTACCCAGCGCAAAGCGCACGATTATGCCTTGCAGCGCGCTAAGGAAGAGGCGGAAGAGGCCACCCGTCTCAAGGACAAATTTGTCTCGTTGGTGGTGCACGACCTGCGGGGCCCTTTTACCACTATCCTGGGTTTTCTGGAACTGCTCGAGAGTGATCGCAAAAATCCACTCAGCAAACGGCAGAAATCGTTCCTGGACTGGATCACCGAAAGCAGCAAGAAGATGCTGCAGATCATTGATGAATTGCTGAACATCAGTCGATTGAAGACCGGGAAAATCGTACCGATACCCCGTTTTTTCGATAGCCGTGTTGTCATCGGCCAGACACTGGAAAGTCTGACGCCACCGGCTACCAACAAGAAAATTCAGCTGGTCAACACCATACCGGATGGTGTTCGTCTCTATGCCGACCCGGCCCTGTTCAACCAGGTGATCCACAATCTGATTTCCAATGCCATCAAATTCAGCCATCCTGGACATAAAATCACCATCCATATACCCGAAAACGAGATGGCGACCGTTGCCGTCAGCGACACCGGTACCGGTATTGCTCCGGAACGCCTTGGCAAGCTGTTTCTGCTGGAGGAAAAAACATCGACCCCTGGAACAGCCGGAGAACACGGTACCGGATTTGGTTTGCCCCTGAGCCTTGATCTGGTCAAGGCTCATCAGGGCACGATTGATGTGGTTTCCACTCCTGGTGAAGGGAGCACATTCTTCGTGCGACTGCCGGAAATCATCCCGGATGTTCTGGTGGTGGATGATGATCCCGACCAGCGGCTGTTGCTGGCACGCCATCTTGGCCGCCTGAAAATGGCTGTCCATGAGGCCGAGGATGGGATTGTCGCGCTCGAAATGATCCGCAACCGTACCTATCACCTGATTATCTGTGATGTGGTGATGCCGAAGATGAACGGCTTTACCCTGCTGAAGACAGTTCGTGAAAGCGGCGGCAATCGGCCAGTCATTCCATTCATCATGATGACAGGAGACAGCCAGCTGGAGACCCGTGAACGATCCTTCCAGACTGGAGCCGATGATTTCATTACCAAACCTATCGATCCAACCGACCTGTTGCCACGGGTAAGGCGATTTTTAGGCTGATATCCTGGTAATTATTTATATGGGTGATACGCTGTAAACGTAGCAATCATCATCAAAAGGGTGTACGATGGCGCCGTTTCAGGTTTTACCGAACCTTGCAATCATTGGAGGGAAGCCATGTTGATTAAAAATTTACTGGCCTTTATCGGAGTCATCACGGTGCTGTCTGCCGGGTATGGTGCCATCAGACTTGCGCCGATATTATCCGAATTCGACCCTGGCTATCAGCAGGTCTATCTCACCTTTGCCAAACGCCTGATGGCTACCAAGGATCCAGGTAGCACCATGGTCTATTCCCTACCCGTTAAAAATGGGGTATCCCTGGAAGATGTCAAGGAATCGTTGAAGAGTCTGGCGTCGGCGAAAGATTTTCTGTTTGTCGGTGAGGCTCCTTTTTATAAACAGGTGCAGGCCGTTACCGGACAACCTTACCGTCACGTCACATTCATGTCGTTCTGTGATGCCAAGGTAGGCAAGATGATGGCCGACCATAATGACGTCTACACGGCCTTCATGCCCTGTCGCGTCTCGATTGTTGAGGACAAGCAGGGCAAGTTGTGGCTGCACACCATGAGCCTTGACATGATGATCCACGGTGGCAAGCAATTGCCGCCGGAACTGAAGAAGGAGGCCATGCGGGTCTGGAAAGTCATCCAGGAGATCATGCAGGGAGCAGCAGCAGGAGAGATATAACTTATAACCATAACCACTTGTTACCCAACCGTTACCCAGGGTATGGCCCTGATCATCACATTCTGACTGGAGGTCTGTTATGCACTACGCAACAATGCGCACAGTCACCGCTGTCGCGGCTGGTCTGCTGATTGGCAGCCTATCGTTCGGCAGCACATCGGCATGGGCTGGAGCAACAGCCGAAATGCTGAGCAACACCTGTGCTGGCTGCCACGGCACCAATGGCATCTCGGCTGGACCCGGCATGCCAACCATCGCCGGCTTCCCGGCCGATCACACCAAGCAGGTCATGCAGCAGTTCAAGAACGGCGAGCGTTTTTCAACCATCATGGGACGCATTGCCAAAGGGTACAGCGACGAAGAGATTGTCGCCATGGCCAATTTCTTTGCCAAACAGCCCTGGCAAAACGCTGTCAACAATCCCAACTCAAAGATGGCCACCGCTGTTGATGCCAAGCAGGCTGCCGCAGGCCAGAAGCTGGTGAAGCAGTGTGAAAAATGCCATGAGGAAAATGGCCGTGCCCAGGGCGAGGGCGTACCGCGCATGGCTGGACAGTGGCTCGATTACATCCTGGTCAAAATGAAAGACTACAAGGATGCCTCCATCAAGCCACCTATCCCACAGGAAAAGAAGATGGCTGCCCAGATCGAGAAACTGTCGCTGGATGAGCTGACCAGTATCGCCCATTTCTACGCCAGCCAGAAATAACCGGCAATCAGGAGACCATTCATATGTCCAAGATCATAACTGATGTAACTCGCAGGGATTTTGTCAAGCTGGCCGCCGGCAGTGCTGCGGCAGCCGCTACGCTGACCACTGGACTGCACTCCTTCCCGGCTATTGCCGAAGGCAAAAAGGGGCATGTTGTCATCATTGGTGGTGGCTACGGTGGCGCCGTGGCAGCCAAATACATCCGCATGACCAACGCCAACATCGACGTAACGCTGATCGAGAAGGAAAAGCAGTATGTTTCCTGTCCGTTGAGTAATCCGGTCATCGTCGGGCTGCGTGACATTGCGGTGCAGACCTGGAGCTACGACGGTCTGACCAAGCGAGGCGTCAAGGTCATCCACGACACCGCCACGGATATTGACCCGAATGCCAAAACGGTCAAAACCCAAGGTGGCGTGACCCTGAACTACGACAAGCTGATTGTCTCTCCCGGTATCAGCCTGAAATGGGGTGCCATCGAAGGTTACGATGAAGCCGCCAGTGAGGCGATGCCCCATGGCTGGAAGGCCGGTCCACAGACACTGGCCCTGAAGAAGATGGTAGCGGGCATGACCGATGGCGAACCCTTCATCATCGTCGCTCCGGCCAATCCGTTCCGCTGCCCGCCCGGACCCTACGAGCGTGCCAGTCTGGTGGCGTGGTATCTGCAGAAACACAAGCCGAAATCGAAGGTCATCATTCTCGATGCCAAGGATGTTTTCTCCAAGCAAAAGCTGTTCGAGGGTGGCTGGAAGCAGCTGGGCTACAACATTGAATGGCGTAAGGGAGCCGAGGGCGGCAAGGTGACTCGCGTCGATGTCAAGGGCAAGAAGGTCATCACCGATTTTGGCGAGGAAACCAGCAGCGCCATCAACGTCATCCCACCACAACAAGCCGGCGAGATTGCCATCAAGGCTGGTTTGACCGACGACAAAGGTTGGTGCCCCATCGATCCCAGAACCTGCGAATCGACCAAGCATAAAAACATCTTTGTCATTGGTGATGCCTGCACCGCGACACCGATGCCGAAGTCAGGCTACTCTGCCAACTCCGAGGGCAAAATCGCCGCTGCAGCCATTGTGGCTGAACTGACCGGTAACGGCGTCTACGACCCCTCCTATCTCAACACCTGCTACAGCCTGGTAGCACCCGACTATGGCATCTCGGTCGCGTTGATTGTAGCGCTGAAGGAAGGTAAGCTGACAGCCCTCTCCGAAGGAGTCTCCCCGGTCGAGGCCTCACGCGAAGTGCGCCGCCAAGAAGCCCTCTATGCTGAAAGCTGGTATCAGAGCGTCATGCTCGATACGTTGGGATAGATTATCCGGTATGTAACCTCACCCACCTGGCCTCCTTCTCCATCAATGGCGAGGGAGGGAGGGGGGTGAGGTCTCTTCAGCGACGGTAGACCAGCACCCGCTCCTCCAGCATGTCACGCATAGCGTAACGCACGCCTTCGCGTCCCAGTCCGGAATCTTTCACGCCGCCATAGGGCATGCTATCAACGCGGAAGGAGGGTACGTCGTTATGGATCACGCCGCCCACCTCCAGCGTATCGAAAGCGCGCATGACCGTCTGGAAATCGTTGGTAAAGATACCACACTGCAGACCATAACGTGAATCATTGACCCGCTCGAAGGCCTCTGTCATCGACTGAACCGGTGTCAACGTCACCACAGGACCAAAAGCCTCCTCGGCGACAATAGCGCAACGGGCGTCGGCCTCCTCAAGAATGGTCGCCGTCAGATTATTGCCCTGACCAACAGGGGCCACGCCATGGCCGGTAACCAAGTGGGCACCCTGATCAATGGCCTCCTGAATCCATTGCTGCAATCGCTGACGATTGGCGCTGTCGATCATGGGACCCAGCGTGGTGGCTTCATCGAGTGGATCACCGCTGCACAACGCCTCGGCTGCCTTTTTGAAACGGGAACGAAATTCCCCCATGATCTCATGGTGGAGAAAGATACGCTGGACTGAAATACAGACCTGACCACACTGGTAAAAGGCCCCCATCACGGCACGGTTGATGAGCCAATCCCAGTCCTGCACATCACGATCGACAATCAGACCGGCATTACCACCCAGTTCAAGGATAACCTTTTTCTTGCCCGCCTGCCGTTTCATCTTCCAACCTACCTCGGGCGAACCGGTGAAAGAAAGCAGTTTGATGCGTTCATCTTCCACCAGTTGCTGGCCGACAGTACGACCGCAGGGTACGACGGAAAAGGCTTCCGACGGCCAACCGGACTCGGCGATGATCTCCGCCAGCATCAAGGCGGTTAGAGGAGTCTTGGAGGCCGGTTTCAGAATGACCGGACAGCCCGTCGCCAGCGCTGGTGCTATTTTGTGCACCGCCAGATTGACTGGAAAATTGAACGGAGCAATGGCTGCCACCACACCGATGGGATAGTGGCGCACCAGGGCCTGACGCCGCGTCGCCAAGGGATTGATAGCCAGATCGTAAGCCTCACCATAGATACGGCTAGCCTCACCAGCAGCCAGATCGAAGGTGGCAACAGCCCGTGTAATCTCCAGGCGTGATTCGTGCAGGGTCTTGCCATTTTCCTGCGACAGGGTACGGGCAAAGGTCTCCTGACGTTCCCTGAGACGATCGCGAATCAAGACCAGTATCTGTGCCCGCTGATAGGGTTCCAGCTGGCGTGTCTGCGGCAAGGCACGATGAGCCCGGTCAATGGCCTGATCCACGGCATCGGCGCCGCATTCAGCAACCTGACCGATGCACTGGCCATCAAACGGATTGATTACATCCAGTTGTCGACCGGTTTCAACCCACGATCCCCCAATATAGGCACGCATCCTCATGGTGTATTATGGTCACCTCCCTTGCCCTGCACCTCACCCAAAGCTGCTTCCAGTTCAGCAATCCGTTTCTCAAGCCGATCGACCTTGATGCGGGTATTGCTAAGCAGCTCACGTGTTGCATCAAACTCTTCCCTTGTTACCAGATCGAAATGTTCGACTCCTTCCCGCACTACCTCACGAATCTTGCGCACAAACTCCTGATGGGTCATCCCCACCTTATCCAGTACCGACAGCACATTTTGTGCGATTTGATCAATGACCGAATTATCAATCTGCATGACAAGCTCTCCTCCATTGCGTTACGGTGTCAGGATCTACAGTCCATAGCAGCAACGGCTGTCACCGCGTCCACCAGATCCAGACCAGCCCGACCATAAAAATAACCATTACAATATGATGCCGACGGATCAAGATGCACCAGCTCCGCCTTAGCCTCCACCCCGCTGATCTGACCATCCAGCCGTGCCCGCCATAAGGCGGTCAACTCGGTCATACCCTGACTCTGTGGCGACAGACGGACAATATCGATCCCCATCTGTTGCAGCGACTCGGTCGCTTCGATCAGATTGAACTTCCGTTCCGACATCATCTGGATGCCGTTGATGGTCAAAAATGGGTCACCGGTCTGAGTCTGCAGTGGCAACCCATCCGGATAATCACCGCAGCGATATTGACAATTGGCCTTGCTCAAATGAAAGGCCCGCGCAGTGTAGCAGCGCGCCGACAACGCCAACGGCAACCGTCCCCAGGCCAGCAGTTCGTATTGCAACGCACTCGGGCGCCGTTGAGCGATGATGGCAGCCATCATATCGCGCGACAGTTCAACCGGAAAGACCACCCGACGCACACCCACGGTTGACAGAAAACCGATCGTCTCCGGATTATAGCTGTTGATATGAAGTCCGGCCACCATGGCCTTACCCTCGCCAATCGCCAACCCAGCCATGTCGTTGACCTCGACCATCCACTGCTGCTGGTCGGCTACAGCGACCAAGCGACGGATGAACTCCTGTTCCTCGTCGTTCATGACCAGACCGAGCGTGGATAGTACAATCTCTTTTCCGGACGGCTTCAGCTCCTGCGCCAATTGGACCAGTTCGTCCAGCGTCAGATGCGAACGTCGACCACAGACCACCTCACCGATGTAGAGAATATCGGCCGCACTTTCATAAGCCATGCGGTGATAGAAATCACGTAGCCCCTTCTTGCCCCATTCAAACAGTACCGGACCAATGGCTAGCTTCATGGATCAATGCCCTACCAGCATGAAAGCGGACCAGATGTAAGGATGTTTCCACTGCGCCGATTGCATCATCTCCAACTGCGCCTCGTGAAAGGCCTGATAGACCGGCATGCCTTTCAGCAAACGCTGATAGAAGGTGGTCATCAGGGCCTGGGTTCCAGCATCGCTCACTTCCCACAACGATACTACCAGATCGGCCACGCCTGCCTCACGGAAGGCGCGCCGCAAGCCATAAACCCCCTCGCCCTCATGCACCTCACCCAAACCGGTCTCGCAGGCCGACAGAACCGCCAGTTTGGTACCAGACAGATTAAGCCCCAGCACCTCCATGGCGGTCAGAATACCATCGTTTTCGGTACCAATATCACCGAGAAAAGGCGCATTGGCGTTGATGCCGGCAAAGGCCAGACCGGAACGCAACATCGGATTATCTCCTGGGGGTGCCACCTGGAAATCAGCGCTGCGCTGCAACTTGAGCAACCGCTTTTTCAGGTTGTCATCGGCCTTGAGAAAAAAGCCGTGGGTAGCGACATGGAGGTATTCCGGTGTCGTCTTCATCTCCTTGAGACTCTTTTCCTGGGCATCGTGACGCGACAGCAGCTGATTGCTGCGTCCCTGCTCCTTGGCTTTGCCAATAATCAATGCCCCCTCTTTTTCAGCTCCTGGTAACGGATCGAAGTGCAGACCACGAATACCGGCGGAAAAAGCACGCAAACCATCGCGCAGATCACCACCGATGCCACGGGTATCAGCAGCCGGTAACGCACCAGCCGAACGGCGCTGTTGCACTTCAGCCAGAACTGTCTTGGCCGTTACCTTGTCGGAATCGTAATCCGGTCCAGCGATGGTCATAAACAGGCCACTCTTGGAGCTGGCGATCGCCTCTGGCAACAGATCACGGCTAGAGGTCAGTAAATGCAGATCCAGTTTTTGCAGCAGATAATGGCCCTTTTCATCGATCAGGGCCTGAAAAGGCAGGATGTGTAACGGGCCATCCGGCACAACGTAGACCTGTTTACGATCACCAATGACCGGCATGAGCGGTGCCCACACAGCATCGTAGATACTTTGCCCCATCTCGTTGCGCTCATCCTCATCCAGATCTTCATCCTGGATGGCCTTGCGATAGGCCAGCACCTCTTTTTCGATGGCCGCCAGCGTCTGCCGGAAGGTCACCAGTCCGAACTGCGCCTCGCTGCCTTTTTTAGTCAGGGTACCCGCCAACAAACGAGAGGCCCCCTGCCCATCCTGATAGGTCATAAACTCCACCAGCACGGCTCCATCCGGAATCCGATCCACCAGTTGCTGCACCGTAACCGGCTGAGTGCTGGCACGAAAGCGCTGGCTGGCCCGTCCCAGGGTGCCCTGCAGTTCATCGATACGCTTTTCCAGCTGCTGCAGGGTGGCCAGATATTGGTCACCGGTCTCAGCCGTTGGGCCAGACAGGGTCAGTGCCGCCAGTTTCTTGCGGTTATCGCGCAATTCCTGTGTTATCTTCAACAGCTGTGGATCTTCAGCCAGTCGGGCCACCTGGCTGATTTCGGAGCTGATCTTCAGCAGAATGCCCTTGCGCTGCAAAGCCAAGTCGATCAGGGCCTGTCCGGCTCGACCCGCATCAATACGGGTCAACAGGACCAAGTAGCGGTCCAGCTCGGGTCGATGCAGGCGAAGATAACCCTCGCGAGCATTGTCACCAGCCACCCACATCATGCGATCCAGAAAGGT
Source organism: Magnetococcales bacterium (assembly GCA_015229115.1). Lineage (GTDB taxonomy): Bacteria > Pseudomonadota > Magnetococcia > Magnetococcales > JADGCH01 > JADGCH01. The sequence goes on from JADGCH010000007.1 coordinate 53,113, forward strand.
GGAACGACGCTGAAAACCAGTCTGGCGCAACGCAAAGGCCGCATCGTTCTGCCCCATCACTTCACGCAAACCGGCATAACGATCGATGGTCTCGAAGGTGTAGGGATGTTGCGGCCCCAACACCTTCTCCTCGATTGCCACGGTCTGCTGGAACAGCTGATCAGCGACAGCGTGCTGGCCCTGGGCCTGACGCAACAGTGCCAGATCATTCATGCTGCGCAGGGTGTCAGCATGCTCGGCACCCAAAGCGGCACGACGCAGCTCAAGGGCCTTGACCAGCAAGGTTTCCGCCTCTGACAGGCGGCCCTGGTGATAACGGACACGCGCCAGGTTGTTCATGGCCTTGAGGGTCTTCTGGTGGTTCTCTCCCAAGGTCTCCTTCCAGGTAGCCAACACCTGCTCGAACAGGGGCGCCGCCTTATCGTATTCCCGACGCAACAGTTGCAAATAAGCAAGGTTGTTGATATAGGCCGCTGTATCAGGATGACGTGCTCCCATCTTCTTGGTGGCAGCATCGATAATGGTGGTGTACAGCGGTTCGGCCTGATCAAAATTGCCCTGACTCTCATGCAGCAGGGCCAGACTATTCCGGTTGGCCCAGGTCGACGGGTGATCCTCCCCCACGGCTTCCTTGGTCAGGGTAATGGCCTCCTTGAACAACGGTTCCGCTACATCGTACAGACCGCGCTGTTCGTAGACCAGACCGAGGTTGTTCATCAGGGTTGCCACGGTCAGATGGCGCGGACCCAACTGCTTTTTGGCTTGTGCCAAGGCTGTGTTGTATTCGTTTTCGGCCTCAACCAGACGATCCTGGCGCCGATGGATGCCAGCCAGATTGTTGATGGTCACCAACCGGTCCGGATGATCAGCACCCAATGTCGCTGTTTCGTAGTCCAGCACTTCCTGAGTCAGAGTCTCGGCCGCAGCAAACTGCCCCAATTCTTCGTGCAACTGGGCCATCTCATCCTTGATGCGATAAAGCAGTCGTTTGCCATCCGGATCAGCGGCCTGACTCAAAGCCTGTGCCAAAGGCTGTAACAGCGCCTGAGCCTGCTGGAACTGCCCTAGCTGACGTTGCACCGCAGCCAGTTCAATCACGGTCTGGATGGCATCACCATGACCATCGGCCAACACCGCCTGCTGGATCTGACGTGCCTTATCCAACCGCTGCTGGGCGTCGTTGTAAAAACCACGCACCCGCGCCAGGGCAGCCCACTGGGTCAAACAGGAAGCCGTATCGGGATGGAATGGACCCAACCCCTGTTCGTGACGGCTACACAGATCCTGCCACATCGAATCGGCCTGCGACAGCTTGCCGCTGTTCTGCCATACCCGAGCCAAGGCCATGCCGGCTGCCAAGGTTAGGCTATGGTTCTTGCCAACACTGCCCGGGTAGCCATTCCAGGCCGCCAGAGCCTGTTTTTCCGCTTCAGCCAGACGGATCAGACCAGTGCTGTACAGTTCGGTCAGCAGACGATGAATCGTCATGACCTCTACATCGTTCTTGCCCAGTACAGCTGTGGCTAGCGATAAAGCCTTGCGCAGCAGGGGTTCCGCCTTATCGAACTGATTATTGCTGAAATGCAACCGTCCCAGGTCACGCGTGGCCATGAAGGTCAGCACATGTTTATCGCCGAACAGCTCTTGCGCCTTTTTGAGAACAGCTGTCCCCAATAAAATGGCCTGTTCCCCCTGCCCCATCTGGGCAGCCTGGTGCATCTGTGCCAGCTGCTGCGACCAGGTCGTCAGCTCCTTGTTGGCCACCTTGGCCGTTGACCTGGTTACCAGCTGCTCAAACGGCTGCCGGACAGCTAGCGGAATCTCTGTCAACAAGGTAGTCACCAAGCGATTGTATTCCTCGGCCATGGCCTGATCCGTCTTGCCTACCGCACCAGCCACCAATTGGTGCAGCAGGGTCAATACCGGCACGCTGTACTTATCCTCGGCCAGCGCCATGGCGACCATCTGTTCCAAGGCATTGAGATCGGATGGATTTTTTTGCACCTGTTGCCATAGGGGCTGCAATTTGGCATCGATAGCCGGCTGAGCATGACCTGCCACCTGCTGCACCTGTGGATCTTTTGCCCATGAATGAGCCGGTCCCATGAACGCGCCCACACAGGCGACAGACAATAATCCAGCTACAGCACGATTGAACGGGTGATATCTACTCATGGGAACTCCTCTTTATACAACGGTTCAACGCATCAACTATACGCAACCTGTCCCAGTTTGACAAGCATTCACCGTTGCATTCCACGGTGGCTATGGCTATCATGGCCGTCCCTGACAGTCATCAATCAATCGATATGAGTCATTTCATCATGATGGAACGTACTTTTGGTGCCCTGCTGCTGACCCTCGGGTTAGCAGGGTGTGCCGAGCCTCCTTACACCAATATTGACAACGACGGCATCAAAACCCTGCAGTCCCAGGGTATTCCGATCTATGACATCCGGCGTCCGGACGAGTGGCGCCAGACTGGCGTGGTCGCTGGTAGCCGTCTGCTGACTTTTATCGACAACAGCGGCAAGCCCAACCCGGAATTCTTCGCCCGCTTTACCCAGGAGGTCAACAAAGAGACTCCGGTGATCCTGATCTGCCGCACTGGCAACCGCAGCGATACCCTGGCCCGCCACCTAATGGAAAAAATGGGCTATCTCAAGGTTTACAACGTGCGTCGCGGGATCGTCAGCTGGATCCATAACGGCCTGCCGGTAGTTGCCCCCCAATGAGCAATCCATCCCATTCTGCTACCGCCCTGTATCAGGACTATCTGGACGCTGGCCGGTTACAGCCCGACCCGCAACAGCTCGAACTACTACCGGTACTGGACCAGCTGGTGCAGCAGCTTAACCATCCGGTACAGCGGGTGAGCTGGCGTAATGTCTCGGTATGGCGTGGTGAACAGGGTGCTGCGGTGCCCAAAGGTCTTTATCTGCATGGTCCGGTGGGTCGCGGCAAATCGATGTTGATGCAGCTGGTGTTCGATGCTACAACAGAGCAGCACAAGCGCAGGGTTCACTTTCACCCCTTCATGGAGGAACTGCATCACCGTATCCATCACGCTCGCCCGCCACGCAACATGGATCTGATGCTGCATGTGGCTGAGCAGCTACTGGCAGAAGTGCGTCTGCTATGCTTCGATGAATTTTACATTACCAACATCGCCGATGGCATGCTGCTGGGACGCCTGCTGGAAGCCCTGTTCCAATGCGGTGTCACCCTGTGTGTCACCAGTAACTGGGCACCGGAAAACATCTTCCAGGATGGCATCAATCGTGGTCGGGTGCTCCCTTTTATCGATATCCTCAGACGACACGTCCAGGAAGTGGCGCTGGATCGCGGCAGTGACTGGCGTCGCTGCTCTGCCAGCCAAACCGAAGAAAAACGGCGTCCGCTGGACATCTTCACCCATCTGGCCGGTCAGGATCCTGACCCCAAACCAATCACCCTGCGCCATATGACCGTCGAGACCATCGGTGCCGAACAAGGCGTTTACTGGTTTGACTTCGACAGCCTGTGTGCCCGTTCCATTGGACGAGCCGAGTACATGGAACTGTGTCGCTTGGCTAAAATCGTGATCCTTTCCGGCATTCCGCCCCTGTCAGCCGACATGGCCGATTATGCCATGCGTTTCATTGTACTGGTCGACCTGCTCTACGAACACAGGATCGCGCTTCACACCTGCGGTACCACCAACCTGGACCAGATCTGCACCGAAGGACCAGCCGCCTTCGCTTTCCAGCGTACCCTGTCACGCATTCACGAACTGGGCAATATGGCGGCCCTGTCAGGAAACAGCCCGTAATCCTGCCAAAGCAGCCGCAATATCGCTCTCCGGATAGACATAATCTTCTAGCTGTCCGGCAAAATAACGGTCGTAGGAGGCCATATCGAAGTGTCCATGACCGGACAGGGTGAAGAAGATGGTTTTCGCCTCGCCACTCTCCTTGCAACGCAAGGCCTCATCGATGGCCACACGAATGGCATGATTGGATTCTGGTGCCGGTAAAATGCCTTCCGCTCTGGCAAAGGTAACACCGGCCTGAAAGGTGGCCAGCTGTGGCACGGCAACAGCTTCGATCAATCCGAGATGATACAGATGGGATACCAGCGGCGAATCACCATGGTAACGCAAGCCACCAGCATGGATACCCGGAGGAATAAAGTCATGTCCGAGCGAATACATCGGCAACAAGGGTGTCAGACAGGCGCTATCACCATGATCGTAGGCATAACGTCCCTTGGTCAGGGTTGGACAGGAGTCCGGTTCAACAGCCACCAACCGTACCTCCCGACCAGCGGCCTTGTCCATCAGGAATGGGAAGGCGGTGCCGCCAAAGTTGGATCCGCCACCACAACAAGCAATCACCACATCGGGCATCACACCGATTTTGTTGAACTGGGCACGTGCCTCCAGTCCGATCACCGTCTGATGCAGTACCACATGATTCAGCACCGAGCCCAAGGCATAATGGCTATCAGCGCGACTGGCGGCATCTTCGACCGCTTCGGAGATGGCTAGGCCGAGTGATCCGGGTGTTTCCGGATCGCGCTCCAGCGCCGCCCGACCGGTTGCTGTCTCCACGGACGGACTGGAAAAGACCTGAGCACCCCAGGTTTCCATCATCGAACGCCGAAACGGCTTCTGCTGGTAGCTGACGCGCACCATATAGACCCGTACGGTCAGATTGAACATGGCCCCTGCCAAGGCAATGGAAGAGCCCCATTGTCCAGCACCGGTTTCAGTCGTCAGGCGGCGGATGCCTTCCTGCTGGTTGTAATAGGCTTGGGCCACGGCCGTATTGGGCTTGTGCGAACCAGCCGGGCTGCCCCCCTCATATTTATAGTAGATGCGCGCTGGCGTCGCCAAAGCCTGCTCCAGATGATGGGCGCGAAAGAGCGGGGCCGGACGCCAAAGCCGGTAGATGTCGCGTACTGGTTCCGGAATGGCAATCCAGCGCTGGCTGGACATTTCCTGTTCGATGAGAGCCTGCGGAAAAATGGCTGATAGGGCATCGGCGCCGATGGGATGACCATCCGGCCCCAAGGGGGGTGGCATGGGTGTAGGCAAGTCAGCAGCGATGTTATACCAGTGGGTTGGGATTTCTGCTTCGCTGAGAACTATCTTGATATCGTCCATCGGTTACCATTCCTGTCTGCTGAAAAAGATGGGTGAGCAGAGGTAAGCATACCCTGCCATGACCGGCCTGTGCAAGGTGCCTGTGCATGTCGTAACGGACCTTGCAGAACAGAATTTTTTTGCCTACCATGAGCGCCTTGAATCATCGATAATGGGATGGGACCGTGCCAAAAGAACAGCCATGGAGTATTCTGTACCGATCAGCAGCCATGGTGCTCCTGGGTCTGATCCTCACGGCAGCAACCGTGGTAGCAACCCGGTGGCATGCTGAAACGGAACATCGCAGTGAGATCTCCCATCAGGCTGACTTGCTGCTGGCACAATCGAAGGCTGCACTGGCAGCGCTGGTCACGCCGGCCCGCATCCTGACCAGCATGGAGATCATCTCCGCTCTCGTCAGACAACCAACCCCGAACAGCGTACTGGCAGCTAACCAGATGCTGGAACGGGCGGCCTTAACCCTGGCCGCAGAAGCCCTTTACGTGATGGATGGTAGCGGTACCACACGAGCGGCCAGCAATTGGCGCAGCGACAAATCCTTTGTTGGCAAGAATTACGCTTTTCGTCCCTATTTTCAACAGGCCCTATCCGGTCAAATCGGTCTTTACGTGGCTCAAGGCGTGACATCCGACAGGCTGGGACTCTATGTGGGACTGGCCATTCCGTCGGGTGATTCCGCTGCCGTAGCAGGGGTCATGGTACTCAAATATCCGGCCCATGTGCTGTTGCCGAGTCGATTGAACCACCATGTAGCCGTACGTCACATCATGACCGATGAAAAGGGTATTGTCTTTGCCAGCAGCGATCCCGAGTTACAGCTGGCCACTCTGGGACAGCTCGATCCGGCGACACGGGCCGCCATTGCCGATAGCCGACAGTATGATCTGAACTCGTTATCCGCCACAGGACAAGCCTTCAGTCTGCTGAACAAGCCTGATGACCAGGAACAATGGATCCGGTGGCATCCCAAGTCCTTCTCTGACACAATCTGGAATGGTCCTACCCTGAACCATGACTGGTTGGGTCAGTTGTTGCCACTACCCCGTACGGATGGATGGCACGTTGGCGTGTTGCTACCCAATCTGATTGATGATCAGGAGTTTCTGTTACACCGTCTTGTTCCCAATATCCTGGTGGCGTGGCTGGGGTATGGCATGCTACTGCTCGGATGGCTGGCTATCCACCAACGCCAAAAACACCTGGCGCATCTTCGACTGCTGATGCGGCGCGTCCCGGTCGCCATGGCCCTGTTCGACCACCGTATGAACTATCTGACTGCCAGCCATCGCTGGCTGGAAAACCACAACATCGACACCGATGACCTGGCAGGTCGTTGCCACTTCGATCTCTGCCCCGATTTATCCCAACGCTGGCGCCAGATTTTTGATCAATGTCTTGAGGGTCAGTGGCAGCGTCAGGAAAGGGAGCCGTTTGGCTCGGAGGAAGAGGATGCCGAGTGGTTCACCTGGGAAGCCTTCCCATGGCGGGATAAGCGTGGCCGCGTTGGTGGTCTCCTGATTTTCCAGGAAAATGTGACGGGGCAGGTACGGCTGGAACAGAACATCCGCCATCACCGCGATAAACTTTCTTACGAGCGTGGTTTCATCGAAAACATCATCGTCAAGATGCGTGCCTCCAAGCGTTTCAATCCGGAGTTTCTCCGTTTTGTCATGGCACCGGTGGAGAAAACGGCTGGTGACATGCTGTTGTCGGCCTTGCGTCCCGATGGGGTCCAGCATGTCATGCTGGGTGACTTCACCGGCCATGGTCTGACGGCAGCACTGGGAGGACCGTTGGTATCGGATATCTTTTACGCCATGACGGCCAAGAACATTGATCTGATGGATATTATCCACGAAATCAACCAGCAGCTGCATGTTAAAATGCCCATCGGTCTGTTTATGGCTGCCTGTTTTGTCGAGGTCGATCGTCACCAGCAACAGGCACGGTTATGGAATTGCGGCATGCCGGAGTTGCTGCTGTTCCGTCGTTGCCAAATCATCCATCGTGTCCCATCGGGTCACATGGCACTGGGCATACGTGCGCAGGATTCCATGGCCAAGGCCACGGTGGTCGTTAACCTAATCCCGGAAGATCGCATCATTGCCTTTTCCGACGGGGTGGTCGAAGTGTGCGATCCGGATGGCAACCTGTTGGGTCAGGAATCGGTCGAAGCGGTATTGACCCAGGTACTGGAGGGTCGCCAGGAACTGGATATCCTGCGCAATTTCCTGGAGGCCTACCGCCACCATCCAGAACAGGCCGATGATATTACCATCGTTGAGATACGCTACTGAACAGCGATAGAGGAACACACTATGACCGTCTCCCTGTTACGTCATTGGACCACTTCCTGGGTTGTTTTAGCCGTTGCGATGGCGCTGACCTTTGCCGGGTGGTTTCTGACAGACGGCTTGATCCGACATCGGGCAGAGGAACGTTTTTATGATCACGGTGAAGCGATCCGGCAAGCCATCCAGAAACGGATGGCTGAGCATCAGTTGATATTGCAGGGTGGGGTTGGCCTGTTTGCCGCTTCTGACGCGGTCGATCGGGATGAATGGCGCCGTTATGTAACCGCCTTGAAACTGGACCGCCACTACCAGGATGTAAAGGGTGTTGGCTTTATTCTGGTGGTTCAGCCGCGCGACAAGGAAGCGCACATCCGATACATCCGCAACGACGGATGGCCTGATTACACCATCCATCCTGATGGTGAACGGCCACTCTACACTCCAGTCCTCTACCTCGAACCCTCTTCCGGTCGCAATCTCCGTGCCCTTGGCTATGACGTCTATTCCGAGACCGTGCGCCGTACCGCCCTGGAACGGGCTCGTGATGAGGGTCAGGTTGCTATTTCCGGTCGTGTCACCCTGGTACAGGAAACCAGCCAGGACCAACAACCCGGCTTTTTGATGTATGCTCCGGTCTATCGTCATGGTGCTGCAACCGACAATGTAGCTCAACGACGCGATGCCCTGCTCGGCTTTGTCTACAGTCCTTTTCGCGTCAGGGATCTGATGCAGGGGATTCTTTCCACCAATCACCGTGATATTGGTCTTGAGCTGTTTGATGGCATCAATCCGGATACAGCCGAGATGATTTTTTCGGTGGGTCACGATCACAAGAAAAGTCTCTTCAACAGACGTATAACCATTCCGCTCGGTGGACACCACTGGACGTTGCTGCTTTATTCCGGACCAGAATTGTTGTCATCCCTTGAGCAGAGACAGCCCATCCTGGTAGCGGCTACAGGCATCTTCATCAGTCTGATGCTGTTTACCATGATCCGTTCTTTCTATCGTCAGGAACAACAGGCACAGGCCTTGGCGGCCAACATCACCACTGAGTTGCAACAGGCCAATCAGTCCCTTGTCAGCGCTACACAGGCCGCTGAATCGGCCTCCAAGGCCAAAAGCCTGTTCCTGACCTCCATCAGCCATGAAATTCGCACGCCTCTGAATGTCATTTTGGGCATCAACGAAATTCTGCTGACCACCCAGCTGGATGATCGCCAACGCCGCTGCGTCGAAATCAGTAACCGCTCGGGTCAGACCCTGCTCGATCTGATCAGTAGTACGCTTGATATGGCACGCATCGAACGTGAGTCGATTACGCTGGACGACACACCGTTCCTGCTGTCGGAAAACCTGGAAAGCGTCGTGCAAATGATGCAGGTACTGACTGACAGTAAGGGATTACTGCTAACCAGCCACTGCGATACGGCGCTACCGTCACACGTCCGCGGTGACCGCAGGCGATTGCGTCAGGTGTTGATTAATCTGATCAGCCATGCCATTCAATCCACCCAACAGGGTGGCATCTGGCTTGAGGTAACGGCCACCAGTCAGGCTGACAAGGTGACCTTTACCGTGCGTAACAGTGGTCAAGATGTGACGGCACACCAGTTACCCCAGCAGGATGCCGGACTTGGTTTGACCATCTGTCGTCAACTGGTAACTCGAATGGGTGGCAGCCTTCATGCTGATCATACACCAGGGCTAGGCAGTGTCTTCTCGTTTACCATCCTGTTACCAGCCGTCACAACAACCGAAAATCAGCCAGAAACACCGTTAACGGGAGAATCCCGGCCGGTGGTGAAACAGCTGCATCTGCTGCTGGTCGATGATGCCGATGAGAATCGTCTGGTCACAACTGAAATGCTGCGCGATACCGACTGCATCATAACCATCGCCCACAACGGTTCTGAGGCGGTCCAGCAGTTCAAGGAACAACAGTTTGATCTGGTCCTGATGGATATGATGATGCCGGTCATGGATGGCATAACCGCGACCCGAATCATTCGGGCACTGGAACAACAGTCCGGTCAGCAGCAGCACACAGCTATCATCATGGTAACCGCTAACGCCCTACAAACCGATCTGGATACAGCCCTGACAGCTGGCTGTGATTATTACCTGACCAAGCCGGTGCGCCGTTTTCAGCTAGTAGATCTCATCAGTGCTATCGCTTCTCCCGCCATTGATCAGCAGCGATGGCAGGAGCTGCGCGAAGAGGTGGGCAGCCATTTTCACATTCTAGTGGAACGCTTCCTGGCCCAGTTGCCACAACGGTTGGCCGATCTGTCACAAGCCTGGCAGCAGGACGATTTTCAGCAGCTCCATCAATGTGCCCACAAGCTGAAAGGAGCTGCTGGTAACTTTGGCGCCGTACAGCTGGAGCAGCTAGCGGCGCAGATTGAACAGATTGGCCGTACGGCCGACAAGGGAGCGCAACGGTTGCTACTGCTAGCGCAGCTGAATCTGCAGAGCCACAAGTTGCGACAGGCCATGCGTCACGAGGTGACCCCAACCAGACCGGCGGCATAAGCACGCCGGTGATGACTGCGGTATTCTTTTTATACAAACAACGATTTGAGCGATGTCGCGCCAGATGTCGCACTGTTGGTTGACGTCGATTGAGATGACGTCGACATGAGCTGACTCATCACAGACCAATAACTTGCCATTCCGAACGATAACGGACGATTGTTTTTCGCAGAGCTACTCTGGCCGTCTCCGGATGGCGGCATCATTCCCGATGGGGGTGGGGGCATCATGCCCATGGGGGGGCCATGGCGCTCCTGACGGGCCGCTGTCACGTCCCTGGTCAGCTCATCCAGGTTGATCTGACCATTGCCATCGGTATCGGCCATGGAAAAACGCTCTGACAAAGGCCCAACGGCCTCCTTGGCGCTGATGGTGCCATTGTTGTCACCGTCCATTTTCTTCAGCAGATCGGCCTCTGATGGAGGAGGCATCCTGTCGTCCACCGGGCCTTGGCGCTGGTTGGCACGGATCTGTTTCTGGAAAGAATCGATGGCCGACTTGAGCTCTTCAGCACTGATGAAGCCATCTCCATTGGTATCGATGCTATCAGACTGGCTAGCCAAGGCTGTGTTCTTGATCTCGGAGCTGGAAAGAGCGTTGTCACTATTGCTATCGAGAACGCTGAAAAGCTGCTCGGCTGATGGAGGAGCGGGACGGTGCCCTGGCCCTGGACCTTTCGCCCGACCCATGCCACCCATGGCATTCATAGCGTTCGCAGATGGCATCGCTGAAATATTGGTCGTCATCATCGGAAAAATCTCCTTTCGTGCGGATCCATGAAGATACAACATATCGGCATCTCTGGACCCTGCATGGCTAATGCCAATTAAAAACTATCCATGACAGCCATAAAAACAGTTGTAAACGGAAAAAATTGCCGCAATCTTTGTATTACATGGAATATTTTTCCTACCAACTCTTTCATACCTGTTACCCGGCGACCCATTGGGTTATAATGGATCGTTTTTAACAAAAAATAGTCCTGTCACATATCCGGAGCACAGCAGCTTCCCATGCCTGATAAAACCACGGCCACGGCAGACATCTTTGCTGATTACCTGATTGTTGGCTATTGGGCCCAGTCAGGAGGAGGAAGCCGCCGCTGGGGCACGACGGCAGCCGCGCCTAACGTGATCTGGACCGCCACCGGCAGCTGGAACAGCAGGGAGCTGTCGGCACTCAGCGCGGCATTGCGCAGCTGGTCGGATGTCTGTGCTATCCGTTTTACCCCATCGGCTGCTAACGGCGACGACGCCACGATCGAGTTTCTGCTCTCCAGCGATACCCCCTACTATGCTGGGTCGTGGTCCAGCGTTGATCGTGGCCAGACCGTTTATAGCCAGATGATTTTCAACGCCAACAGCTATAACCGCTCCGGGCTGGTAACCGACGGTGCCTATGAGAATATGGGATTGATCCACGAACTGGGCCATTCGATCGGTCTGGGTCATCCTGGACCCTATAACGGTGCCTCCTCCTACGCCAATAACGCCATTTTCAGCAACGATACCCGCCAATATTCGCTGATGTCCTACTGGAATGCCGGATCGGATGGTAGTGGTAGTCATGGCAACCACTATCCACAAACTCCGATGCTGCTGGATATCTACGCCGCCCAACGTATTTATGGTGCCAACTGGACCACCCGTAACGGTGATACCGTGTATGGCTTCCATGCTACAGCCGATGCCATCGGGTTCAACTTTACCGACTCGTCGCCTCACGTGCTTTGCATCTGGGATGGTGGCGGCATCGATACCATTGACTTATCCGGCTACACGGTGCCAGCCGTTCTCAACCTCAGCGCTGGCAGTTTCAGCAGTGCCGCCGGGATCAGCAACAACATCACCATCGCCTACCAGTGTGACATCGAAAATGGTATCGGCGGCACAGCAGCCGATACCATCAGCGGTAATTTACTGGACAACCTCCTCACCGGCGGCCCAGGCGATGATCGCATGGATGGTGGTAGCGGCAACGATACCGTCTGCCTGAGCGGCAGACTGGATCAATATGTAGCCACCCTCAATGATGACGGGGAATACCTCATCACTGACCAAATGGTCGGTCGCGATGGCAGTGATCGCCTAACTGGTGTCGAATGGCTCCGCTTTGCCGATAGAACGGTTGCAATCAACGCGCTGATCACGCTACCCGTTCCAGGCGTCACACTGGTCCATGACAGTGGCAGTCTTGACACGGACCGGATCACCAACGACAGTGCTTTGGCTATTACGGGAGTCACCAGCGGTGCTTATGTGGAATATGCCATCAACGGCAGCAGCTGGACCAGCCATTATGATCCTGTCGAGGGTGCCAACGTGGTTCAGATACGGCAAACCCACCGTGTCAGCGGTGGCAGCAGTGACGCGGCCGTCCTGATATTTACACTCGATACAACAGCACCACCAACAGCTGCGCTGGCCCTGCAGCAGGATAGCGGCAGCAGTAACAGCGATGCCATCACCAGCCTGGCCAACCTGTCCATGACAGGGATCGAGACCGGTGCCTTGGTGAGCTATAACGTCAACGATAACGGCTGGCAAACCAGCTATCAACCCGTTGAAGGTCGTAACAGCATCCAGATCTATCAGACTGATAGAGCCGGCAATCGTAGTTATGTATCGGATCCGTTTGATTTCACACTGGATACCCTGTCACCTGCGGCACCTGGTGCAACCCTGTCCCATGATAGCGGCCGCAGCGCCACCGATGCCTTGACCTACACGGCAGCGTTGTCCCTGACAGGTATTGAAGACGCGGCCATGGTTGAATACCGCATCAACAACGGCCGCGGTTGGTCCACAACGTATCGGGCTGTCGAAGGCTATAACAGCGTGCAGTTACGCCAGACCGATCGGGCTGGCCACGTCAGTCCACTATCAGCAGCCGTTGTGTTTACCCTGGACACCTTCCCTCCCTCGACCCCTCAACTGCTCCTGGTCAACGATAGTGGTGGCAGTAGCGGCGATGCCATCACCAGCTCGGCTGGCTTATCCCTGGCAGGGATCGAAAGCGGTGCCACAGTGTCCTATAACGTCAATAACGGCGGTTGGCAAACCAGCTACGATCCTGTCGAAGGCCACAACAGCCTCCAGGTACGCCAGACCGATGCAGCAGGCCATAGCAGTCCGGCAGCCTTATTGGAATGGAGTTACGATACCGTGGCACCGCTGGCACCCTCGCAACCCGAGCTCGACACAGCTGACGACTCGGGCCTGTCAGACCACGACCATCTCACCAACCACAACAGTGATTTGACTCTTGCGGGCTACTGTCAGGAACAGGGCGGCGTTGTGATACTGTTCGACCATGAAACGGCTCTGACAACCTCAGTCATCACCGGCACACGCTGGGGCAGTACCCTGTCCCTGGCAGAGGGTAGCCATGTCCTGACAGCACGTCAGACGGATCGGGCTGGCCACGACAGCCCACGCTCCGAACCGTTGCTGATCACAGTAGACCGTTCAGCACCCGTGGCCCCCATGGTCGTGCTGGCCTACGATAGCGGCATCAGTGCCACGGACCGCATCACCCATCAGGCCCTGTTGTCTGTCACAGCTGTGGAGAGCGATGCCGTGGTTGGCTACAGCCACGATGGCGGGCAAACGTGGCAGGAAAACTGGTCAGCTATCGAAGGGTTACAACAGCTGCAGATACGCCAGACGGATGCAGCGGGTAATCACAGTGCCGTGACACAGCTGGAATGGAGCTACGATACGACCGCACCGTCTGTGCCTACTGACCTCGACCTCGACGGGTTGGATGATACCGGTATTTCCAGCAGTGATCATCTGACTAGCCTGACCAGCGGTCTAACCATCCGCGGCAATCATGGAGAAGTAGGCTCGACGTTGCTGCTGTTTGATGATGGCAATCAGAACGGTGTCCTGGAAAACCACGAAGGTCTGGCTACCCTGACCATCACGGATGCCAGCTGGAACGGTGACATTGGGCTGACCACTGGCAGCCATGCCATTCGGGCCATGCAGGTTGATCGAGCCGGTAACCCTGCCCTGTCAGCCCTGTTATGGATCACGGTCGACCCTGCCGTGGCACCATCAGCACCTGTATCCCTTGATCTGAGTAGCCTGGACGACACTGGCCTGTCCCCGAATGATAACCTCACCAGAACTACCAGCGACCTAACCATTCGTGGTATTGGTCAAAACAAAGCAACGGTGGCGCTGTTTGATGATCGCAACAACAACGGTCTATCCGACGCAGGCGAGTTGTTAAGTACCCTTGCTGTTACAGCAGCACGTGGCAACTGGAGCAAGAGCATCTCGCTTGCCCCGGGTGTTCACACCCTACGTGCCGTCCAGTATAGAGGACTGGCTGTTGGAACCGCCTCCGATGCGTTGACCATTACCATCGATACCAGCGCACCGGCAGCGCCATCGGCACAGGTAACGGGTACTGTCGTCGGTGGCCGTGGTGAGGTGGGCGCCCTGGTGACCCTGTTTGTTGACAGGAACAGCAATCGTCGGCAGGATGCAGGCGAGAAGTCATTGGCCACCGTTCCAGTGGACCCTAATGGTCAGTGGCACTGGAGTCCCATGGCCATGGCTGCCGCCAACTACAGCATCCGTGCCTTCCAGACCGATGCAGCAGGTAATGTCGGCACGACATCCAACGCTGTGACGCTGGTGGCTGCCAAGAGTTAGCCCTCCCTGGTGTGAGACAGGCAGTCCAGCTCTGGGCGGTCCGGTTGACCCTCGGGAGGGCGGTGGGTCTTCAAGGGATGTTCCAACTGCTGGAGACGGCGATCCATCTGATGGATACGGTCTAGCATACAGGTGACGGCCTTGGCAACGGGATCAGGCATGGCATCGCTTTGACCATAGCTGAGGAAGGCACTGGAGTCATCGGTGGCCGGTCGTCCCATCAAGACCCGACCCGGGATGCCAACCACGGTGGTGTTGGCCGGCACGTCGCGTACCACCACAGCATTGGAGCCAACACGGGCGTGGTGACCAATGGTGACTGGACCCAGAATCTTGGCTCCAGCTCCGACAATGACTCCCTCTTCAAGTGTCGGGTGACGTTTACCCTTATTCCAGCTTGTCCCTCCCAGCGTCACACCATGATAAAGGGTCACATCATGACCAATTTCAGTGGTTTCACCGATCACCACCCCCATGCCATGATCGATAAAAAACCCACGCCCAATGGCAGCACCGGGGTGAATCTCGATACCCGTGAGTAGCCGGGCCAGATGGGAGATCAACCTGGCCAGCAGCTTGAGCCGCCCACGCCATAAGCGATGGGCGACACGATACAACAGCAGCGCATGCACGCCGGGATAACAGAGCAATACCTCCAGCAGGGTCCGGGCAGCTGGATCACGTTCGAAAACAACCCGGATATCCTGTCTTAGTTGTTCAAACATCGGCAGAGAGCCTGCGCACCCCGTAGCGATGGCCGGTACCGGCCGGATTGACAATCACGGCAACCCCTTGCTGATCAATGGCCACCAGATTGGTCGGTGTGCCCCTGGGAAAGAATGGCGCCGGATCGACTGTCGGGACAGCACGCAGATCAAGGGCAGTGGCCTCACCATCTCCCTGACGCAGCAGACGGTCGTAACCATTGAGCCAGTTGCATAATTGTTGAGCCTGCAACCGATCCCAGCGGGTAATGCACTCCAGCAGTTGCCGCGGTGTCATGGCCATCACGTCGCTATCGTCTGAAAGAGAGTCATCCGTCGCTGCTGTGGCCGCGGCGACAGTGTAACCCTGAGTCGGGTCGGAACGACGACGAGCCAGCCGCCAGCATGTCCCACCCAACCATCGCATCAATCTCCACAACAGCACCATGCCCCAGCGTATCGCCCGCCAAATCAGGGACCAAGCTGTTACAAGGGCACCGTTCACGGCTTGTTGTCTCCAGCCACCTTCTGCGCCAGCTTATCCAACAGACTATCCACACTTGAGCTACTCAGGATCTGCTGGAATTGGGCACGATAATTGTTGACCAGGCTCACCCCTTCAATGGCCACATCGAATACCCGCCAACCAGATGGACCATTCAGCAATCGATAGGACAGATGATAGTCCTGGCTCTTGTGGTGCACCGTACTATCCACCCGGACGATATTGGCAGTTTCCATGATGTCACGGGTAAAATCAACGGCCTCACCCTGATAATTCTCGATTTTACCCAGGTAGGAACTTTCCAGCAGCTGGCGGAATAACTCGATGAATCGTTGTTGCTGTGCTGGCGTAAAGCCGTGCCATTTCGGCCCGATAGCGCCTTGAGACATGGTGACAAAATCAAACTGACCGTAGATCAGGCGCCGTAACTGTTCGCGTCGCTCCAGACGTTTTTCCACGCTGCTGAAAGCCGGGTCCTTCAACAACTCGATGGTTTGTTGAACCGATTGTTTCAGATCGTTGACCTGGGAAGGCTCTACCGCTACAACGGCCAAGGGCATCATCCATACCAGCATGGAAAGACAAATGAGAAAACGACGAATCATCGACATGGTCCTAAACATCCTGTTTTGAGCTACTTGTTGACGCTACCGTGAATAAACTGGCTAATCAATTCCTCAATGTTGATGGCCGGCTCAGTCTGTACCAGACGCTGTCCGGACTGGAGCAGGTTCAAGGACCCACCCGGGGTGATCTTGATATAACGGTCACCAATCAGTCCCTTGGTCCGTATGGAAGCCATGGCATCTTCCTGTATCCCGACATCGCGACGGATGCTCATGGTGACATTGGCGGTATATTCCTGCGGATCGAGAACAATCTGCTGGACCCTCCCCACTTCAACACCCGCTATTTCTACGCCGGAACCGTTCTTCAAACCAGCAATAGAGGAGAAATGAGCCTGCAAGGTGTAATGGTCACCCCCCAACAACTCAAAACGGGCCAGTTTGATGGATAACCAAGCCAGGGCGACAATACCGGCCATGACAAAGAGACCAACGGCCAAAGTCAGCTTATTGTTGTTCATGTGACATGTCTTTCAAATGATTTTGATCGGACCCTGCAACTCACCACGAATGAACTGCCTGACCACCGGATGCTCCGTCTCGGTGATGGCCATCGAAGAGCCAGCCGCCAATACCTTGCCCTGATGCAGAACAATGACATGATGGCACCAGCGAAAGATCTCCGGTACCGCATGGCTGATCATGACCGTGGTATAACGGGTACGCAGGTAGGTAGCACAGACCAGGGCATGGATGGAATGCTCAATGATCGGGTCAAGACCAGCCGTTGGTTCATCCAGTAACAAAAATTCCGGTTCGGTTACCAGGGCACGCGCCAAGGCTACCCGCTTCATCATGCCACCACTGAGTTCATCGGGAAACTTGTGTCCCATACCGGTCAGACTGACCTGGGACAAGGCCCGCTCGACACGGGCCATGATCATGCTCTCATCCAATAAGCGGCGCTCGCGCAGTGGAAAGGCCACATTATCGAGTACATTCAGGGAGTCAAACAAGGCACTGCTCTGAAACATCATGCTGAAGCGCTGGCGCAACTGATTCAATCGACGCCCTGACAGTTGTCCCAACCTCTGGGCACCAATCCACACCTCACCGCGATCCGGTTGCATCAAGCCAACAATATGTTTCAGCGTGACACTCTTGCCTCCACCACTCATGCCAATGATAGCGGTAATCTTGCCCGACGGAATGACAAGATCGACACCATCCAGTACCTTACGCCCATCCAGGGTCTTCTCGACGCCGTCAAAACGGATCGCTACGGAAGCGGTGGGCCGCTGATGGTAACGCTGCCGCTCTTCAGCAAACTGCTGCATCATCTGGTGGTAAAGATCACTCATAGCAGAGCCGCTGTGACAAAATAGTCCCAGATGAGAACGATGACGGAGCTCAGAACAACGGCCGATGTGATGGCATGCCCCACCCCTTCGGCACCACGCTCGGTAAAGAACCCCTTGTAGGTACAGACCCAGGCCACAATGACGCCAAACGATACCGACTTGATGAGACTGGTTGCCACGTCCTTGATGGCCACTTTATCTTCGATACCGCCAAAATAGACTCCGTCACTCATGCCAAGCAAATGAACCGAAACGACATAGCCTCCCATAATACCCACAACATCAAAAATCAGCGTCAAGAGTGGCAGGGCAATGATCGTGGCCTCCAGACGCGGAGCAATCAGGTGTTTGAAGGGATGAATACCCATGACTTCCAGCGCATCGATCTGCTCCTTGATGCGCATCACACCCAGTTCACCAGCCATGGCCGACCCGGCACGACCTGTTACCATCAGGGCTGACAGGACCGGACCCAGCTCCTGCAGGATGGAAAGAGCCACCAACGGCCCAACCAGTCCTTCGGATCCGAAACGGGCCAGTGTGTAGTACCCTTGTAGCGCTAACACCATACCTGTAAAAGCCGCCGTTAAAACAATCACGAACAGCGAGCGAATGCCGATAAAGTAGGTGTGCTTCAGGAGATTGAGCGGTCGAAACGGTGGCAAGAAAGCATAGAACAGCGCCATGACCAGAAACAGGAACATGTGTCCTAGGTATTGGATCTGTTTTAGGGTATACTGGCCCAGTTGTCTGATCGATGAAAGCATATAGAAATTTCAGTTATTCAAAAAATCGTCGCCAATAATCGTTGTCAATTATTTCCGATAATGGGGCTCTCGCGCAAGGAGATATGATCATGGGACAAAAGAAACCGCTTGCCATGGTGTTGCTGTGTGCCAGTTTGCTAGGCGGGGCACCGCCAGTATCCGCTGCTAATACCACCTCCGATCGCGAGTCGCTCTGGGGGGTTGATGCGACCACGGCAACAGCCGATGTATCAGACCCGCTGGAGCCGTGGAACCGGGTTATGTTCTCGCTCAACGATGCCCTGTACGAGGCGGTTCTTCATCCGGCGTCCGATGTCTACGCAGCGATCGTACCTACCGGAGGACGGCAGGCCGTGGAACGGTTCTTCCAGAATCTGCTCATGCCTGTCCATGCTGTCAATGCCCTGCTGCAGGGCAAGGTTGACCAGACTGGCATTGAGATCGGCCGATTTGTTATCAACACCACCATAGGTGGTCTCGGCCTGTTCGATGTGGCTGCCACCCATTTCGACCTCAAGTCACACCGTGAGGATTTCGGACAGACACTGGCCCGCTATGGTGCAGGTGATGACGTCTACCTGATGTGGCCCTTGCTTGGACCATCCAACCTGCGCGACACCATTGGCACCGTCGGTGACGGCTTCCTGAACCCATGGCATTATTATCCTGAGGAGTCGTTGGCCCGTGCTGGCATAGAAGGCTATAGCAAATTCAATATGCTGTCTTTGCACACCGAGGAGATTGATGAGTTCAAGAAAGCCTCTGTAGACCCCTATAGCGCTTTCCGCAATGCTTATCTGCAGATGCGCCACAGAAAAATTGCCGAATGACCGTTGCATAAATTGCAACGGTCACAAAAACCGTTTATAGTCCGGCAGAGTATTGACCTTTTGCTGTGCGCACCTAGAGAAATTGCCTCATGAGAGACACGATATCGGTTGTTGCCTTCTGCTCTGCCACTTTAGCCGGTTGGAAAGATTTTGTTTGGGTCGTTCTGCTAAGCATGTTGGCTGTTTGTGATACGGTTTCTGTTGCTCATGCCCTGCCACCGGAACTGGAATCGATCTACCGCTCGCTGGACAATAAACGCTTGGCAGAAGCGGATGAACAGATCAACCGCTATCTGGCCAAAAAACCAAAAGAAGCCTCCGCCCTGTTTCTCAAGGGTCTGATACTGGTCGAGCGGGACAAGAAGGCCGATGCCTTGCGTCAATTTCAACAATTGACGGAACTCTATCCCGAGATGCCAGAACCTTATAACAATCTGGCTGTCCTTTACGCTGAACAGGGACTGCTCAACGAGGCACGTCAGGCGTTGCTGAAGGCCATCAAAACCCATCCCAGCTATGGTACAGCCCATGATAACCTGGGCGATCTCTACAGCAAAATGGCCTCCCAGGCTTACAGCAAGGCCCTACAGCTGGATCGTACCAACAAGGCGATTGAAGCCAGACTGACGCCCCTGACAAGGCTGCTGTCATCGGTCGGCGGTGAAGTCGTGGCTGGGTCGGCAACGGCTCAGGCTTCAGATCAGGCAGCCGTCTGTCGTGATGCCATCGAACGGGTGCATGGTGAGCTGCTGGAACGCGCCAGGGTTCAGGCTCACGACGAATTACGCCATGACATGAGCCAAAAAATACGCCAGGAAATCATGGCGCAGACTCGTCAGGAGATGGCCGAGCAACTGCGTAATGAGGCCCGTGAGCAGCTACGCGCCGAGCTGCTGGCACAAGCCAGGGAAGATGCCCAGGAACGGCTCAGGGGCGAAATCGAGGAAAAAGCTCGTCCTGGTAACAAGACGCCACCTGCCAGCGCACTCTCCCCTGTGGCATCAGCCAAAGAAGCCGCCGCAACTGCTCAGGGTGAGCAGGAAATTGCCGCCCGTGAGCGCAACCAGATTGCCGTCGAAGAGGTGGTGCGTCACTGGGTTGCTGCCTGGTCCACCAAGAAGGTCGATCAATATCTCAAATTTTATGGCAGCGGTTTCCGTCTGCCACCCCCCTTCCGACAACGCAGCGAATGGGAACAGAAGCGGTCTGCCGTTATCCTGAAGGCACAGACCATCCGTATTGAACTCGATAACCTGCAGGTTCAGTCCCTCGACCGCAAACAGGCCCGGGTCACTTTTCTACAGTCTTACTGGTCTGATGCGTATCAGGACAAAACACGTAAAATGTTGCTGCTGCGCCAGGAAAAAGATGGCTGGAAAATTGTTCAGGAAACGGTCGATGGTTAATCTTCGATTACGGCTGCTGTCCGTGCTCTGTCTGTCCTGGTTGCTCTACCATCCGATCTCGGTCCATGGTGACGGTAGCTCGTGGCAAGCCTATGGAGATCGGGTTCGTCTGGCTGAATCAGAACGGTTGCTGCTGCGCGGTATTGAGGAGATTCGTCATCGTCGCTTCCAGCACGCGCTCGATATCTTGGCCCAGCTGGTGCAACAGGAGCCCGATTTTCGTCTTGCCCATCTGATCCATGGCGATCTGTTGCAGGCCCAATCTGGCATGCTGGACCAATTTGGCGCCATCGGCGAGACACGCCAGTTTCGTATCCAGGAGCTGAACGATCTGCTGACAGAAGCGCAGGTGCGCGCCAATTTGCTGCTGGATTCTCCTCCCAATGAGGGGATACCCGGTGAGTTTCTTTGGCTATCGACCCAGCAACGTCACGCCATTGTCATTGATTTGGCTCGCTCGCGGCTCTACCTGTTTCGCAATGACAACAATGTGCCACGTCTGCTGGCTGATTATTACATATCGAGTGGTCGCCATGGCGTTGACAAGGTCCAGCAAGGTGATAAAAAGACGCCGATCGGGCTTTATTTTATTACCAACTATCTACCTAAAAAGAATCTTCCTGAACTGTATGGCCATGGTGCCTTGCCAATCAACTACCCCAATGAGTGGGACCGGATTCTGCACAAGACCGGTGATGGCATCTGGCTGCATGGTACGCCAGCCAACACCTACAGTCGTCCTCCAAAAGCCAGTGATGGCTGTATTGTCCTGACCAACAGCGATTTTCAGAATCTGGCTGAAATAGCCGGAATTGGTACCCCCGTTATCATCAGTCGGTCGTTGCAATGGCTCAACCAGCAACAATGGCAGGATCAACGTCAATCATTCCTGAGACTGTTACAACAGTGGTATCGCGATTGGCGCAGCAACGATATCTCCCGGGTACTGTCTTATTACTCCCAGGATTTTAACAACAGCCGTTTCAATTATGATAGCTGGGGCAAGCGGCTACAGGAGTTGCTGGCCAATAATCCCGATAGTGGTTCGCAGTTCGTCGACCTCAGTGTACTGGGTTATCCCAGTGAACAAACCATGGTTGTCGTCACCTTCACCCAGAAAAATCTCGGTGATGAACGGCAGCCGACCACGCAAAGACGCCAATATTGGCGCATGGAAGCAGAACAAAAATGGCGTATTGTCTACGACGATGTTGGTTAGTACATCCTGCTGTGCTGCGGCTCGTGCGGGTTGCGCTCCTCTGCTGGTCACCGGTCACGGTGGTGCTGGCTGATGAGGCTCCATCACCCGAATCGTTACAGCAACAGCGGGCAGCAGCGGAGGCCATCAAACAGGGCGGACAGCACCTCATTGATGCCATGCGCTCTTTTCAGGAGGCCGGTCGCCTGATGTGGTCCCACAACAAGGTGCCTGGTCTGCGCCGTCCGTTGCTGGAGACTCTTGATAATGTCCAGGAGTTGCTGCAGGAGTGGCAGGAGCGGTTGGCTGCTCCACCAGAATCGCCCTCGTCTCCTCCGGATGGCGACGACACACTCCCTTCAGAACTAAGGTTAATCTGACCCATGTCCAGTCATACCGTACCAACTGCTGTTGAAGGCGTTCGTTTGCAACGATGGCTGGCTGATGCCGGGCTATGCTCGCGCCGCGAGGGAGAAACCTGGATCCAGGCTGGCCGCGTCAGCGTCAATGGTGTGACCGTCGTTCAGATGGGCACCCGGGTGACCACCAGCGACCAGGTCGCTGTCGATGGGTTGCCGATTCACAAACGATGGCAGCCGCGTCGAATTATCCTGTTGCACAAGCCGCGTGAAGTGATCTGCACCCGGCGCGATCCGGAAGGGCGACGGACCATCTTCGATTTATTGACCGGACCGGTGGTACCGTCACGACTGGTGTCAGTCGGCCGTCTTGACTATGCCTCAGAAGGTGTGCTGTTACTCAGCAACGATGGCGAGCTGGCCAACCGTCTGATGCACCCCAAACAACAGTTGGCCCGTGTCTACCGGGCCCGTATCCATGGTCATCTTGACAGTGAATTACTGCGTCGCCTGCAACAGGAGGGTGTCCATCTGGACGATGGGACTACTGGCCCCCTGCAGATTAGCATTGATCAGATTACGGGCAGCAACAGCTGGGTCACCGTAACGCTGCATGAGGGACGCAATCGCCTGGTGCGCCGCATCTTCGAGAGTCTTGATAGGCCCGTCTCACGCCTGATCCGCACCAGCTATGGCTCGATCAAGTTGGGCGAATTGCCCAGCGGTGCCTGGCGTTTCCTGGCCCAGGACGAAATCGATCACCTGCGCAAGTTAGCTGGATTTAACTGGCGCCCGGTGACGCAACGCTGAATTCCAAAAAACCGTTCCTTTAATTGATCCTTGTCAATTTATTGTCGTTATTTGACTCTTGCACGCCTTGAAACCTGTTATGATTGATCCTGCAAGCGTTCGGAATTACCCAGGGAACCATTCAATCGCACACAGGAGCTTCAATACCCATGAGACGCAATCGCCTCTTACAATATGCCACTGTCCTGACCTCGTTGCTGGCCATGGCTGCACTGAAGCCAACCGTCGGCTACAGCGTCGAGCAAAAGTCCGCCACCGAAGGCAAATACATGGGCGCCCCATCGGCCGTGCCCGCAACGGCTGTTGCCCCTGCCAGCGCTACCGCTCCCAAGCTGTCGGCGGACGAATTTGCCGAAGCCAATAAAATTTACTTTGAGCGTTGTGCCGGTTGCCATGGTGTGCTGCGCAAGGGTGCCACCGGCAAGCCTCTGACGCCGGATATCACCCAGAAATTGGGTGCTGATCATCTCAAGGCCTTCATCACCTACGGTTCTCCGGCCGGTATGCCTAACTGGGGTGACTCCGGTGTTCTGACCGAACAGCAGATCGACACCATGGTCAAATATCTGCTGAACGAGCCGGCGGCACCGCCTGAGTTTGGTCTGAAGGAGATCAAGGACACCTGGAAGGTGGTCGTTGCACCTGAGAAACGTCCTACCAAGAAAATGAACAACTTCGATCTGGAAAATCTGTTCTCGGTCACCCTGCGTGATAGCGGTGAAGTGGCCCTGATCGATGGCAACAGCAAAGAGATCGTCACCATCATCAAGACCGGTTATGCCGTTCACATTTCGCGCATCTCGGCTTCTGGTCGCTATCTGTTTGTTATCGGACGCGATGCCAAGATCAACCAGATCGACCTGTGGATGGAAAAGCCAGAGACCGTAGCCGAAATCAAGATCGGTATGGAGGCTCGTTCAGTCGAGACGTCCAAGTTTAAGGGTTTTGAAGACAAATACTCCATTGCTGGTTCCTACTGGCCGCCCCATTACGTCATTATGAATGGTGACACGCTGGAACCGCTGAAAGTGGTCTCGACCCGTGGTTATACCGTTGATACCCAGGAATATCATCCGGAACCGCGTGTGGCAGCCATTGTGGCCTCGCACTATCGCCCTGAGTTTATCGTCAATGTCAAAGAGACCGGTCAGGTGTTGATGGTCAACTATTCCGACATCAAGAATCTGTCGGTCACCACCATCCCCACCGCTCGTTTCCTGCATGACGGTGGTTGGGATGCAACGCACCGTTATTTCATGACGGCTGCCAACAAGTCCAACAAGATTGCCGTCATTGACTCGAAGGAAGACAAACTGGCAGCCATGGTTGACGTCGGCCAGGTTCCCCACCCAGGTCGCGGTGCCAACTTTGTCGATCCCAAGTTTGGTCCCGTATGGGCTACCAGTCACTTGGGTGATGAGACCATCTCGGTGATCGGTACCGATCCGGAGAAGCACAAGGACAACGCCTGGAAAGTAGTGCGCACGCTTAAGGCACAGGGCGGTGGTTCGCTGTTCATCAAAACCCACCCCAAGTCGAAGAATATTTACGTCGATACCACCCTGAATCCTGATCCACAGATGTCTCAGAGCATCGGTGTTTTCAATGTGGATGCCTTGGAAAAGGGCTTCGAGGTGTTGCCGATCGCTGAGTGGGCTGGTCTGGGTGCAGGTCCCAAACGGGTGGTACAGCCGGAATATAACAAGACTGGCGATGAGGTCTGGTTCTCAGTCTGGAACGGCAAGGATCAGGAATCGGCTATTGTCGTCATTGACGACAAGACGCGCAAGCTGAAAAAGGTCATCAAGGACAAGCGCCTGATCACACCTACCGGCAAGTTTAACGTTCTTAACACCCGGGAAGACATCTATTAGTTTCTGCCCAATGCGCAAGCTGCTGCTGATCATGGGATGTCTCTGCTGCTATCAGTTGGCTGATGCCGCTGGTGAGGAAGGGCTGTCTCCGCTGCGTCAGCAGCAGTTGCACCATCTGCTGCTGCATGACTGTGGTTCCTGCCACGGTCTGACAATGAAAGGGGGGCTAGGGCCACCGTTGACTGCCGATGTGCTGTTGTCCCGCAGTGACGATGACTTGGCCATGACCATTGCCGATGGTCGGCCTGGAACGGCCATGCCCCCCTGGCGACCCTTACTTGACTCTCACGAAATTCGTTGGTTAATACAGCAGTTGCGCCAGGGGGTGACGCCATGACACAATGGTTGGCCATGAGACGGTGGTTGATGGTAGGATTGTGCTGGTTGCTGACAGCTACCAGTGGCCTGGCTGATCTATTGCGTGGCACGGGCGATCTCGGCATCGTGATTGAGCGCACTTCTGGTCAGATTCAGGTGGTCGACACCACGGCCCAACGCTCCATCCATACTGTCCCGGGTCTTGGTGATCTGTCGCACGCAGCGGCTGTTTTCTCGCGCGATGGTCGTTTTGCCTTCGTTTTTGGACGTGATGGTGGTTTGAATCAGGTTGACCTGTTGCGGGGCGTGCTGGTCAAACGCATTGTGCAAGCTGGTAACAGCATCGGTGGCGCCATTTCCCAGGATGGCCGTCTGGTTGCTGTTGCCAATTATGAGCCAGGCGGTGTACGCGTTTTTGACAGTCAAACCCTGGAGCCGATCGCTGATATTCCAGCTGTGTCAGCCAGTGGTCAGACCTCACGTGTGGTCGGTATCGTCGATGCTCCCGGACAGCAGTTCTGTTTCAGTCTGTTCGATGCCAGTGAAATCTGGTGCGCCGATCTCCACCAGCCCAATCAACCCACCGTTCGCAAGTTTCGCGCTGGCGACCACCCCTACGATGGCCTGATCACGCCGGATGGCCGTTTCTATCTGGCGGGACTGTTCGGCGAGGATGGCTTATCGTTGCTGGATCTATGGCAGCCCCAGCAGGGCGTGCAGACCATCCTGAACCACTATGGCCGTGGTGAGGAAAAACTGCCAGTCTATAAAATGCCTCACCTGCGCGGCTGGGCTGCTGCGGGTGAGTTGCTGTTCCTGCCGGCCATCGGTCGTCACGAACTGCTGGTGGTCCATCGACGCGACTGGCGGGAAGTGGGCCGTATTGCCGTCCATGGGCAGCCGGTTTTTGTTATGGCCCGTCCTGACGGACGCCAGGTTTGGGTTAATTTCGCTCTGCCGCACAACGATACCATCCAGGTTGTTGATGTCCCTTCTCTCACTGTTATCCGCACCCTGCAACCGGGTAAGGGCATCATGCACATGGAATTCACTCCGAAGGGAGAACATGTCTGGCTATCGGTCCGTGATGAGCAGCGTGTCGATATTTACGATACTGAACAGATGCAGCAGGTAGCCACCCTTCCGGCCCAGTATCCCAGTGGCATTTTCTTCACCGCCCGTGCTCATCGTATGGGGTTCTGATGGACAAACACCCCACCTTGACGCCACTTGATCGTCAGTTGCTGGACCAGTTTCAGCACCACTTTCCACTGACTTGCCGTCCCTACGCCGATATGGCGCAACAAATTGGCAGCAGCGAAGCGGCGGTACTGGAGCGATTGCAGCAGTTGCAACAGCAAGGCGTGATCAGTCGCGTCGGCGCAGTCATCAATCATCGCTGTGTCGGTGCTTCGACCCTGGCGGCCATGTCGGTCCCCTCTGAACGGCTGGCCGATGTTGCCGCCTGTGTGACCGCTTATCCCGAGGTCAATCATAATTACGAGCGTGATCATCACCTTAACCTCTGGTTTGTCATCACAGCTGCTGATGGCGATCACCTCAAACGAGTGATCTCCGACCTTGAAACAGCAACGGATCTGCCGGTGTTATCCATGCCCATGGAGAGCGACTTTCATATTGACCTTGGCTTTCCCCTGCATTGGAATCAGAATAGATGTCCACGCTGACCGACCGCCAACAACAGCTGATCGGGGCCATCCAGGCTGGACTGCCACTGGTATCCCGTCCCTATCTGGCCATTGCCGAGACCATCGGCTGGCAGGAAGAGGAGGTCATCACCGCCCTTGAGCAGTTACGGCAACAAGGTATCATTCGTCGCATGGGATTGATCGTGCGCCATCACGAGCTGGGTTATCGCGCCAATGCCATGGTGGTGTGGAATGTCCCCGATCCCCTGATCGCTGATACTGCCAGCCAGCTCACCCGGTTTGAGTTCATCTCGCTCTGTTATCAGCGTCGCCGTTGTCTGCCGCACTGGCCTTTTAACCTTTACTGCATGATCCACGGCCAGGCACGCCAGCAGGTGCTGGAACAAATCGACCAGATGGTGCAGCAATGTCAACTGTCGCACCTGCCACGTGAGGTGCTGTTCAGCCAACGCCGATTCAAGCAACGGGGTGCTTATTATCACTTTGATGGCGGCACCCGTGCTCACCGCGTTTGATCGAACTCTGATCAACCAGTGGCAGAGTGACTTCCCCATCTGCGAGCGCCCTTTCGATCAGGCAGCGGCCATGATGGCCGCAACACCCGACACCATGATCCATCGCATCGGCTGGCTGTTACAGCAGGGTTACCTGTCGCGGTTTGCGCCGATGTATCACGCTGAGCGTCTGGGCGGCCATCTGACGCTGGTAGCCCTACAGGTCGATGAGGAACGACTGGATGAGGTGGCCGGTTTCATTAACAGCTGGCCAGAAGTGTCGCAACATTATGTTCGCGACCACCGTTTCAATCTATGGTTTGTGCTGGCCACGGAAACCCTGCAGCGGCAAGCGGATGTGCTGGCCGCCATTGAGGCATCAACCGGCTGCCTGCTGCTGAACCTACCCAAGCTGGCCGAGTTTCACATCGGTTTCCGGTTGCGGATCGGTCAGGATAGCGTCGATACCGTGGCCTGTCCCTCACCACCTGCCCCCCTGGCCAACGGCCAGATGATCAGCGCCACAGAACGGGCCCTGATCACAGCCACACAGCAGGGATTACCTCTGGTGGATCGTCCCTACCATGCCATCGCCAATGCACTGGATCTGCCCGTTGTTACCGTCACGACTACCTTGCAGCAATGGCTCGCTAACGGTATGATTCGCCGCATTGGTGTCGTGCCCAATCATTACCGGCTGGGACTGACGGCCAATGCCATGACGGTCTGGGATGTGGCCGATGATAGGGTCGCTGAACTGGGACAGCAACTTGGCGCATTGGGATTTGTCACCCACTGCTACCACCGCCCGCGACGACCGCCCCATTGGCCCTATAACCTGTTTGCCATGGTGCACGGCCACGACCGTGCCACGGTTACCGGACGCATCGGACAGATGCAGCAGCTGCTGTCGCCTTGGCTCGGCCATGCCGATGTGCTTTACAGTCAGCGCATCCTGAAAAAAACCGGTTTTCGCCTGGCCTCATAGCCCCCATTAGGAGAGATCGCCCTGTTTCGCCTGACCCATCTGACACGACGTATCCTGGCACCAGCAGATCCTCCCACGACGGCCCGTCACCGCCAGACCATTCCCTCCCTGCATTCACCGGTGGTGGTCTGGAACGTGATTCGGCGCTGTAACCTCCAGTGTCATCACTGTTACAGTGCCTCGGCGGATCGTGATTTTAGCGATGAACTAACCACGGCAGAAGCTTTGCGTGTGATCGACGATCTGGCAGCCATGCCGGTAGCGGCCATCATTTTCTCCGGTGGCGAACCGCTGCTGAGACAGGATCTGCTGGTCCTGGTAGCCGCCGCCCGGTCCCATGGATTGTACGTAGCCCTTTCCAGCAATGGTCTGCTGCTGGCCGATGAAACCATGGCCGATCAGGTCGCTGCCGCTGGTTTTGACTATGTCGGCATCAGTCTGGATGGCCTTGAGGCCCATCATGATCAGATCCGTGGGCAGACAGGCGCTTTCCGGCAAACTGTACAGGGCATTCGTCATGCCTGCCAACGGGGCCTGAACGTTGGTCTGCGCTACACCCTGACACGGGACAATCAGGCCGATTTAGCCGGTATTCTTGAGCTGATGCAACAGGAACAGGTTGCCCGTCTCTATCTTTCCCATCTCAATTACGCCGGACGCGGCTATGGCCATCGCGACCACGACAGCAGCCACACCATAACGCGCACCATCCTACAGCAACTGTTCGATCTCTGTCACGAGGACATACGTGCCGGGCGTCAACGTGAACTGGTGACCGGCAATAACGACGCCGATGCACCTTTCTGGCTTCAGTGGCTCGCCGCCCATACCAAGGACCACCCAGAACGGCAGGCCCTGGCAGAGCAGCTGTTGCAGCGTTGGGGTGGTAACAGTTCCGGTATCGCCATTGCCAACATTGACAACCGCGGCTTGGTCCACCCTGATATCTTCTGGTGGTCCCACACACTCGGCAGCGTGCGCGAACAATCCTTTGCCGAGATATGGCGCCGCGATGATGATCCACTGCTCAATGGGCTACGTCAGAGACCGAGACCTCTGCAGGGGCGCTGTCAAGCATGTCGCCATCTACCCATCTGCGGCGGCAATACCCGGGTACGTGCCTGGCAGACGACGGGTGACCCATGGGCTGAAGATCCGGGCTGCTATCTGACCGATGCCGAGATCGGCTTGTCACCGCAGAAGGAGGAATAGATGCGTCGTTACCGATTGTTGCTAGCTGCACTGTTGCTATGGCCCATGAGTGCCTACGCCGCCACCCCTGTCGACGGTCTCTATCAGCAACACTGCGCCAGTTGTCACCATGCCGAACGGCTGGGCGGTAGTGGCCCAGCGCTGTTGCCGGAAAACCTCACCCGCCTGTCACCACAAAAGGTCGAACAGGTGATTCGTGATGGTCGTGCAGCCACCCAGATGCCCGGCTTCGCTACCCAGCTGACCGATGAGCAGATCCAGCAGTTGACGGCGTTGGTACGTTCACCGCTACCCCAGATACCGACCTGGGATATGGCCGCGATGACGGAATCCCATCAGCTGTTTATCGATCGTCGCCAGCTACCAGAACAACCTGTTCACCATGCCGATCCTCTCAATCTGTTCATCGTCATCGAACAGGGCGATCACCATGCCACCATCCTTGATGGGGACCGGCTGGAATCGATCCACCGCTTTGCCACTCCCATCGCCGTGCATGGCGGCCCCAAGTTTTCACCCGATGGCCGCTTTGTCTTCATCGCCTCACGCAATGGCTGGATTATGCAGTTCGACCTCTACTCGCTGCAGGTGGTGGCCCAGGTACGTGCCGGTATCAACACCCGCAATCTGGCCATTTCAGACGACGGTACCACCGTGATGGTGGCCAACTATCTGCCTCACACCCTGGTCGTGCTGGATGCCCACGACCTAAGACCACGCAAGGTCATTCCGGTCACCCACCAACAGCACTCCTCGCGCGTCAGCGCTGTCTATACGGCAGCCCCGCGCCACAGCTTCATTGTGGCCCTGAAAGACCTGCAGCAGGTTTGGGAGATCCCCTACAGCAACCAAGCCAAGCCGGTCATCACGGCCCTGGTGCATGACTATCGAGCCGAATCGGGTGAAGATCTGCCGATTGACAAAACGCCCTTTCCAATTCGCCGCATTCACCTCAACAACTATCTCGATGATTTCTTTTTTGACGCTTCCTATACCCATCTGCTAGGCGCTTCACGGGATGGTGGTCGGGGAGAGGTGGTCCATCTTGATGTGGGTCGTCCCATTGCGTCGGTCGATCTGCCAGGACTGCCCCATCTGGGTTCCGGCATTACTTGGCCATGGCGCGGCACAACCGTCATGGCGACCCCCAATCTCAAGGAACCGGTGGTGAGCATTATCGACATGAAATCGTGGCAGGTGGTGCAGCGCATTGCCACCGCCGGACCCGGATTTTTTCTGCGCAGCCATGAGCAGACCCCTTATGCCTGGGTCGATGCCTCACTCAGCAGCGAAAAAGACAAGATCCAGCTGATCGACAAGGAAACCCTGACCGTTGCCCACACCTTGCAACCCATACCCGGTAAGCCTGCCAGTCATGTCGAATTTACCCGCGATGGTCGTTTTGCCCTGGTGAGTATTCAGTCTGCCGATGGCGCCCTGGTGATCTACGATGCCCACACGCTCACCGAGGTCAAACGGCTGCCGATGAACATGCCTTCTGGCAAATATAACGTCGCCAACAAGATCAACCGTTCCAGCGGTACCAGCCACTAGGCGACGCTAGCCGAAGGAAACCCCGCTCAGGAACCCGTGCGGCAACACCGCACCACGGGTGGCCCGCTGTGATAACCAGGGGGTCAGATCGGTCAACTGTCGGGTACGCCGACCTGAATCGAGCGTCATGCCAACAGCCGGATCGATGATGGCGACATCGGTCACCGTCTCGGTGGGCAACAGGCGCTGAATGCGCACCCCCTTGCCCTTGGGCAACAGGGGGAATTCCTCCAGGCGACAGATCAGCAAATAGCGCCCGGAACAGATGGAGGCGACCAGCGTACCGGTACCGATCGGTTGCAGCCGCAACAGGTGGTCGCCCGGCTTGAACAACAGCACTTGCCGACCCTTACGCTGGCTGGCAATCAGATCGCTGCCACGAATACGAAACCCCTGGGCCAGCTGGGTTGCGACAAAATAGTCCTTGTTGCTATCGATAGCGCCGATCCAGTCGACCTCATCGCCCTCTTCCATATCAAAAATGGCATTGACAGGATCGCCCACACCCTGGCCGGATGGCAACCGATCGGCCAGAATCGAAAACAGCTTGCCCGACGCCGTGACAAAAGAGACCCAGTCGGTCGAATGGAGCGGCACGGCAAGACGCAAAGCATCTTCCCGCTTGAAACGCAGCTTGTCGGGCGCAATGTCATGACCTTTGAGAGTTCTGATCCAGCCTTTGGTGGATAGGACGATGGTGATAGGCTCACGTTGCAGCAATTCTTCCGGCTTCAGGACCACCTGGTCCGGTGCCCCGGCCAACTGGGTACGGCGCTGATCGGCAAACTCGGTCCGTGTTGCAGCCAGTTCCAGGGTAATCTGTTGCCAGACGGCCGTGCGGTCGGCCAATAGAGCCTCCAGCCAGGTAGCACGTTGCTCTTTTTCGGCCATCTCCTGGCGGATCAGCTGTTCCTCAAGACGGCGCAGCGCTCGCAAGCGCAGATTGAGTATCGCCTCAGTCTGGACAGCGTCGAGCTGGAATCGTTGCATCAGCACCGCAGCGGGATCGTCCTCACTGCGGATGATGGCAATGACCTCATCAATGTTGAGGTGCACCAGCCAATAGGCCTGCAATAGGTGCAAGCGCTCGCGAATACGGCCAAGCTCAAAACGGGCACGACGACTGTGTACCTCAAAGCGATGGTCGAGCCATGCCTGCAGCAACGCCTTGATCGACAGCACGTCGGGACGCAGATCGGCCGTAATGACGTTAAGATTGACGGTCACACGCACTTCAAGATCGGTATGGCGATAGAGATAAGCCATGATCTTTTCTTCTTCCAGCGTGCGCGCCCGCGGTTCGATGACAATACGGACCAGACTGTCGGACTCGTCACGCACATCAGCCAGCAGCGTGTTCTGCTTGCCGACAATCAGGGCGGCAATCTGCTCAATGAGACGGCTTTTACTGACCTGATAGGGAATTTCCGTGATGACCAGCTGCCAGACACCGCGCCCCATCTCCTCCTTATGCCAACGACAGCGCAGTCGCAGCGTCCCCCGTCCGGTGCGATAGGTCTCAGCAATCTCCTGTTGATCAGAAACCAGCAGGCCACCAGTGGGGAAGTCGGGGCCAGGCAGTCGTTGCAGCAGCTGTTCGATCGAGCAGTCCGGCTGTTCGACCAACAACTGGGCGGCATCGATCACCTCAGCCAGATTGTGGGGGGGAATGGAGGTCGACATACCCACCGCAATGCCGGAAGAGCCGTTGGCCAACAGGTTGGGAAAACGCGCTGGCAGCACCACCGGCTCCTGTTGCGACCCATCGTAAGTGGGCAGAAAATTGACCGTTTCCTGATCGAGATCCTCCAGCAAGGCCCAGGCTACCTTGGTCAAACGAGCCTCGGTATAGCGCATGGCAGCGGCACGGTCACCATCAATGTTGCCAAAGTTACCCTGACCGGCAATCAGCGGGTAACGCACAGCGAACTCCTGTGTCAGCCGCACCATGGCATCGTAGGCGGCCTGATCACCATGAGGATGGAATTTACCAATAACATCACCGACCACACGGGCCGACTTCTTGAAACCACTACCTGGGTCAAGACGCAGGGCCCGCATGGCGAACAGAATGCGACGATGGACTGGTTTCAGACCATCGCGCACATCCGGCAGGGAACGACTGATAATGGTCGACAGTGCGTAGGCCAGATAGCGGCTCTCCAGCTCCTGTCGAATGGGAACGGCATCAATCCGCTCCATATCATGCGTTGCCAGTCAACACACCCGGCCATAGAGGCTGGCTGGTGTCACCCATCATGACAACAGGTGATGACAATGCTGCCAGTGGCGCAGTGGCAAGACTTCTCCTCTTGTCGGTCGACTTCACGATAGAAAGATTCAGGGCGCCGGACATTGGACCAGCATTACCGGCCAGATCGGTCTGGAAGGCCATCAGACTATACGTGCCAATGGCCATAGCCATATCGGTTGAGCGCCATGAGCCATCACTGCCGACCGTCATGGTGGTCAGCGCCTTTTCGGAGCTATCCTGTTTCTTGTTCTTGTTCTTATCGACAAACAGCGTCACCGTGGCCCCGATCTCACCGCCATTGCCGCTGAAGTTGAGCCCCTTGGTAACGCTGGTGATGTTGTTACTGTTGTCGGTGCCATCGTCATCAGCAGCATCGAGATCGGGTATCGACAGTGCTCCAGGCCCTGTGATATCCACCGTGATCATCAGCGCATTAGAAGCAGAACTGACAGAGGTCCCCACCTTCTGAATAGCCCGAACACTATGGCTGCCAGCGGCCAGTACAATATCCTTGCTCCACTTGTTCGAGGTGGTCGTGACACTGCCCAATAAGAGTTCGCCCTGATCCAGCTGACCGTTGTTGTTGACATCATCGAACAACGTCACAACAGCCTTTTTCTCACCGGTCCCACTGATGGACAACGCCTTGCTGTTTTTGGTGATGTTATCACTGGCCGACTTACCACTGTCATCCGCTGCAGCCAGATCCAGCGCGGCCGGAGCTGCCAGTACCGGAGCCGATACCGTCACCACCACCACAGCCAAGGCGCTGCTGGCACTGCTATCGCTCTTGCCCGTCACTCCTTTCTGCATCGCCTTGACAGCATGGCTGCCCACGGCCAGATTGATGTCGGCACTCCAGCTCGCGGCGGTCACACTGACGGTGGTTAGGGCTTCCCCGCTGTCGACGACACCATCGTTATCCTGATCGTCAAAGAGTACCAGCTTGGCACCCTTCACCCCACCACTGCCACGAATGGTCAAAGCACTGCTCTTACTGGTGATATTATCGCTGCTGGAGCTGCCATCATCATCAGCACTGTCCAGATCCAACCCGCTCGGTGTCACCAGAGCATTAGCGGAGCTCACGCTGACGATCACCATGGCAAGAGGATCACTGGCCCGGCTGCTGCGCCCGGCACTGTCACTCTGGATAGCCTTGATAACATGGCTACCGACCGTCAAATTGACATCGGCGCTCCAGCTGGTGGCCGTCACACTGGTAGTCACCAGAGCCTCGCCGCTGTCCAATGTATCGTTGCCGTTTTTATCGTCGAACAGCACCAGTTTGTTACCTGCCGTGCCGCCACCGCCACTGATGGTCAAGCCACTGGTGACGCTAGTGCTGTTATCGCTGCTGGATGAGCCATCATCATCGGCAGCGGCCAGATCGAGCGCTGTCGGCGTGGCCACGGCTGGCACGCTGGCCGTTACCACCATCAGGCCCAAGGCGCTGCTGACGCCACTGCTGTTGCCCGCCAGATCGCTCTGGATGGCCTTGATGACATGGCTACCGAGCGATAAATCAATATCAGCACTCCAATTGGTCGCCGTGACGCTGATGGTCGCCAGCGCCTCACCGGCATCCATCACACCAACGGTACCGCTGGAGGTCTGGTCATCAAAAACGATCAAGGTCGATCCCACATCACCGTTACCGCCGCTGATGGTCAGACCACTGGTCTGGCTGGTGATGTTATCACTCTTTGAGGCACCGTCGTCATCACCGGCCGCTAAATCCAACGTCGAAGGCAGCGCAGGCGCAACGGTATCGACGGTCAGACGCAGGGGCGCCGAAATAGCGCTACGGTTACCAGCCGCATCGACCTGAAGGGCCTTAATGAGGTGACTGCCCGCCACTAGGCTGATATCGGCACTCCAGCCACCCCCTGTGGTCGTGCTGGTGCCAACCGATTCACCACTATCGACGATGTCGTTACCGTTCTTGTCATCGAACAGTGTCACGATGGCATTCTCTTCTTCCGAGCTACCCTGGATGGTCAGGGAGCTGGACTGCCTGGTGATGTTATCGCTATTGGACGGACCGGTGTCGTCACTGTCAGCCAGATCCAGACCAGCCGGGGCAACAACGGCGGTATCAATGATCAACAACAATGGATCGGACACCTGGCTGTTGTGACCCTCGCCATCAATCTGGAATGCCTTGATCTGATAGTTACCCGGTGCCAGCGCAACATCAGTACTCCAGCTTGACGCCGCCAGGTTGACGGTGGCGATCTTCTCGTTACTGTCCGGAATATCATCGTAATTGCCATCCTGGAACAGCACCAGCGGCTGGCCACTCTGACCGGTACCCGACAGAGTCAACGCCGATGTCTTGTTGGTGATACGATCGCTGCTGCTACTACCACTGTCATCGGCAGCTGCCAGCGCGGTGATGACCGGAGCCGCGGCCAAGGCTGTGTCACCACTGGTCACTCGCAGCACAAAAGCGGTCGACAAGCCACTGATGTTACCCGCCAGATCGGTCTGAAAAGCGCGCAGGTTATGCCTGCCCAAGGCCAGAGTGACATCACCACTCCAATAACCATCGCCATTGATGTTGCGGATATCAATCAGCTGTTCACCACTATCCATCCTGCTGTTGTCGTTCTTGTCATCAAACAGGGTAATACTGTTGTCCTGTTCGCCAGAACCACCATTGATGGTCAGGTCACGCGTCCGACTGGTCTGGTTGTCGTTGTCAAATTCGCCATCATCGTCATCATCGCTGAGATCCAGATCACTCGGTACAAGGGGCGGCGTGCTATCAAGGCGCAGGGCCACGGCATCGGAAGAAAGGCCCAGATTACCCGCACTGTCCATCATGGCAAAACGCACATAGGTATGGGATGAGTATTCGTCCGGCACCACCGAGGCATCGATACTCCAGCTGCCATTGGCCACAATGGTA
>JADGCH010000080.1 GCA_015229115.1 Magnetococcales bacterium
TACCATAGCGCGTCAGCTGCGCCGGCTGGGCGCTTCCTGCGATTGGCAGCGCGAGTGCTTCACCATGGACCGCGAGCTGTCACAGGCTGTTACGGAAGCGTTTGTCCGTCTCTACAGCGATGGATTGATCTATCGTGGCAAGAGACTGGTCAACTGGGATCCGGTGCTGCATACAGCCCTTTCTGATCTGGAGGTCATTTCCGAGGAGGAAGAAGGATCGTTATGGCATCTGCGCTACCCACTGGCTGATGGGGATGGTTTTGTCGTGGTCGCAACAACGCGACCGGAAACCATGTTGGGAGATAGCGCTGTTGCCGTCCATCCTGAAGATGATCGTTACCGTGCCCTGATCGGCAAAATGGTACGGTTACCGCTGAGCGACCGGCTCATTCCCATTGTTGCCGATACCTACGTCACACCCGAGTTTGGCTCCGGTTGTGTCAAGATTACTCCGGCGCACGATTTCAATGACTACGAAGTCGGGCGACGTCACGACTTGGCTGTCATCAATATCTTCACAGCCGACGCTGCCGTCAACGATAACGCGCCCAAGGCTTATCGTGGCATGGATCGCTATACCGCCCGCCAACGCATTATCGATGATCTGACAGAGCTGGGATTGCTGGATCGGGTTGAGCCGCACCGCCTGATGGTACCGCGCGGCGATCGCACCCATGCTGTTGTTGAACCTTACCTGACCGATCAGTGGTTTGTCCGTACTGCTCCCTTGGCTGAAAAGGCTATTCGCGCTGTTGAACAAGGTGATATTCGTTTTGTACCGGAGTCGTGGAGCAAAACTTACTTTGAGTGGATGCGTCACATTCAGGACTGGTGTATTTCACGTCAGATCTGGTGGGGGCACCGCATCCCAGCTTGGTATGGACCCGATGGACACCTGTTTGTTTGCCGCTGTGAAGAGGAAGTCTATGAGTGGGCAGCCGAACATTACGGCCGGCCGGTCAAGCTAACGCGCGATCCCGATGTGCTCGATACCTGGTTTTCTTCAGCGCTGTGGCCCTTTTCAACACTTGGCTGGCCCAGAACCACTCCGGAACTGAAGCGTTACTATCCGACCCAGGTACTGGTAACCGGGTTTGATATCATTTTCTTCTGGGTAGCCCGTATGATCATGATGGGTTTGCATTTTACTGGCAAGGTGCCCTTCCATGAGGTCTACGTCACCGGTTTGATCCGTGACGCCGAAGGCAACAAGATGAGCAAATCCAAGGGGAATATCATTGATCCCCTTGATCTGATCGATGGTATTACCCTGGATGATCTGGTGGCCAAGAGAACCCGCGACATGATGCAGCCTCACCTGGCTGAACGCATCGCACAGCAGACACGCCAGGAGTATCCGGCTGGTATGGCCACTTTTGGTACCGATGCGCTCCGCTTCACCATGGCTAGTCTGGCAACGCAGGGACGCGATATCAAATTCGATCTGGGACGTATTGAAGGATACCGCAATTTCTGCAACAAGCTGTGGAATGCCAGTCGTTTTGTGCTGATGCACCTGGCTGACTCGCCCATTGTATCGACCAGTGACTGGCTGCATACCATGCCGCATCACTGGCCCAACCTCTGGATCGTATCAAGATTGCAGCGGCTGATTGTCTCTGTCGAGCAGGCTTTTTTCGACTACCGTTTCAATGATGCGGCCGGCGAGCTGTACCAGTTTCTGTGGGGTGAATACTGCGACTGGTATCTGGAACTGAGCAAGCCCATTCTGTACGGACCGACTACAGCACCGGAACTGCGTCAGGCGGTGCAATATACCATGGGTACCGTACTGGAACAGTCGTTGCGGCTGCTGCACCCGCTGATGCCCTTCATCACCGAGGAGTTGTGGCAGAAAATAGCCCCGCTGGTGGGGCTGTCCGGAGAAAGCATCATGCTGGCGCCCTGGCCGCAGAAAATGCCGCTCTGGATCCACGAACAGGCTGAAACTGAAATGGCTGCCGTCATCGCTTTCGTCACGGCTGTGCGCAATATTCGTGGTGAAATGAATGTCCCTCCCGGACAGGAAATCGAGGTGCTGGTCCAGGGAGAAGCCTCCTGCTTGGCCCGTCTCAGTCATCACGATGCCCTGATTCGGCCGTTGGGACGTATTGCCAACTGGCAACCCTGGCAGGATGAACCGCCCGATGGATGTGCCACAGCGGTGCTGGAGGGGTTGCGTCTGTTTGTACCTCTGGCAGGTCTGATTGATCCAGCGGTTGAGTTAAACCGTCTCGACAAGACCCTGCGCAAACTGGAACAGGAGCTGGACCGCTGCAGCGGCAAACTGGCCAACAGTGCCTTCCTTGACAAGGCCAAGCCGGAAGTGATCGACAAGGAGCGGGCACGTCAGCAGGAATTAACAACAAAAAAAGCGGGCTTGCTGGAAGCTGTGTCGCGCTTGCAGCGGCTGGAGGCTCAATCATGATCAACCACTACCCTTCCTGGGCAGAAATCGTACACAATGCCTTGGCGGAGGATATCGGTCGTGGTGAT
The DNA here is from genome assembly GCA_015229115.1 of Magnetococcales bacterium. Lineage (GTDB taxonomy): Bacteria > Pseudomonadota > Magnetococcia > Magnetococcales > JADGCH01 > JADGCH01. Next base: position 2,497 of record JADGCH010000080.1, read on the forward strand.
ATCACCACCAATGCCCTGATCGACTCTGGACGGGAAATCAAGGCGGTACTGGTAGCACGCGAAGATATGGTCGTTTGCGGTTTGCCAGTTTTTTCCGAAGTGTTTCGCGCCGTTGATAGCCGCGTTCGCATCATGCCCCACCTGCCGGACGGTAGCGGCGCTCTGGCTGGTAACGAAATATGTAGTGTGCGTGGTCCGGCCCGAGCCATCCTGACGGCCGAACGGGTGGCGCTTAATTTTTTCCAGAATCTGTCGGCGGTAGCCAGCCTGACGCGCTGCTTTGTCGAGAAAGTAACAGGAACCCATGCCCATATCGTCGACACCCGCAAAACGGCTCCGGGGCTGCGACTGCTGCAAAAATATGCCGTGCGCATTGGTGGCGGCTATAATCACCGCATGGGGCTGGATGATGGTATCCTGATCAAGGACAACCACATTGCCATTGTTGGCAGCATCAAGGAGGCCGTTCGGCGCTGTCGCGAGGGTGTGTCCCATCTGCACCGCATTGAGGTGGAGTGTGATACGCTGGAGCAGGTACGTGAGACGCTGGAGGCCGGAGCCCATATCATTCTGCTTGACAACATGGACCTGCCGACCCTGCGTCAGGCAGTGGCCCTAGCCAGCGGCCGGGCACTGCTCGAAGTAAGCGGCAACATCTCGCTGGATAATGTACGCGAGGTGGCCGAAACCGGCGTTGACCTCATTTCGGTCGGCATCATTACCCGCAGTGCTGGCAGCCGCGATGTGACGCTGGCCGTCACCAGCGAGTAACGCACGAACAGACTTGAAGCTTGTTATCCACCGGGACACAACAGTAACCGGTGGATAACGGAGAATCGGTCCGAATCAGCGCTTGGCCGTCGGGCGTTCGTCCCTCTTTTCGCGAATACGGGTTGCCTTGCCGGAACGGCCACGCAGATAATAAAGCTTGGCACGGCGCACATCACCGCGGCGCATCACCTCGACCTTTTCCACCCTGGGAGAATAGAGCGGGAAGATACGCTCGACGCCCTCGCCAAAAGAGACCTTACGCACGGTAAAGGTCGAGCTAATGCCATCGTTATGGCGCCCAATGCACACTCCCTCGTAGACCTGAATACGCTCACGACTGCCTTCGACTACCTTGACGTGCACTCGCAGCGTATCGCCTGCACTGAAATGGGGCATTTCCCGGTTGATCTGATCTGCTGCAAACTGCTGAAGTACATTCATCATACACACCCTCAAAAAATAACGTTACTTACTCATTCTATCTCATCAGGGACCATCTCATCCAGAGATTGCGCCAGCAGGGTCAACAACGACCGCTCTGGCCGGCTGAGTGGCGCATCAGTCAGTAGATCAGGACGACGAATCAGCGTACGCAACAAAGACTGCCGCCTCCTCCAGGAGGCAATCGCCTGATGGTGACCGGACAACAAAACCGCTGGCGGTGACACCCCCTGCCACTGCGCCGGACGGGTATAATGGGGGTAGTCCAGTATCCCCCCGCTCCCAGCGGAAAAAGAATCCCCCTCGACACTGGCGCTATCGCCCACAACGCCAGGCAGCCAACGTGCCAACATGTCAATGATGACCAACGCTGGAATTTCGCCACCCGTCAGAACAAAATCACCGATCGAAATCTCTTCATCGACCCGAGCCGCCACGACCCGTTCATCAATGCCTTCGTAGTGACCACACAACAGCACCAGATGGTCCAGCCCGGCTAGACGCTGACCATCCGACTGCGTCAATTGCCTGCCCTGCGGCGACACATAAACCACATGTCCCGGCCGACCGGCTAGTACGTGATTGAGCGCATGCGCCACGACATCGGCCCTGATGACCATGCCAGGACCACCCCCATAGGGCCTGTCGTCGACCTGACCGTACCGGTTAGCAGCAAAATCGCGCAGCTGCACCAGATCAATCGACAACAAGCCATTCTGACGCGCCTTCAGCAACAGCGATCCGCTCAAGGGCCCGGACAGCATGTCAGGAAACAACGTCAAAACGGTAATGTGCACGATAATCCAGCCATCACAGGCCAGACGCTACAGGCCTGGCATCAGCCAGACTCGCAACACCCGTCCATCCAGATCAACCTGACGCACCACCTCAGCGGTCATAGGCAATAGCCTCTCGACCCCCTCCTCGTTGTGAACCACCAGCACGTCGTTGGCTCCGGTGGCCATCATCTCTACCACACGACCCAAAGGCAGACCTTCTTCCGTTTGCACTTGGCAACCGATGAGATCACACCAGTAAAACTCATCTTCATCGGTCAGTTCAGGCAATTGCGAGCGCGGCAGCCACAAAGACTGGCCGACCAAGGCTTCGGCTTGGTTGCGGTTGACAACCCCCTCGACCGAGACGATCAGCCCAGCTCCCTGCATGCGACCGGACACCAGCTTGACGGGTACCCGATCCTGCTCAGCGGTACCGATGTGCCAGCAGTCAGCGTTCAACAACCGGTCAAGCTGCCCTGTCGAGGAACGTACCCGCACCTCTCCCCGTATGCCAAAGGCAGCAACAATGCGACCAACGACCAGCCAGCGTTCACCCGGCCTGGACATTGGGCAGCAGCCCCTCCCTCTTCAACACGGCCGCGACCGTGTCACTCATTCTCGCCCCAACCCCCAGCCAGTAGGCCAGCCGCTCTCCACGAACAGTGGCCTTATTGGCCTCCTGACGTGGGTCATAGACGCCCAGTTTCTCCAGAAACCGCCCATCGCGCGGCATGGTCTGTTCCGCTGCAACAATGGCATAGACCGGACGTTTTTTGGATCCCCTGCGCTGCAACCGAATGCGGACTGCCATACACCTGCCCTCTCTTCAACCCTGATAAAGAATGATCGATTATCCACTTTGCGACTTGTCATGAACCGCATCTGCTATTGTCTACCAGTTGAGTCCTGTTAGTCAAGGAGCAATCGTCCAAAAAAACAGGTTGACAACAACCCGTTCCAGCCCTAGTATTAGGCCACTTCAGAGGATGGCGAGGTGGCTCAGTCGGTTAGAGCGGCGGATTCATAATCCGTAGGTCGGGGGTTCAAGTCCCCCCCTCGCTACCAGATTCAACTCCCCATAGATTCAAAAGATTCAAAAAAAGCCTCCATATTGACCTGCGTCAATTTCATCTCGGAATAATCTGCTATGTTGGTCGCTCAATGTTCCACAATGGTGGTCATGCGCGATTTCAACAACAAACAGGTCCCCAAGTTGAGGAGATGAAAGAACGATGGGAAACAATGTCACCGACCAGGAACCTATTCCGGTCTGGCAGAAAGTGCTGGACAATCCTTTCTTGCTGCTTTTTCTAGGCGTCGTGATGCCAACGGTGTTTTACATCGTCTGGGGCATCATGGAAATTGTCACCATTCCGATCGCTAGTCCGTGAACTGGAGAGTTGCAGCATGAGCAGTTTAAGCCCGCCCTCACACAGAATCTGGTGGAAACAACCGATTGACCGTATCGAAGGAATCTGGATCATCGTTGCCTTGGCCTGGGCGCTGATCCTGTTCCTGTGGATGCCCTACTGGCATATCTACGGCAAGCAGAACCTGTCCAACGAGTCCTATAAGACCACTCCGCAGATGTTTGAAAAGAAAGCGCAGGAGATGGTCAATAAATATACCGTGCGCACTGAAACCGCTGACAAAATTCCGGTGGTTGCTCCACCACCAGGCAGTGACGTTTACTTCATAGCCCGGTTGTGGCAGTGGTGGCCTATCCTCGAACTGCAGAAGGGTAAGAGCTACCGCTTCCATATCTCGTCACTGGACTGGCAGCATGGCTTCTCCCTCCAACCGGTCAACATCAATCTACAGATTCTTCCCGGCTACGAGACGGTTGTCACCGTCACTCCCGATCAGGAAGGCGAGTTTGGGGTCGTCTGCAATGAGTTCTGCGGTGTTGGTCACCACACCATGCTTGGCAAGATTTACGTTAAAAAATAGTGGTTCACATCCGTCACGGAGGAGTTTCATTCATGGCCAACGCCCTGTTTCGACAGTGTCCGACAACCGGTCTCTATTTTCATAAAACCGCCGAGTCCCTGATGAAAGCCCATGCAGTACTGGGTGTCGTCTTCCTGCTGCTTGGTGGTATTCTCGGTATTTTCATTGCCCTGACCCGTGCGCCATCGATTCACCTGCTGAGCGCCGAGACATTTTACATGATGCTGACCGCCCACGGGACAGCCATCCTGATTTTCTGGGTCATTTTCTTCGAAATTGCTGTACTCTACTTCGCCTCGTCCACGCTGCTACGGGTGCGACCAGCCACTCCCATGATCGGATGGCTGGGTTTCATCCTGATGCTGGTCGGTTCGATCATGACCACGGTGGCCATTTTCCGGGGCAATTCCAGCGTCATGTTCACCTCTTACGTACCGATGCAAGCCGAACCGATCTTCTATCTCGGCTTGATTCTGTTCGCTGTTGGTGCTCTGCTGGCCTGTTTCATTTTTCTGGGAACGCTGGTCATTGCCAAGGAAGAGAAGACCTATGAAGGTTCGATTCCCCTGGTTACTTTTGGTGCCCTGACGGCCTGCATCATCGCCATCTTTACCATCGCTTCCGGAGCCATCATCCTGATTCCGACCCTGCTCTGGTCGATGGGACTGATCAGCTACATTGATCCGTTGATGTATCGCAACATCTGGTGGGCGTTAGGCCACTCATCGCAGCAGATTAACGTCTCGGCTCATGTGGCCATCTGGTATGCCATCTCGGCCGTGGTATTCGGCGCCAAACCCATGTCAGAGAAGGTCAGCCGCACGGCATTCCTGCTCTACATCCTGTTCCTGCAACTGGCCTCTGCTCACCATCTGCTGGCCGATCCGGGCATCAGTTCAACCTGGAAAGTGTTCAACACCAGTTATGCCATGTACTTGGCGGTGTTGGCGAGCATGATTCATGGTCTGACTGTTCCGGGCTCCATCGAAGTGGCCCAGCGCAAGAAGGGCTTCAACAATGGCCTGTTTGAGTGGCTGCAGAAGGCGCCATGGGACAATCCGGCCTTTTCCGGCATGTTCCTGTCGCTAATCGTATTTGGTTTCATCGGTGGTATTACCGGTGTGGTCATGGGTACTGAGCAGATCAACCTGATCATCCACAACACCATTTTTGTACCAGGTCACTTCCATGCTACCGTGGCCGTTGGTACCACGCTGGCTTTCATGGCCATCACCTACTTCCTGATTCCGGTGCTGTTCCGGCGTGAACTGATTCTGCCGCAACTGGCCAAATGGCAACCCTACATCTTCACTGGCGGTATGCTGTTGCTGATTCTGTTCATGTTGGGCGCTGGTACACTGGGTGTGCCGCGGCGTCACTGGGATATCAGCTTTGCTGACGCTATGATCAAGGGATTTGAGTTCCCCGGTATGGCCGTCACCATGATGGGAATCGCTGGTCTGGGTGGCTTGCTGGCCGCTGTGGGCGGTGCTGCCTACTGTGTGATCGCGGTTGGCTCGCTGGTATTCGGTAAACGCCTTGATGGAGGGGCTTCTCTATTCTCCAGCTTTGGTGCTTATCTGTCACCCTCCAGCTACCAGGTAACCCGTCCGGAGTTGCTAGCCATGGCCCCTGCCGAACCCAGCAGCACCGAACAACATGTTCATGCCAATGGGACGTTTGTCATGGCCCTGGTGTTTCTGGCCACTTTTGTGGTTTACTTCTTCATCAATGCCAAATACCTCGCTTCGGTGTGGCCTCTTGGCTAGATATCGGTAAAGATTATTTCTGCAAGGGGGAGTTGTTGACTCCCCCCATTTTTTTGACGGCTACGCACATGATCCATCAGATCAAATCGTTTATCGTCCTGTCCAAGCCTCGTATCGGTGTGGCAATCGCCGCGACAGCCCTGGCGGGTATCCATATCGCATCCGGTCGCACACCGGAGCCGTCCCATATCCTGTTGCTGATTGTTGTCATTCTGTTATCCTCGGCAGCAGTCGGTTGCTTTAATCACTATTATGACCATGATATCGATGCCCTGATGCAGCGTACCCAATCACGTCCGTTCGTCACCGGAGTGTTACAGCATCATCCACGCTGGTTGGTGCTGTCGATCCTGATGCTGACGATTCCGGTGTTGCTGCTGGGCTGGGTGTCTGGTTTCTGGCCAGCCCTGTTTACCTTTCTTGGGGCTTTTTTCTACGCCGTGGTTTATACCATCTGGCTCAAACGACGTACTTGGCTCAATATTGTCATCGGTGGGTTAGCCGGCAGTTTTGCTGTACTGGCTGGATCAACCATGGTAGCCCCGCCGTTGTCGCAACCTCTGCCGCTGTTGTTTGCCCTGATCCTGTTCCTGTGGACACCGCCCCATTTCTGGAGCCTTGCCATCGCCCTGCATGCCGATTTTGTCCGTGCTGCTCTGCCGATGTTGCCAGTCATCATCGGCAACCGGGCTACCGCCCGCATTGTTCTGGGACATACGTTGCTGCTGCTGTTAGTATCGCTGCTGCCGCTGCTGTTCGGCATGGGTTGGACCTATCTGCTGGCGGCAGCCAGTGGTGGGCTGTTTTTTCTGTGGCGTGCCATCCAGCTGGTACGCTGTACCGACAAGGCACACGCCTACAGCAGTTTTCGCGCCTCGCTGCTGCAATTAGGCCTCATGCTGGCAGGAGCCATCGCTGATGTACAGATACGCCAGTTTTAGCACCCTGACCTGGTTTTGCATCGTTGTGGTCACTGCCGCCCATGCTTCTGCTTCCAGTTCCTACGATATCGATCAAGCGCTGCAACGTAGTCAAGCCGCTATCGGTCGAAATCTGGCCGATGTAACCCTGACCGATCGGCAGGGACAGCCGGTTGCCCTATCAGTACTGCGAGGCAAGCCACTGATCATCAGTCTCATTTATACCAGTTGCAGCATGAGCAGTTTAAGCCCGCCCTCACACAGAATCTGGTGGAAACAAC
>JADGCH010000081.1 GCA_015229115.1 Magnetococcales bacterium
TGGTTTCTACTACAACAAGGATTACGATTTTGTTGATGAAGTGAACTGGAAGTGCTTCGTCAACAGCCGCATTGATCCCAAGACCGGTGAATGGACCACCTTCAAGCGGGCCCATCACGATCTGGTACCGAAGAATAGGTAGTTAATTACCCTCACCCCCCCAACCCCTCTCACACAGGTGGAGAGGGGAGACGTGAGGTGATCCGTCTTACCCTCTCCCCTTGTGGGAGAGGGCAGGGTGAGGGGCGCAAAAATGTGCCAACCATGACCGGTATCCATCACCAACCCATCTCAGACCGCATCGATTGGCTGTTCGATCTGGCGCGTCGCCATGGCGAGACATTTCGCAGTCCGGAAGCGTGGCTAGCGCGGCAGCGTTACCTCGCTGAGCATCCTACCGCCATTGTCGTGCTGAAATGTATGGATGGCCGTATTAATATTCCCGTTGCTACCAACAGTCCCGCTGGCATTCTAATGCCTTTCCGCAATCTTGGCGGTATGTTTGACTTGGGATGGCCTCATCTGGGTGAGGTTTTGGCTCATCATGTCTCGCGTATGATCAGTGCTGGGCGGAGAGTGCTGTTTCTGATCACTTACCACTGGTCAAAAGGTGATCCTGGGCGTGGCTGTGCTGGTTTCCATTACGACACAGCCGCAGCAATAGCCCATACGCACACCATCCGTCTCCAGGTGGAGCATATCTTTGGTAGCGGCCATAATACCGTCTATCCGCTGGTATGCGGTTTTGAAACAGACGAAGAGGCTTTGATCATTCATGGCCCCGGTATGGCTACGCTTGATCTGGCAACCTTTTCTGCTCGTGATTCGGCCACTCTGGAACCACGACTGGCTGAGCTGTTGCCAGACATGCCGGCACAGATGCAGGCCGATCTGCTGCCTCTACTGCGTGGCAACCTTGAGCATATCGCACTGGTGCGCACACAGACCGAGCGTAACGAACGGCTCCTCGCAATCGAACATCACGAATGGATGATTTGTCTGGGGCGTGGCTTTGATTTCCTGCACACTCCCAATCTTGCCCTGATTATTGGCCCCTACAGTCCCGATCTGGCTGACCCACTGCGCAAGGCAGCGGCCATTATCGAAGGCAATATGAAAGCAGGCCGTATTCCGGACGATGGTTTTCTGTTGCTGGCCTCCGTCCCCTACGACGAGATTGGCGTGGATCGGGCCCGGGCAGAACTGAAGGCACGTTTTCTCAACGCTTTTTCTGCAGGTGTTCTACGTAAGGAGTTTAGCGCACTGGCTGACCGAATGACTCAGCGCATCGCCGTACTGGACTGGGGCTCACGGACGCTTGAATTGATAGGTCCCTAAGGAAATCTTGTCACGCCATGCCTGTTCCAGGGCTGTTTCAAGATCACGCATAAAAAGGTCGGTATCGAACAGCGGATGCGTGAGGCGATTGGCCCATAATTTCTGTCGAATGCGGTTCAGTTCTTCCGGGTGGGTGGCTAGCTCCAGAGCGCGTGCTTGATACTGTTCCAGCGAGTCAACAATCAGACCCTCCTGTTCCAGCCCAACGGCATGCAGCAAGCTCAAGCCAACACGGGAAGCAAAGGTCTGGCCAGGGCAGGTTAGTACCGGCACACCCATCCATAGTGCACCGCTAGCCGTTGCTCCAGCATTGTAAGTGGGCGTGTCGAAAAACAGGTCGGCGTGACGATAACAAGCTAAATAATCCGGTTTGGACATAGGCGGATTAAAAATCAGTCGTTCCGGCATGACGCCCTGTTCCGTTGCCATACGCTGCAAGTTGGCCCGACCTGACCTGTCCGCCAGCCACAGCACGCTACCAGGAACGTTCTGTAACAGCGCCATCCAGACAGCAAAGATGGCCGGTCCGATCTTGTAATGGGCGTTAAAACAGCAGAATACGAAGCCCTGTTCGGGCAGACCATGATCACTCCTGTGACTCGTTGTAGCTGCAATCTCCTGTTCGCAGTCACTCACCATAAAGCTGTGTGGCATATAAAGGAATTTCTCATCATAGCAGCATTGCTGGCTGATCGGCGTCACCAATCGGTCTGTCACCACATAGTCGATACAGTCGATGCCCATGGTGCCAAGATAACCGAGCCAACTGATCTGTACGGGCGCCGGACGATGAGCCAACAGGGCCAATCGCGCACCGGCGGTGTGACCGTTGAGGTCCAGAAATAGGTCAATGTGATCGTCACTGATGCGCCGAGCTGCATCCTGATCGCTGAGTGACCCTATATCGATAAAATGATCAGCATCCTCTTCAATCTGTCGACGGTAGCGGCTGCCATCATCCGGCCCGGATGAATAGGCCCATACTTCAAAGCGATGGCGATTGTGACGTTTGAAAATTCCCAACATTTGATGGGCAACGGCATGGTTGCGAAAATCGGACGATAGGTAACCAAGACGCAGTCGCTGATTGTCCAGGCTAACAGATCTGTCATGGCCGTGGACCGGTAACGGCCGGATATCCTGCTGGATATGGCGCGCAAAATTGCGGGCGATGTGTTGCTGCTCCATTTCGGTGACATCCGGTATGGACAGGAAGGGAAACGGAGATGGTGGTGGCGTGTTGCTGTCTTTCTGCCAGGCAAGAGCCGGCTCGACCATCTGCTGACGCAACTGGCCTGACGAGCGCCAATCACACGCCTTCTGCCCATCGTGAACCAGCAGCACGGTTGCCGCGATATAATCCGGTTGGATCTGGACGACCTTTCGATAGTGCTCAAGCGCTTCTTCAGGGCGCCGCTGTTGCTGCAGAGCAAGCCCAAGTTGATACCAGCTGTTGGCATGATCGGCTTGAAGGGTAAGGGTGCGCTGATAATGATGGATAGCCTCGTCAAGGCGTCCGCTCCCTTGTAGCAGCAACCCGAGGTTATACCAGGCGTCGGTGTGATTCTGGTCCAGTTTAATTACTTGACGGTAGCATTGCGCTGCTTGATCGGGCTGCTGCTGCCGGGTCATCAGCACGCCCAGGTTGTACCAAGCGTTGATATGATCCGGTTGGATGGCTAGCGCTTGACGGTAGTGATCAGCTGCCTCGTCATAACGTTGCTGTTGCCGCAACAGTACACCCAGGTTGATATGAGCCTTGATATGTTTCGGGTTGCAGTTGATGGCTTGTTGATAGCCCGTCCTGGCTTGGTCCAGACGGTTCTCTTGATGGTGGGCAACAGCCATGGCAAAATGGCTGTTGGACTGCCAATCAGCCCATATCTGTTCCAGTGCCGTCTCAAAATCGCGCACAAAGCGGTCGGTGTCGAACAGCGGATAGGTCAGTCGATTGGCCCATAGTTTCTGCCGGATGCGTGCCAGCTGTTCTGGATGCGTGGCCAGCTCCAGCGCCCGTGCCTGGTATTGCCCTAGCGAGTCAACGATCAGACCCTCGTTTTCCATGCCAAGGGCATGCAGCAGACTCAGGCCAACCCGTGATGCAAAAGTCTGACCTGGACAAGTAAGCAGCGGCACGCCTGCCCACAAGGCATCGCTGGCCGTGGTATGAGCGTTATAATAGAGCGTGTCGAGAAACAGATCGGCCCAGCGATGGCGCGCCAGATGGTCGGGTTTGGGTAAATGGGGTGCGAAGACCAGCCGGTCCGGATCGACGCCCTGCTGAATGGCGGCCTGTTGCAGATTAGCTTTTCCGCTGCCATCCATCAACCACAGCACACTTTCTGGCAACGATTGCAGTAACGTCATCCAGACGGTAAAGATGCACGGTTCGATCTTGTGGTAGGCATTAAAGCAACAGAACACAAAGCCCTGTTCTGGCAGACCGTGGCTACTGCGGGATCCCGTCGTGGCAGCGATCTCCTGCTCGCAGTCATTGACCTGATAGCAGTGAGGCAAATCAATCAGTTTTTCACTGTAATAAGCTTGTTGGCTGGGGGGAGTGACCCAGCGGTCGGTCAGGGCATAACCGATAAAGTTGGCTCCCATACTGCCAGGATAACCCAGATAGGCTACCTGTACCGGTGCTGGACGGTAGGCCAGTATCAAGGTTCGTGATCCTTGGGTGTAACCATTCAGATCGATCAGTAGATCAATCGCATCGTTTCGGATACGATGGGCCGCTTCTTGATCACTCAATGCTACTAAATCGATGAAGTGGTCGACATCCTGCTCAATACGCCGACGATAGATACTGCCGTCATCCGGACCCGATGAATAAGCGAATACTTCAAATCGGTGGCGGTCGTGCCGTCTGAAATGGCCTGTGATCAGGTGGGCTATGGCATGACTGCGAAAATCGGACGATAGATAGCCAATGCGCAGTCGCCGGTTTTTCGTGTCAACACGGCTGTCGGGGCAACAGACGTCCGGTAAGGGCTGGATGGTTTGTTGGATATAGCGCGAAAAATTCTGGGCAATACGTTGCTGTTCTGCCTCGGTTATATCCGGTATGGACAGGAATGGAAATGGTATCGGTGGTAAGATGCCACTGTCCTTTTGCCAGGCAAGAGCCGGTTCCACCATCCGCTGACGCAACTGATCTAACGAGCGCCAATCACATCCCTTCTGCTCCCCATAGACCAGCAGAACAGTTGCCGCGATGCAACCCGGATCGATCGTGATGGCTTGCCGGTAGTATCTCAGCGCTTCTTCATGGCGATACTGTTGTTCCAGAACAAGCCCAAGCTGATACCAACCGTTGGCACGATCGGGCTTGATAGCAACAGCCTGTCGGTAGTGATAGGTGGCCTCATCAAGGTTTCCGCTCTCCTGTAACAGCGATCCGAGGCGGTACCAGGCGTCAGCATGATTCTGTTCCAGTTCAATCACCTTGCGATAACAGCGTTCTGCTTGATCGGGCTGATGCTGTTGACTCATCAGCGTACCCAGGTTGTACCAGGCATTGATATGATCCGGCTGGATGGCCAATACCCTACGATAGTGGTCGGCTGCTTCGTCATAACGTTGCTGTTGTCGTAATAGTGCGCCCAGATTGGTGTGGGCCTGGATGTGGTCGGGTTGGAGTTCAAGGACCCGGTTGTAAAGGGTGATCGCTTCGTCATGATGTCGTTGCTGCTGTTGCAGTACACCGAGGTTATGCCAGGCGTCGACGTAATCAGGCTGGAGGGTGGTAGCCTGGTGATAGCAGCGGAAAGCATCGTCATAACGCTGTTGTTGTGCCATCAGCACGCCCAAATTGAACCACGCTTCGGCGTAATCTGGTAAAAGTGTGACGCTCTTCTGGAAGCATTCGATGGCTTCGGACCATTGCTGTTGCTGGTGGTACAGAGCGCCCAGGTTGTTGTAAGCATCGGCATGGTCCGGATTGTAGGCGATGGCTTGCTGATAACACAGCCTGGCTTGGTCCAGATGGTTTTCTCGATGGTGAGCAACAGCCATGGTAAAATGGTTTTGAGACTGCCAGTCGACCCATATCCGTTCCAGTGCTGCCTCAAAATCGCGCACAAAGCGGTCGGTGTCAAACAGCGGATGAGTCAGGCGGTTGGCCCACAATTTCTGTCGGATGTATGCCAGCTGCTCCGGATGGGTGGCCAGTTCCAGCGCCCGTGCCTGGTATTGCTCCAGCGAGTCAACGATCAGACCTTCCTGTTCCAGCCCTACGGCATGTAGCAAACTGAGGCTGACCCGTGATGCAAAAGTCTGACCTGGACAAGTAAGCAGCGGCACGCCTGCCCACAGGGCATCGCTGGCCGTGGTGTGAGCATTATAATAAAGCGTGTCGAGAAACAGATCGGCCCAGCGATGGCGCGCCAGATGGTCGGGTTTGGGTAAATGGGGTGCGAAGACCAGCCGGTCCGGATCGACGCCCTGCTGAATGGCGGCCTGTTGCAGATTAGCTTTTCCGCTGCCATCCATCAACCACAGCACACTTTCTGGCAACGATTGCAGTAACGTCATCCAGACGGTAAAGATGCACGGTTCGATCTTGTGGTAGGCATTAAAGCAACAGAACACAAAGCCCTGTTCTGGCAGACCGTGGATACTGCGGGATCCCGTCGTGGCAGCGATCTCCTGCTCGCAGTCATTGACCTGATAACAGTGAGGTAAATCAATCAGTTTTTCACTGTAATAAGCTTGTTGGCTGGGGGGAGTGACCCAGCGGTCGGTCAGGGTATAACCGATAAAGTCGGCTCCCATACTGCCAGGATAGCCCAGATAGGCTATCTGTACCGGTGCTGGGCGATGAGCCAATAACTTGGGCCAGCTGTTATTGGTGTGCCCTTTAAGGTCGATCAACAGATCGATCTGATCATCAAGGATCCGCTGCGCAGCCTGTTGGGTGTTCATGGCCCTGATATCGATGAAGTGCTCGGTTCCTTGCTCGATACGCTGGCGATAGCAGCTGCCATCGTCAGGACCAAAGGAGTAAACGAACACTTCGAAGCGGTGGCGGTCATGCCGTTTGAAGTGGCCTGCCATGAGGTGAGCCGTTGCATGATTGTGGAAGTCGCAGGATAAATAACCAACCCGCAACCGTCTTGAGCCAGCATTGATGCAACGATCCTCGAATCGGGCCGCCAAAGGCTGGATTCCCTGTTGTTGATAACGTGAGAAGGCCTTGGCAATCGATAATTGCTCCGCTTCGGTCATGTCAGGCATGGCCAAAAAATGCAGGGGGGCCGGTGGCTCACCCGATGCTGGCTGCCATGACAGGGCAGGCTCAATCAACCGCTGTCGCAAGGTATCCAGCTGGCTCCAGTCACACAGCCTTTGCTCAATATGACTGACCAGCGCTGCCGTGCTGATATGACCGGGAGCTAGTGATAAGGCTTGACGGTAGCTGTGCAACGCACTGCTGATTTCTCCGCTGCATCCCTGACTGCACCCCAGGTTGATCCAGGCCTCCACATGATCGGGTTGGAAATCAATGGCCTTACGGAACAATTCTGCTGCTTCACGATGACGATTCTGCTGCAGCATCAGCAAGCCAAGGTTGGTCCATGTATCGGCACAATCCGGTTTCAGTGTCAGGGCATGCTGATAGCAGTTCAGGGATCGGTCATAGTCATGTCTCAACTTGAAGAGCGTGCCCAACCGGTTCCAAGCGTCGTAATGGTCAGGTTGCTGTTCGATGGCTGCCCGACAGCGATGCAGATCCATGTCTTCAACATGCTCGGTGGCTGTAACAGACCTATGCTGTTGCCATACCTGCTCCAGGATGGTCTCAAAATCACGCACAAAGCGGTCGGTATCGAACAGCGGATGGGTCAGGCGGTTGGCCGATAGTTTCTGTCGAATGCGATCCAGTTGCTCTGGATGTGTGGCCAGCTCCAGCGCTCGTGCGTGGTATTGTTCCAGTGAGTCAACAATCAGCCCCTCGTATTCCAGCCCAACGGCATGCAGTAGGCTGACACCAGCTCGTGCAGCAAAAGAGGTATCACCCGGACAGGTCAGCAGAGGTACACCGGTCCACAAGGCATCACAAGCGGTCGACTGGGCATTGTAATAGAGCGTGTCAAGAAATAAGTCAGCCCAACGGTGACGGGCGAGGTGATCGGCCTTATCGGGTAGACGTGGTGCAAAGATCAACCGGTGGGGTGTCACCCCCATTTCAACTGCCGCATGCTGTAAATTGGCTTTTCCCGGTCCATCGGATAGCCAAAGAACACTATTAGGTACGTCCTTTAGCAGGTCCATCCATACCTTAAAAACATGAGGATCGATCTTGTAGTGATTGCTAAAGCTGCAAAAGACAAACCCCTGTTGCGGCAATCCATGGTCTTTGCGGTCTGGTGTGGTGGGCGCAATTAGTTGCTCGCAGTCGGTTGGTATTACGCAATGTGGTAAATAAACGACTTTTTCACCATAGATCCGTTGTCGATCAGGAGGAATAAAAAAACGGTCTGTCAGTAAATAATCAATGTAATCAGTGCTCATTGCAAACAGATGCACCATCTGCACGGGTGCTGGACGGTAAGCCAATATCCTGGTCCGTGACCCTTTAGTATAGCCATTGAGATCAATCAGCAAGTCAATCCCATCATCCCGGATGCGTTGAGCGGCTGTCTGATCGTTGAGGAGGCGAATATCGACAAAGTGATCGACGTCCTGTTCAATGCGGCGACGATAAACGCTGCCATCGTTTGGACCCAGTGAGTAAGCAAAGATCTCAAAACGGTGACGATCATGACGTTTGAAAAAGCCCAGCATTTGATATGCTAGCGGATGAGTGCGAAAATCCGATGACAGGTAGCCAATCCGTAGACGTCTGTCACGTTGATCATCCGGATTGGTTTTGTCGCGAGCCGGCAAGGGCTGAATGCCACGCTGTTTGTCACGGCAGTAGACTTGAGCGATATGATGCTGCTCTGCTTCGGTGATGTTCGGTATCGACAGAAAGGGAAACGGGGATGGTGGAGGTGTATCCTGTCCAGCTTGCCAAGCCAGGGCCGGTTCAATCAGCATTTGACGCAGTTGGTCGAAAGAACGCCAGTCACACAGTTTCTGTTCTACATGGCATAAGCTGGCAACAGCCTTGATGTAAGAGGGTTTGAGGGCAATGGCTTGGCGATAGCAGTTGGCCGATTCCTCATAGTGGCCCAGCTTTTCTGTAGTTGATCCAAGATTGTACCAGCTATCGGCATGATCGGGTCGTAACACAATGGATCGGTGCAGACAATCGGCGGCTTCATCGTAGCGACCCTGTTCCAGCATCAGGATGCCGAGATTGCCCCACGCACCGGCATGATCGGGGTGGATTGTGACGGTCTGACGGTAGCAATGGGCTGCTTCATCCTGGTAGCCCTGTTGGTGCAGCAGTGCTCCCTTGTTGTTCCAGGCAGCGACCTGATCGGGCGTCTGCTGGATGACTTGATCATAACAACGCAAGGCTTCATCGTAACGATTAGCCTGATGGTGTGTGATGCCTTGGGCTAGCAAAGACAGAATAGCATCTTGTGGCAGAGGATCAGAGCAACACGCCTGTTCTAAAATCGATTCGAGATCACGCACAAAGCGATCAGTATCAAACAGCGGATGGGTC